>JBNKPL010000054.1:0-11585 GCA_050295355.1 Sedimenticolaceae bacterium
TTGCCCGCAGCCGGTAGTCGTAGGCGATCAGTTCTGCCCTATCCATAAGCGGCAGATCCAATTCACCGGAAGCATGCAGCAGAAACAGAGACAACAGAAGCATGCCGACAAAAAACCGGGTATGTCGGTGAGAATACCTGATACGCCCTGACAGTAATTTTCGCAACACATTCATACCTTTACATTTACCAACCCTCTATTCGCGCACTCCCAGGGGAAGTAAATTCCGAGATGGATGAAACTCCGCAATGCGGATATGATCTATAGTATGTCCGCAGCCCATTGACGGCCGCCGTTCCGCCGTGAGATCACATAAACGAATGCCCTTGACCATAAAAGACCTGCAGCGAGTTGCTCCACTCCACACTCTTCCCCAGCCAATACTGGCCTATATTGCACGACAATCGAAAAGAGTAAAACTGTCACCGGGCAAAGAGCTTTACCACCTGATCAAGGACTCCAACGTAACCCCCTTTCTCCTCAAGGGCGATTTCGTTGTGATCCATGACAACGGCGAGGAACAGGAGATACAGCTCGACTCGGAGCATATGAGCTACGCGCTCCCCAGCAGACTGAAAGCTGACCTACAGGTTTTCGCACGCTCCAAATGCGCCTTTGTCCAGATCCCCAACGAAATCCTTGAGGGGGTGGAGCAGCATTGGAACCGGGAGACCATACCCGGCGAAATAGAACTGGCCGAGGGCGGCACGGAAAACCAAATCTATGTCGAATTTTATGACAAGCTGCAAAAAGGCAGCTGCATCCTCCCCGGGATGCCGGACATCGCCTTCCGGGTACGCAAGGCGGTAGCGGACGAGAATACCGGCGCCGCGGACATCGCCCGCATTATCCAGGTGGATCCGGCCCTTACTGCGCGGATTATCCAGGTGGCTAACAGCGCGGCTTTCGGCGGCCTGTCCCCGATCGCCAACTGCCTGGATGCGGTCACCCGGCTGGGTCTGGAACGCACCCGCGATCTGGTCATCAGCTTCGTGATGAAAGAGCTTTTTCATACGAAATCCCAGTTACTGAAAACCCGGATGATGATGTTGTGGCAACACAGCCGACGGGTTGCCGCAATCTGCTATGTTTTCGCCCGCCGCACCACGAAGCTCGACCCGGACCGGGCCATGCTGGCTGGACTACTGCATGATATCGGCGCCATACCCATCCTGGACCTGGCGAACAACTATCCGGACATCGCCCACAGCCCAAAAATGCTGGAGCAGGTCATCACCTCCCTGCAGGATGAACTCGGCGCCATGGTGCTGCGCAAGTGGGGATTTCAAAATGAACTGGTGCAGGCCGCGCTGCATGCCGAACACTGGCTGCGCGACCACGACGGGGAACCCGACTACTCGGATCTCGTCATCGCCGCCCAGCTGCACGCCTTTGTGGGCTTGAAAAATGGATTCAAGCTGCCCCCCCTCTACCTGATCCCCGCCCACCATAAACTGGCGCTGGAGAAACTCGGCCCCGAATTCTCCTTCTCTATCATTGAAGAGGCGCGGCAGGAGATTGAATCGGTGGAAAAACTGCTGGAGGGGAAATAGAAAAGGCCCCGCAAGCGGGGCCTTGTTCGCGGACCAGTGCGGCACCTACTTCAAGGCGAGCTTCCCCTTGGCCTGAAGTTTTTCGATGATCATCTCGAAATGCTCCAGCGGATAAGCGCCCTTGACGGGCACACCATTCAGGATAAAGGCGGGGGTGCCGTTGAAACCGAAGGAGGCGGCCTCCTGCATATCCGCACTGATCCTCTGCTCAACCGCGTCGGACTTGAGATCCTTCTCCAGGCGCACCATATCGGCGCCGGCCTTTTCCGCCACCTCTTTAAAAAAGGCGTCGCCCTTGCCCAGGCCACCCTGGTCCGCAAAAACCAGATCGTGGAACTGGAAGGACTTTGCCGGATCCTGCAGACGGAGCGCCTCATAGTAGATCGCGGCGTTTTTCGCTTGCTTGTGGAACGAGAGCGGATTGTGCTTATAGACCGTCTGCAGCTGCACGCCGTATTTCTCCCGTAACTGCCCCACCACTCGGGAACCACGCGCACAGTAGGGGCATTCAAAGTCGGAATACTCCACCAGCACCAGGGGCGCCGTGGGCGCACCACGAATTGCCTCATCTTCACGTATCTTGGGTTGCAGTGGATTGTCGATGGCGGCATCCACCATCTGCTCCACCTGTTTCGCTTGCTCCTCCTGCTTGCGCTTGGCGAAGGTCTCCTTGGCCTCATTGGCCGCGGTCTCCATGGTTTCCCAGAACACCACCGGATTTTCCTTGATCACATCAAACACGATATTGGGGTTTTCCTTAATATGCTGAGCCACCAGCGCCTTGATCTCGGTCTCGGAGAGGGCCTTGTCGCCGGAATCACCGCTGCAACCCGCCACAAGAAGAAGCACGCTGCCCCATACAGCCAACTGTTTCAGTTTCATTTTGTTTCCTTAAGGATGTGAATGGTTCTTTACAGGAAAAGGATTCTAATACGGTTCCCGCCGCACAGCACGGCGGTTTCGGAAAAGAAACCTTGGAAATGCGACAAATTGAGACCTCAGTCCGCTCCATCCCACAGCAGGCTGCGGATCAGGGAGGGGGGAAAGCCCCGATATTCCAGGAAGCGGGCTACTTTTGTCTGCTGCCGGCGATCGCCGAAAGAGATGTCGCCAAATTTGCGCCGGGCCGCTTGGCGCATCAGCTCCAGCCAGTCGGGATCGTTCTCCTGCAACTGTTCGCTGATCAGGGCGTCGTCCAACCCGCGCTCCTGCAACTCCGCCCGGATACGCAAAGGCCCGAACCCTTTCCGGGTCCGGACCTCCACATACTGTTCCAGAAAACGCTCGTCGTTCAGGTAGCCCTGCTCCTCCAGTTGACAGAGGAGCCGCTCCACCTCCTCCGGGTCACCCCCGCGGGAGCGCAGCTTGCCGCGCAGTTCCAGCCGCGAGTGTTCCCGGCCCGCCAGCAGCCGTAGCGCGGCCTGTTCCAGTTCCGGATAGTCCAGAGGGCTCAAGCCTCTTCGGTTTCGGCTTCGATTTCCAGGTCCGCCGCCGGTGCTTCGACCTTGGGCGCCCGCTCCTGCTGCTCGGGGAACACCGCCGCCCGTATCTTGGCTTCGATCTCCTGCGCCATCTCCGGGTTCTCTTTCAGGAAGTTACGGACATTGTCCTTGCCCTGGCCGATCCGGTCGCCGTTGTAGCTGTACCAGGCGCCTGATTTGTCCACGATGTTGTTCTTCACCCCGAGGTCGATGATCTCCCCCTCCCGCGAGATCCCCTCGCCATACAGGATCTCGAACTCGGTCTGGCGGAAGGGAGGCGCCACCTTGTTCTTCACCACCTTGACCCGGGTTTCGTTGCCGATCACCTCGTCACCCTTCTTGATGGCGCCGATACGGCGGATATCCAACCGCACCGAGGAGTAGAACTTGAGGGCGTTGCCGCCGGTGGTGGTCTCCGGGCTGCCGAACATGACGCCGATCTTCATGCGGATCTGGTTGATGAAGATCACCAGACAGTTGGAGCGTTTGATGTTGGCGGTCAGTTTGCGCAGGGCCTGGGACATGAGACGGGCCTGCAGGCCCACATGGGAGTCCCCCATCTCACCCTCGATCTCCGCCTTGGGGGTCAGGGCGGCCACCGAGTCCACCACCACCACGTCCACCGCGCCGGAACGCACCAGCATATCGGTGATCTCCAGCGCCTGTTCGCCGGTATCGGGTTGGGAGACCAGCAGTTCGTCCATATCCACGCCCAGCTTCTCCGCATAGGTGGGATCCAGGGCGTGCTCCGCGTCCACGAAGGCGGCGGTGCCGCCCATCTTCTGCGCCTCCGCCACCACATGCAGGGTCAGGGTGGTCTTGCCCGAGGATTCCGGCCCGTAGATCTCGATCACGCGGCCGCGGGGCACGCCGCCCACACCCAGGGCGATGTCAAGTCCGAGGGAGCCGGTGGAGATCACGTTGATATCACGCACGGCGCTGAGATCGCCCATACGCATGACGGAGCCCTTTCCGAACTGTTTTTCGATCTGGCTTAATGCGGCGCCGAGCGCCTTTTTGCGGTTATCGTCCATTGGTATCCCCTGTGGTTGGCTTGGTTGCGACTCCATGTCGCGTCTCATGTTCTATCGATGTTCTCTAGTATGGCACAAGCCGGAACCCGTGTCATGACCCCGAGTAAATTTTTTTCAGATAGCAGTCAGAGCAAGGCCCAGCGGTGCAAAATCCTGTAGCGCGGCGGCTCATTTTCCGGCAAAGAAGAGACCAGAACAAACTCCTCGGCCCGCCACTCCAGGGGCACATCCAGCCCGTAGTGCTCCACTGGCCGCGCCTTGCGCGCCAGGGTGACATGGGGGCTGTAGGGACGCGCTTCGGGTTGGAAGCCGCAAGGCGCCAAGCCCTTTTGTAGATCCGCAACCAGCTGCTGCAGTGTCCGGGGCGCTTCCGTGGGGCCGCACCACAGGATTTTGGGCCGCTTCCAATGGCCCACCCGGTCGATCACCAGATCAAAGGCTTCGGCCCTGACCGCGTCCGCGACCCTGAGGACGCAATCAAAACGCTCCGCCGCCACTTGGCCGAGAAACACCAGGGTAAGGTGCAGATCCTCCGGATGGGTGGGACGTCCGCCATGGGACGGCACCCCCCGCCCGATGCGCCGCAGTCCGTCCCGGGTCTTCTGGTTGGGCCAGAGGGCGAAAAAGAGCTTCTGTGTCCCCTGCTTAGTCAATGAGCCGCAACAACCCTTCCAGGGCCAGCGCCACCGCCTGGCGGCGCACCTGCTCCCGGCCGCCCTCCAGACGCTCCCGTTTGGAGACGATCTCGCGGCCTTCCCGCCCCCAGGCAAAACAGATGGTGCCCACCGGTTTTTCCGCCGTTCCACCGCCGGGACCGGCGATCCCGCTGACCGCCACGGCGATGGAGGCCCCGCTCCGCTCCAGGGCGCCCGCCACCATCTCCCGCACGGTCTCTTCACTGACGGCGCCGAAGGCCTGCAGGGTGGCCGCCTTGACCCCGAGCATCTGCTGCTTGGACTCATTGCTGTAGGTGATGAAAGCGCGGTCGAAACAGCCGCTGCTGCCCGGGATATCGGTCATAACCTTGGCGATCCATCCGCCAGTACAGGACTCGGCGGTGGCCATCACCAATCCGTGCCGGGCGAGGCGGGAGCCAAGCTTCTGCGCCAGCTCTTCCAGCGGTCTGTCTGGTGCTTTTTCCATGTAGGGAGTATTGCCAATAATCGTGGTTGGGGCAATGGAGCCCAGCTTCTGATCTACAGCAGTAGCCGGTTTTGCTGGCCTATCTGTCACTACATCTAATTCAATATCGGTAACTAGTTTCGCAACCTGTCGGGATTGGTTACCGATATTGAAACGGGCTCATGGTGCCCAAAAAAATATCCCAGCAATTTCTGACCGGAATCAAATCAGATAGACTGTGCATCTTTCAAACCTGCTCGGAACCCACCATGGCCTCCATACACCACGAACACCGCCCCTCCCCGGCCAAACTCGAAATCCTGGGCGTCTTCGACTGGCCCATCTGGGAAAAAGAGGTATCGGAGTTCCCCTGGAGCTACGACCGGGAAGAGACCTGCTATTTCCTGCGCGGCCGGGTGATCGTCACCCCGGACGGCGGGGAACCCCAGGAGTTCGGCCGCGGCGATCTGGTCACCTTCCCGGCGGGCCTGTCCTGCACCTGGAACATCCTAGAGCCGGTGGAAAAGCACTACGCCTTTAACTAACAACAACCCAGCGGATTAGAAACCACCGTTGACCTAATATGTCCTCCTCAGCCCCCAACCACACCCCTATGATGCAGCAGTACCTAAGCATCAAGGCGGAGTTTCCGCACATGCTGCTGTTCTACCGCATGGGGGATTTTTACGAGCTCTTCTATGAGGATGCCGAGAAGGCCGCCCGGCTGCTGGACATCACCCTTACCAAGCGGGGCAAGTCGGCGGGGGTGGCGATCCCCATGGCCGGGGTGCCCCACCACGCGGTGGAGGGCTATCTGGCCAAGCTGGTGCGCAAGGGGGAGTCGGTAGCGATCTGCGAACAGGTGGGCGACCCGGCCACCAGCAAGGGGCCGGTGGAGCGCAAGGTGGCGCGCATCGTCACCCCCGGCACCGTCACCGACGAGGCCCTGCTGGAGGAGCGGCGGGACAACCTGCTGGCCGCCCTGCTGGAGAACGGCGGACGCTTCGGCCTCGCCGCCCTGGACCTCACCGCCGGACGGTTTGTCATCCAGGAACTCGATTCCAGCGAGGCGCTGGCAGGGGAGCTGGAACGGCTGCGTCCGGCGGAGCTGCTGCTGTCCGAGGAGTACGAGCTGCCCGGCGGGCTTCCCGCGCTGGGCGGCATCACCCGCCGCCCCCCCTGGCACTTCGAAGGAGAGAGCGCCGAGCGCCAACTCACCCGCCAGTTCGGCACCCGCGACCTGACCGGTTTCGGCTGCAGCGGACAGACCCTGGCGGTGGCCGCCGCGGGCGCCCTGTTGCAGTATGTGGGGGAGACCCAGCGTAGCGCCCTGCCCCACATCCGCGGACTCTCCGTGGAGCGGCGGGAGGACGCCATCATCATTGACGCCGCCACACGGCGAAACCTGGAGCTGGAACACAGCCTCAGCGGCCAGCCCCAGCACACCCTGGCGGGCATCCTCGACCGCACCGCCACCCCCATGGGGAGCCGTATGCTGCGGCGCTGGCTCAACCGCCCCCTGCGCGATATCCAGGCGGTGAAGGAGCGCCACGACGCCATTGACCAGATCCTGCAACAGGCCGCCCACCCGGAACTGCAGGAGGAGTTGCAGGGGATCGGGGATATCGAGCGCATCCTGGCCCGCATCGCCCTCAAATCGGCCCGTCCCCGCGACCTGGCCACCCTGCGTGACTCCCTGGACCGGCTGCCCATGCTGCAGCAGCGCCTCACCCCTCTGCAGACTCCCCTGTTGGTACAGTTGGGCAGCGAGATCGGTTCCCACCCCGGGATCGTGCAACTGCTGCAGCGGGCCATTATCGAACACCCGCCCATGCTGATCCGCGACGGCGGCGTCATCGCCCCCGGCTACGACCCGGAGCTGGACGAACTGCGTGACCTGTCCAGCAACGCCGACCGATTCCTGCTGGATCTGGAGGCGCGGGAGCGGGAGCGCTCCGGCATCGCCAACCTGAAGGTGGGCTACAACCGGGTGCACGGCTACTACATCGAGATCAGCCGCAGCCAATCCGATACGGTCCCGGAAGAGTATGTGCGGCGCCAGACCCTGAAGGGGGCGGAACGTTTCATCACCCCGGAGCTGAAGAAGTTCGAGGATCAGGTACTCTCCGCCCGGGAACGCTCCCTGGCGAAGGAGAAAGCCCTTTACGACGCCCTGCTGGATGAGCTTCAACAAGCTATCCCCGTATTGCAGATCTGCGCCGAGGGACTGGCCGCCCTGGATGTGATCGTAAACTTCGCCGAACGGGCGGAACGGCTGGAACTCAACGCCCCGGAGCTGGTGGAGGAGCCGGAGCTCAGGATCGAAGAGGGCCGCCACCCGGTGGTGGAACAGGTAAGCGACACCCCTTTCGTGGCCAATGGCGTGAAGTTCGATGACGAGCGGCGCATCCTCATCATCACCGGCCCCAACATGGGCGGCAAATCCACCTTCATGCGGCAAATCGCCCTCATCACCCTGCTCGCCTATGCCGGCAGTTTCGTGCCCGCCACGGCGGCCCGCATCGGCCCCATCGACCGCATCTTCTCCCGCATCGGCGCCGCCGACGATCTGGCGGGCGGGCGCTCCACCTTTATGGTGGAGATGGAGGAGACCGCCAACATCCTGCACAACGCCACCGACCGGAGCCTGGTGCTGATGGACGAGATCGGCCGCGGCACCAGCACCTTCGACGGCCTCTCTCTGGCCTGGGCCTGCGGCGTGGAGCTGGCCACCCGCATCCGCGCCTTCACCCTGTTCGCCACCCACTATTTCGAGCTCACCACCCTGCCGGAAGAGTACCCGGGCATCGCCAACGTACACCTGGATGCGGTGGAGCACGGCGACAGCATCGTGTTCCTGCATGCGGTGAAGGAGGGGCCCGCCAACCAGAGCTACGGCCTGCAGGTGGCGGCCCTGGCGGGGGTGCCCAGAGAGGTGATCCGGCGCGCCCGCCTGCGGCTGAGAGAGCTGGAGGAGTCCGCCCAGCGCCATACGGAACTGGCCGCCAGCCAGCTCTCGCTCTCTTTCGCCGACCCGGAGCCGCAAAGCGGGGATGATGAATTAAGAGAGGCGCTTCAAGAGCTGAACCCCGACGAGATGAGCCCGAAGCAGGCGCTGGAAGCGATCTACGAACTGAAAAAACTTGAGACCGAGTGATTCGAAATATCCTAACCGCGAAGCACGCAAAGAACGCGAAGGGTATGAATCATCAAACCTTAGCGTTCTTTGCGTGCTTTGCGGTTACAAAATAAAACAACAGGGGAACCGTTGCTCACCCTGTAGGAGCGGCCCTTCGCCACATTACTCTTTGAAAGAGATCTCCGCCTGGCAGTCGCCCACCTCGATCACATCCCCTTCCTCGAGTTTGACGCCGCTGCCTCCTTCCACCTCTTGGCCGTTGATCCTGGGGTTGGAGTTGCCGCCCACGCGCAGCAAAAAGAAGCCATGGGAACGGCGGGCAATGACGGCCACATCGCCGTCCGGCTGGCCGATGGTAAAGATGGAGCGGCCGATTTCGCGGGTGCTCCCCTTGTCGGGGCCGCTGAAAAAGTGGACCTTGGCCATTTGTGGCGTGGTCTCCTTGACGATCGGCGCGGCGATCTCCTCGCCGGAGGGCAGGATCACCGTCCGCTCCAGATCCTCTTCCTGTTGGGCGGCGTTCTCCTGCTCGTTCTCGAACAGCAGCTCAAACTTGCCCATGCGCAGATGGTCGCCGCTTTTCAGGATGTGCTTGCTGATGACCCGGTTGTTCAACTGGGTGCCGTTGGTGCTGGCGAGATCTTCCACAAAATACTCGGAGTAGAGATAGCGCAGCAGCGCATGACGGCGGCTGACGGAAGGATCAGGAAGGGAAATATCCGAATCCGGGTCACGGCCGATGGTCACCTCCGGTTCACCCGTCAGCTCCACCTCGTCCGCAACCTTGCCGTTTTTATAGATCACCAGTTTCGGCATTACATTTTCTCCAACTGCGCTCTCCATCATAACGAAACCTTTATTTCCTTCAAGGCCGGATCATAATCAGCGAGATATTGTCGGTCCCGCCTTTCTCCAGCGCCAGGGACACAAGACGATCCGCCGCCCGCCCCATATCGAACTCCGCCAACCCCGCCGCGAACAGCATGCTGTCGCTGGAGACCAGACCGCTCAACCCGTCGCTGCACAGCAGATAGACATCGCCCTTGCGCACATCGGTCTCCCCAAACTCCACCTCCACCTTATCATCCACGCCCAAGCCACGGGTCAGCGCAGAGGTGGAAACGCCGGAGTTGGCGGCCTCTTCCAGAGACTTGAACATGCCCCGGTCCACCAGCGCCTGGGCCACCGAATGATCGGTGGTAAGCTGTTCCGCTTTCGAATCCCGAAAACGGTACAGCCGCGAATCCCCCACATGCGCGTAAAGCAACCGCTCGCCCACAAACAGGGTCAGCACGATGGTGGTGGCCATGCCGGCCATTTCCGGATCGTTGCGGATGGTATCGCGCAGCAATCGGTTGGCGCCGTGGACCGCCCTGGCGATCTCTGCCGTTCCGACCGGCCGCGTGCCCCCCAAACGCATCAGCATATCGGCCGAAATCGCTTCGATGGTCAGATAGCTGGCCGTTTCACCCGCGTTGTGTCCACCGACCCCGTCCGCCAACAGCGCCATCCCCTGTTCCGGGAATACCGCAACGCTATCCTCATTAATTTCCCGTCTCAGCCCCTTGTCTGTACGGCAAATCATTTCCATCGAAATAAACCACCCAAAAAGTGCATTAAGGTAGAAATATAGCAGGAAATGCGCGGCAAGTATCTGAACTTTTTACTCATTTCCTCAGCCGCCGAAGGGATGGAAAGCCCCCTTCCAGCCCCTCAGTCGCGGAAATTGGTGAACTGCAAAGGGCGTCCGAAGTCCGCCTCTTTCAACAGGGCGATCACCTGTTGCAGATCGTCCCGTTTCTTGCCGGTCACCCGCACCTGTTCGCCCTGGATCTGGGCCTGCACCTTGATCTTGCTGCCCTTGATCTGTTTCACCATCTTTTTGGCGCTGTCGCTGTCGATGCCCTGCTTGATCACCACCCGCTGGCGGGCGGCGCTAAGGCTGCTTTCCGGGTCCTTGATATCCATACAGCCGATATCCACGCTCCGCTTCACCAGCTTCTGGCGCAGGATATCCAGCATCTGATTCAGCTGGAACTCCTGTTCCGCATGCAGCGTGACCTCGGCATCGCTCTGTTCAAACTTGGCGTCCACTCCCTTGAAGTCGAAGCGGGTTCCCACTTCACGGTTGGCCTGATCCACCGCATTGCGGACCTCTTGCAGATCCACTTCCGATACCACGTCGAATGAAGGCATTACTGCTCCCCTGTTTCTCACATAACCAAGAGTAGGCTACCATACCCATAAGATCAGATGATGCTTCCCGGCCCCGGAAGCATTCACAGCTCTTTCACGAAGCATGCGTAGAATCCCCATGGCATCTTCTATCGACCGTCACAACCTTTTCTGAAGCGAACCCTATGAATCTATTACGCGCCTGCGGATACCGGCCCCGGATCGCCTATTTCTCCATGGAGATCGCCCTGCACCCGGAGATCCCCACCTACAGCGGCGGCCTGGGGGTTTTAGCGGGCGACACCCTGCGCTCCGCCGCCGATATCGGCCTGCCCATGGTCGGCATCACCCTGGTCAGTCGCTTTGGGTACCTGCGTCAGGAGATCGATTTCCAGGGCCGCCAGGTGGAACACACCGATCCGTGGCAGCCCGAGCAATACGCCCAACCCTTGGGCGCCAAGATCACCATCGAACTGGAGGGACGGGAGGTCTGGATACGCCCCTGGTTCTATACGATCAAAGGCGCTACCGGCAACTGCGTGGCCGTGATCCTGCTGGATACCGATGTGGACGAGAACAGCGCCCAGGACCGTGAGTTGACCCACTACCTCTACGGCGGTGGCGAGGAGTACCGTCTCAAGCAGGAGGCAATCCTGGGTATCGGCGGTATTCGCATCCTACACGCCCTCGGTCTCGATCCCCACACCTACCACATGAACGAAGGCCACTCCGCCCTACTGGGCATGGAACTGGCGCAACGCTACCGGCGCAATCACTCGCCAAACAGGGAACGCCACTACAGTTTCGATCTCGACCGGGTACGCGACGCCTGCATCTTCACCACCCATACCCCGGTACAAGCGGGGCATGACCAGTTTGGATACGATCTGGTGAACCAGATCCTGGATGATCAATATGACCTCAACGATCTGAAAGAACTGGCTGGAAAGGACGCCTTGAACATGAGCCGTCTGGCGCTCAATCTGAGCGGCTATGTAAACGGGGTGGCCAAACGCCACGCCGAAACCTCCGAGGCCATGTTCCCCGGCTATCGAGTACACGCCATCACCAACGGGGTACA
>JBNKPL010000054.1:12031-15095 GCA_050295355.1 Sedimenticolaceae bacterium
TGGCCGGGACCGATGTCTGGCTCAACACCCCCATCCCGCCCATGGAGGCATCGGGAACCAGCGGCATGAAAGCGGCGTTGAACGGCGTGCCCAGCCTGAGCGTTCTGGACGGCTGGTGGGTGGAAGGCTGCATCGAAGGGGTAACGGGCTGGTCCATCGGTGACCACGGCGATCCGAACAAGGCCGGACTGGATGGAAGCGATCTCTACAACAAACTGCAGAACATCGTCCTGCCGCTCTACTACGAGGACCGAGACGGCTGGATTCAGGTCATGAAAAACGCCATCGCCAAGAACGGCAGCTATTTCCATAGCCATCGTATGATGCGGCGCTACGCCACCGAAGCGTATCAGCAGCGAATTTAGCGCCACAAAAAACGAACCGCAGAGACGCAGAGAACTACGTTTATTGTTTTCTTCGCTATATAGAGACTTGCGGGATGGGTTCAGTACCACCTATAAAACAGTTCGGTTTTGTCACTAAATAATACTCTCTGCGCCTCCGCGTCTCTGCGGTTCAATTAGAAAAGCCACAACTTCGATCCCTATTCGTCCAGGGCCGTGCAGAAATACGTCCCTGTTACCCCATCCGGCCCGACATCCCTGTCGGGCGTTCGGCCGACTGCGAATGTCCACTGGACATTCGGTTCGGCCTCACCCCCTCGGGTGATGCTGCGCATGCAGGCTCTTCAGCCGCTCCTGCGCCACATGGGTATAGATCTGGGTAGTGGAGAGATCACTATGCCCCAGCAGCATCTGCACCACCCGCAGATCGGCGCCGTGATTCAACAGGTGGGTGGCGAAAGCGTGGCGCAGGGTGTGAGGTGAGATCTGTTTTTCAATCCCCGCCGCCGCCGCGTGTTTTTTGATCCTGTGCCAGAAGGCCTGGCGGGTCATGCCGCCGCCGCGGCGGGTGGGAAAGATCTCTTCGCAAAGCCGGTCATGCAACAGATCGTGGCGGGCGCTTTTCATGAAGCGGTCCAGCCAGCCCACCGCCTCCTCTCCGAGGGGCACCAGCCGCTCCTTGTTGCCCTTGCCGATCACCCGCACCACGCCCTGGGTGAGGCTTACCTGCTCCAGCCGCAGCCCCACCAGCTCGGAGACGCGAAGCCCGGTGGCGTACAGCACCTCCAGCATGGTGCGGTCGCGGAACCCTTCCGGCTCTTCAATGTTCGGCGCGTCCAGCAGCGCCTCCACCTCCGTCTCGGTGAGGGACTTGGGCAGCGGCCGCCCCAGCTTCGGCGCCTCCACCCGGGCGCTGGGATCCACTGCCAGCCATCCCTCCCGCAGGGCGTGCTGATAGAACTGACGCACGCAGGAGAGAAAACGCGCGGTGGAGCGCGCCTTGCGTTTTTCCATGGATTGGCGCGCCAGGTACTCCAGCAGGTCCTCGCGCCGGGCGAGCAGCAAGCCCCGGTGTTTCTCGGTTTCCAGCCAGAGCGCGAAGCGCCGCAGGTCCGACTGATACGAGGCCAGGGTGTTCTGGCTCAGCCCCCGCTCCATCCACAGGGCATCGGCGAACCGCTCGATGGTGCCGTTGTCCTGAGGCAGCTTCACAACGGGACGCCCTCATGGTTCAACAGCCAGCGTTTCTGCTCCAGAAGCTTGCCGTCCACGGCGCCCGCATAACCGCCGATGCCCTGGGCGGAGACCACCCGGTGGCAGGGCACGATCACGGGTATGGGATTGGCGCGGCAGGCGTTACCCACCGCGCGTGGGCTGCTGTGAAGAATCCGCGCGACCTCGCCGTAGGTCTTAACCGTGCCCGGTTGGATGCGCTGTAACTGTTTCCATACCGAACGCTGGAACTCGGTGCCGGCCATCCGCAACGGCAGGTCGAAACAAAATCCGCCATCTCGAAAATAGTGTTCCATCTGCTGCACCACTTTCCGCGCCAGAGGATCATCCAGCGTCCGCTGTGAACAAACACTCTTGAGACGTTTCACCGCACAGACTCTGCCTTCTTCGATGGTGATACCGAAGATCCCAACGGGTGTCTTGACGGTGGCCGCATAGGACATGGTTATAAATTCCCGGACTGTGGACAGCTATTGATATCCCTTCATAATACATCCTTTGCCGAAACGCACGGGGAACCTTGCAGATGATCCAAAGTATCGCCGGACTGTTGGTCCTGACCGTCATCGCCTGGCTGTTGTCGGAACGGCGCGACGCCCCGCCCCTGCGTACGGTACTGGTCGGCCTCGGCCTGCAACTGGGTCTGGCCCTGCTGCTGCTCAAGCTGCCCCTGTTCCGGGGACTGTTTCTTTCCCTGAACGATCTCATCGGCGCGCTGGAGGCCTCCACCCGCGCCGGCACCTCCTTTGTATTCGGCTATCTCGGCGGCGGACCGCTCCCCTTCGAGACCACCAGCCCCGGGGGTGATTTCATCCTCGCCTTCCGCGCCCTGCCGCTGGTGCTGGTGATAAGCGCCCTCTCCGCCCTGCTGTTCTACTGGCGCATCCTGCCGCTGGTGGTGAAGGGGTTCTCCTGGCTACTGGAGCGCAGCATGGGGATCGGCGGCGCGCTGGGATTGGGGGCCGCGGCCAATATCTTCGTGGGCATGGTGGAGGCGCCGCTGCTGATTCGTCCCTATCTGAATAAGATGAGCCGCAGTGAACTGTTCGCCGTCATGAGCTGCGGCATGGCCACCATCGCCGGAACCATGATGGTGCTCTACGCCAGTATCCTGAGAGACACCATCCCGGAGGCCCTCGGCCATATCCTCAGCGCCTCCCTGATCAGCGCCCCCGCCGCCCTGCTGGTGGCGCGGCTGATGATCCCGGAAACATCGGCGTCTACGTCCGGCGAACTGGTCCCGCCCCAGGAGGCCAGCAGCAGCATGGACGCCATCACCCGCGGCACCCTGGCGGGACTGAAACTGTTCCTCAATATCATCGCCATGCTCATCGTGCTGGTGGCGCTGGTGCATCTAGCCAACCAGATCATCGGTCTGCTGCCGGAGGTGGGCGGCGAACCCCTCAGCCTGCAGCGCATCCTCGGCTGGCTCATGGCGCCCATCGTCTGGCTCATGGGTATCCCCTGGTCCGAGGCGCAGACCGCCG
>JBNKPL010000055.1:0-14569 GCA_050295355.1 Sedimenticolaceae bacterium
GCGCCGATATCCACCTCCAGCGCGCCCAGCGGGGTCTCAAACTGCTGCGCGCTGCTGCAGGCGATCCCCCGGAACGCCAGGTGGTGTGAGGGGGCGAGTATCACTACCCGCGTAATCAGGCCGTTGAGTGATGACAACTGGGCATAGGCGCTGCCTGCCACCGGGCCGGAATAGATATAACCGGCATGGGGCGCGATCAGCGCCTTGGGTGAAGAGGGCCCTTTGGTGGCGGCGGCAAGATAGGTATGCACCTGCTGACGCAGCTCATCCGGCGCGTCTGGATAAAAGATACCCGCCACTACAGGCGGTTGCACCCTGTTCATGTTCGTTTCTCCCTGAGGTGTAAAGTGGTCTCGCTCTCTTCCCTGAATTGGCGGAATCCTGATTGTCGAGGATGGCTATACTCCAAGTATAGAACCCTTTGCCGGGATTAAAGAGGTGACCCTATGAGCCAGGCTGCGGGCGCGTTCCCAACCAAGTATTGGCATCGGCTGGAAGGGGGAAGGGTGCAGTGCGATCTCTGTCCCCGCTTCTGCAAAATCAAGGAAGGCAAACAGGGGCTTTGCTTTGTCCGCGCCTGCCAGGACGGGGAGGTTGTCCTTACTACTTACGGACGTTCCAGCGGTTTTTGCGTTGATCCCATCGAGAAAAAGCCCCTCAACCACTTCTTTCCCGGCACACCCGTACTCTCCTTTGGTACGGCGGGCTGCAACCTGGCCTGCCGTTTCTGCCAGAACTGGGATATGAGTAAATCGCGGGAGATGGATATCCTGGCCGATCGGGCGCCGCCAGAGACCATCGCCCGGCGGGCCGCGGAGTTGCAGTGCACCAGCGTGGCCTATACCTACAACGATCCCATCATCTTTCTTGAATATGCGGACGATACCGCCCAGGCGTGCCGGGAGCTGGGGATCAAGAACGTGGCCGTGACCTCTGGTTACATCTCGCCGGGCGCGCCGCGGGAACACTTCTTCCGTCACATGGATGCGGTGAATGTGGACCTGAAGGCCTTCACCGAGGATTTCTACCGCCGCTTATGCGGTGGCGATCTGCACACGGTGCTCGATACCTTGCGCTATATCAAATCCGAGACCCCGGTCTGGCTGGAGACCACTACCCTGGTGATCCCTGGAGAAAACGATTCCGACAGTGAGTTTGATGCGATGACCCGCTGGGTGGTGGAAAACCTGGGCCCGGATGTGCCCATGCACTTCTCCGCCTTCCATCCTTCCTGGAAGATGCTGGACACCCCGTCCACGCCATCGGAGACTCTGAGCCGGGCGCGCCGTATCGCCATGGAGAACGGGGTCCGCTACGCCTATACGGGTAATGTCCACGACCCCGACGGGGACAGCACCTGGTGCCATCAATGCGGCAAACGGCTGATTGAGCGGGACTGGTATCAACTGGGAGAATGGAACCTGGACGCGCATGGCGCATGCCGCTTTTGCGGGACGCCAGTGGCCGGGCATTTTGAGGCCAAGCCGGGTGACTGGGGTGCGCGGCGGCTACCAGTGCGGATTAACGGATAGTACGAAAATCACTGTTGTCCCGTTAACTTCCTCTCCCCCAGGGTGAGGGTTGGGGTGAGGGGATCAAGAAAAGATAAGTTCTGGATTGTACGTTGGGTGTGTATGGTACGGACGATTTTCCCCACCGCTCACGTATAATGCCCCGATGTCTTTCCCCGTCCATCCTCATCCAAAAGGGCAACGTCTGCGGCTGGTGCTGAAACACCCGGGCCGCTTTTTTCTGCGCGTGCTGTCCGAATTCCGCCGCAACCAGGGGCTGCTGCTGTCGGGGGCGGTGGCCTATCACATGCTGCTCTCCATCGTCCCGCTGGCCGCCCTGCTGCTGGTGGGTCTTTCCCATTTCATGGAGGAGGAGGCGCTGCTGGCCACGGTGCAGAGCCAGATCGCCTTTGTGGTGCCCGCGGAAGCGGACGCGCTCACCACCCAGATCACCTCGTTTCTGGAACATCGCAAGTTCGTTGGCTGGGTAGGCATCCTGGTGCTGGTCTTTTTCTCGACCCTGGCCTTTACGGTGTTGGAGAACGCCATGTCGGTGATCTTCTTTCACCGTGTGAATATCCACCGCCGTCACTTCCTGATCTCCGCCCTGATCCCGTTTCTGTTTATCTTTTTGGTGGGCACCGGGATTCTGCTTATCACCCTGGTGAGCGGCGCCATACAGACCCTGAGCGGGGAACAGATCGATGCCCTGGGGCAGTCCTGGGGCCTGGATCAGGCCTCGGGTGTGATGCTTTATGGCATGGGGGTTATCGGACTTGTGGCGCTCATGACCTCGTTCTACCTGGTCATGCCCGTGGGCCGCATCGCCTTGCGCCACGCCTTTGTGGGCGGCCTGACCGCGGCATTGCTGTGGGAGGGCGCACGCCACCTGCTGGTGTGGTATTTCTCCACCCTGTCGTTTGTGAACGTGGTGTACGGCTCCCTGGCAAGCACCATCGTGGTCCTGCTCAGTTTCGAGTTGGCGGCTGTGATCCTGCTGTTCGGCGCCCAGGTGATCGCGGTGTTTGAACGCGGCCAGGAAGAAGAGGGCGGGCCGGGCGGTGCTTTCGAGACCTAGACCCTAGACCCCGTAATACTCCCGGTACCACGCCACGAAGTTACGCACCCCATCCTCCACCGAGGTGGCGGGCTTGTAGTCCACATCCCGCACCAGGTCTTCCACGTTGGCGTAGGTGTCGGGTACGTCACCCGGCTGCAGGGGCAGCAGATTCTGCTCCGCCTTCTTGCCCAGACAGTCCTCCAGCACCGCGATGTAGTGCTTCAGCTCCACGGGGTTGTTATTGCCGATGTTGTAGAGGCGGTAGGGGGCGTAGCTGGTGGCGGAATCGGGGGTGTCGCCGGACCACTCGGGATTGGGTTCCGCCACCCGGTCCAGGGTGCGGATCACCCCTTCCACGATGTCGTCGATATAGGTGAAGTCCCGGCGGTGGTTGCCGTAGTTGAAGACGTTGATGGGCTCCCCGGCCAGGATCGCCTTGGTAAACAGGAACAGCGCCATGTCGGGCCGTCCCCAGGGACCGTACACGGTAAAGAATCGCAGCCCGGTGGTGGGTAGTTTGTAGAGATTGCTGTAGGTGTGGGCCATCAGCTCATTGGCCTTCTTGCTTGCGGCATAGAGGCTCATGGGGTGATCCACGTTGTCATGCACCGAGAAGGGCATGTTGGTGTTGGCGCCGTAGACGGAACTGCTGGAGGCGTAGACCAGATGTTCCACCTCGTTGTGGCGGCACCCCTCCAGGATATTGCCGAAGCCCACCAGATTGGTGTCGATATAGGCGTAGGGGTTTTCGATGGAGTAGCGCACCCCGGCCTGGGCGGCGAGATTGACTACCCGATGGGGCTTGTGGGTGGCGAATGCCTCGGCCACGGCCTCCCGGTCCTCCAGCTTGATGCGCAGGTCGGTGTAGTTGGGATGATCGGCGGTGCGCGCCAGCCGCGCCTTCTTGAGGTTTACATCGTAATAGTCGTTGAGGGAGTCGATGCCGATCACCTCGTCGCCCCGCTCCAGCAGGCGCAGGGAGAGGGCGGAACCGATAAATCCGGCGCTGCCGGTAATGAGTACTTTCATGTTTCGATAAATCCTTAGGCCTAGGGCAGGGAGACCGTCTGCGGCGGCTGCCAGCTTGCGGCGCGGTGTTCCGCCACCACGGTGGTATAGATGCCGCCACGGACGTTGAACTCGGCCCGCAGCCGCATAAAACGGGGTTCGATGGCGGTCACCAGATCGGAGAGAATCCGGTTGGTCACCGCCTCATGAAAGGCGCCCTCGTCGCGGAAGGACCAGACGTAGAGCTTGAGGGATTTGAGCTCTACACAGAGCTTGTCGGCCACATACTCGATGGTCAGTTCCGCGAAGTCAGGCTGGCCCGTCTTGGGGCAGAGGCAGGTGAACTCCGGGACCGCGATGCGAATGGTGTAGTCGCGGTCAGGCTGGGGATTGTCAAAGGTTTCGAGATTTGTCTGTGGCTGGGTCGACATAGGTTTCAGATCCCTGCGGAAGGAAAAACGGCTGCCGATTATACGGGGTTTGGCGGGAGGCCTAAAGGCGTGTGTAAAACCGCCGTTTCCGGGGCTGGATTTCCGTCCGGAAGGGATACACAAAATGAATAATATTTCTTCCGCTCCCTAAGGCTGAAACAGACTTATTAATCCAATGTAAACAATAGGTAACAAGCGATAGTTAATGTTACTGATTCGATAGCGCCGCGCTTGTGCCGGGAGCGGTCAACAGGTATCGTAGCCGCCCATGAAATTGGAGAAGATCAAACTCGCTGGATTCAAGTCTTTCGTAGACCCCACCACCGTTCATCTGCCCAGTAACCTCGTGGGCGTGGTAGGCCCCAACGGCTGCGGCAAGTCGAATGTCATCGACGCCGTGCGCTGGGTCATGGGGGAGACCTCCGCCAAGATGCTGCGCGGCGAATCCATGGCCGATGTGATCTTCAACGGCTCCACCACGCGCAAACCCGTGGGTACGGCCAGTATCGAGCTGCTGTTCGACAACAGCGACGGCAGCGCAGGCGGCCAGTACGCCCAGTACGGACAGATCTCCGTCAAGCGTCAGGTGTTCCGTGACGGCCAGTCCAGCTACTTCCTCAACGGCGTGCGCTGCCGCCGCCGCGACATCACCGACCTGTTCCTGGGAACGGGCCTCGGCCCCCGCAGCTACTCCATTATCGAACAGGGCATGATCTCGCGCCTGATCGAGGCGCGGCCGGAAGATCTGCGCGCCTTTCTGGAAGAGGCGGCGGGGATCTCCAAATATAAGGAGCGGCGCCGGGAAACGGAAAACCGCATCAAGCATACGAGGGAAAACCTAAGCAGACTCAATGATTTAATAGATGAAGTTCAGAAACAACTTCATCATCTGGACCGCCAGGCCGCCACGGCGGAAAGGTACAAAAAACTGAAGGAGCAGGAGCGGCGTCAGAAGGCGGAACTGCTGGTGCTGCGCTGGCGCTCCCTGGATGCGGAACTGCAGCGGCAGGACCGCCTGCTTGCGGAGCAGGAGACCGCACTGGAGGCGGCGGTGGCGGAACAGCGCCGGCTGGAGGCCTCCATCGAGCATGAGCGGGAGAACCACGGCGGCGCCAACGACGAATTCAACCGGGTCCAGGGCCGCTATTACGCCGTGGGCTCCGAGATCGCCAAACTGGAGCAGGCGATCAAGTACACGCGGGATACGCAGGAAAAGCAGAAGAGCGATCTCAACGAGACCGAACAGGCCTGGCAGGAGGCGAAAGGACACCAGCAGCAGGACCACGAGAAACTGCAGGGACTGACCTCCGAACTGGCCCAGGAGGAGCCGGAGTACCAGCAGGCGCGCCAACGGGAAGAGGGCGCCAACCAGCGGCTGGCGGAAGAAGAGCAGGCCATGCACGCCTGGCAGCAGGAGTGGGATGAATTCAACCGGCAGGCAGCCAAACCCGCCGAGACGGCCCAGGTGGAGCGCACCCGCATCAACCACCTGGAGCAGCAGGAGCAGGGGCGGAACAACCGCCTGACGCGCTTTGACGAGGAGCTGCAGCGCCTGCTGGAGCCCGGGCTGCAACAGGAGATCGACGGCCTGCAGGAGCGGGAGAAGACGCAGGAGCAGCGGGGAGAGGCGCTACAGCAGCAGCTGGCCGGGGTACAGAACGACATCCGTGAGATACGCGAGAGCAACACGCAGTCCCACGGCGAACAGGACGAGATCCGGGCGGAACTCCAGACCGTCATGGGACGCCTGGCCTCACTGGAGGCTTTGCAGGAGGCGGCGCTGGGCAAGGACCAGGGCGAGACCACCGAGTGGCTGGAACAGTGGGGATTGGCCGAGGCCACCCGGCTGGCGGAAGGGATCGAGGTGGAGAGCGGATGGCAGCACGCCGTGGAGTCGGTGCTGGGCTTCCATCTCCAGTCGGTCTGCGCCGAGGGGCTGGATCAGCTCGCCAACGGCATTACGGAACTGCGGCAGGGGGCGTTGAGCCTGCTGGATACCGCGGAATCCGCCTTCCGTGGTGCGGAGCCGGGACCGGATGCCCTGTCCGCGCGGGTCAAATCCCCCTGGCCCGTGGACTCCCTGCTGGCCGGGATTCGGGTGGCGGATGGGGTGGAACAGGCCCTGGCCATGCGTTCCGGGCTGCAACTTCACGAATCGGTCATTACTCCGGAAGGGGTTTGGATCGGCCCCAACTGGCTGCGCTTCAGCCGCACCAATGAACAGGGCTCCGGGGTGCTGGCGCGGGAAGAGGAGATCCGCGCGCTGTCCAAAAACGCCTCCCAACTGGAGGCCAAGGCGGAAACCCTGGCCCAGGCCCTGGAACAGGGCAAAGAGCGGCTCCATGGGGCGGAACAGGCCCGCGAGCAATTGCAAAAAGAGCTGGACGGACTCAACCGGGAGCTGTCCGAGATCCGCGCCGGACTCAGCGGCAAACGGGCCCGGGCGGAACACCTGAAACACCGCCGGGAAACCGTGCAGGGTGAGATGGAGGAACTCCGCCAGCAGATGACCAGTGACCAGGGGGAACTGGAAGCGTCACGCACGCGGCTGCATCAGGCCCTGGAAGAGATGGAGACCCTGGGCGAGAAACGGGAGACGCTGGTCAAAAAGCGCGACGCCCTGCGCCAGCGGCTTACGGCGGCGGGCGAGGAGGCCCGGCGGGAGCGTGGCAAGGTCCATGAGATCGCCCTGAAACTGGAATCCAAGCGCTCGGTGCGCCAGTCCCTGGATCAGAACCTGCAACGGGTTGAGAGTCAGTTGCAAATGCTCTCCCGGCGGCGCGAGGAGTTGCGCTCCTCCCTGGAGTCGGCCGAACAGCCGCTGCGGGAACAGAGCGAAGAGCTGGAACAACAGCTGAAGCTCCGGGTCCAGGTGGAAGAGGAGATGAAGCAGGCCCGCCGTACCCTTGAGGAGATCGAGGCCAAACTGCGCGGTCTGGAACAGGAGCGCAGCGGCGCGGAAGAGAAGGTAAACGAAAAGCGCGGCATTCTGGAGCAGTCCCGGATGCGGCGTCAGGAGACCGTGGTCCGGCACCAGACGGTGGCGGATCAGGTGAGTGAATCGGGTTTCAACCGCGAAGAGCTGTTGGCCGAGTTGCCGCAGGATGCGGATACCGGGCGCTGGGAGGAGGAACTGGAACGGCTGGATATGCGCATCCGCCGCCTGGGCCCCATCAATCTGGCGGCCATCGACGAGTTCAAGGAACAGTCGGAGCGCAAGCAGTACCTCGACTCCCAGCACGCCGACGTGACCGAGTCCCTGACCACCCTGGAAAACGCCATCCGCAAGATCGACCGCGAGACGCGCACCCGTTTCAAAGAGACCTTCGACCGCGTCAACACGGGGTTGCAGGAGAAGTTCCCGCGCCTGTTCGGCGGCGGGCACGCCTACCTGCAACTGACGGGAGAGGACCTGCTGGATACGGGCGTTACGGTCATGGCGCGGCCGCCGGGCAAACGCAACACCAGCATTCACCTGCTCTCAGGCGGGGAGAAGGCGCTCACCGCCGTGGCGCTGGTGTTCGCCATTTTCGAACTCAACCCGGCGCCCTTCTGCATGCTGGACGAGGTGGACGCCCCCCTGGACGACGCCAACGTGGGCCGTTTCTGCGAACTGGTAAAATCCATGTCCGACCGGGTGCAGTTCATCATCATCACCCACAACAAGATCACCATGGAGATCGCGGAACAACTTACCGGGGTGACCATGCATGAGGCCGGGGTTTCGAGGCTGGTGTCGGTGGATGTGGAGGAAGCGGCCCAAATGGCGGCCAGCTGAAATGCGTAACAAAAGGATGAACCCGCCCCGGCTGGTTTGGTATGCTGACAAAACCCGGCTCGCCCCCCGCGAGTCAAACGGAGATCACAAGCTGATATAGAAGCACGATGGAAGCCGATATCCTTCGCATAATCCTCTTCGTTGCTGGGGCTGCGTTGATCCTCGGAATCTACCTTGCCGACCGCTTCAAGCATGCAGGGGAGAGCCGCTCCCGCGATCCCGTGGATACGGGTGATCAAGAAGAATTCCGCGCCACCGAGGAGATCTACCATAGAGAACCTCTGTGGCAGGAGGCGGAAGAGGAATCCCCCATCGAAGAGCCGCTGGTCTACGGCGAGTCCGCGCTTCAGGAACCGGCGTTCCAGGAATCCGCCCATCAGGAACTCCCCATCGTGCAGCAGGCGCTACATCAGGAAATCCCGCCGCCTGAGGAACCCATCTTTGCAGAGCCTCCGCTGCTGGAAGAGACCTATGACGAGCCGCTTCCGGACGTGGAAGAGGATGAAGAAGAGGATGAAGAGCCGCTGGAAGACGATCAGGCGGCAAATGATCAGGTGGAAGAGGAGCTGAAACGTCTCGGGGACCTGGTCAACGAAGAGGGCGGGAACAAGCGGGCGGCGAAACCGGAAGAGCCCCGTGCACAGCAGTTCTCATTCCGCTTCTTTGGCAGCGGCAATGACTCCCGGCAACAGAAGGCGGCGGCGCCGGAACCGCAACTCCCCCTCAAGATCATCCAGATCAACATCGTACCCCAGGAGGGGCGCTTCAGCGGCGACGATATCCTGTGCGCCGTTTTGGATGTCAACATGGAGTATGGCGAATGGGGGATCTATCACAGCTTTGACCCGGCCTCTGATTCCGACAAACCCGTGTTCAGTCTTGCCTCCATGGTGGAGCCGGGCTCCTTTCCCATCGATCGGATGGAAGAGTTCTCAACCCCGGGGCTGACCCTGTTCGCCCGCCTGCCGGGGCCGAAAGACGGCCTCACCACCTTTTCCGAACTCCTGTTCACGGCGGAACGGCTCGCGACCCTGCTTGAGGCGACCCTGCAGGACAATAGCCACAGCGATCTCAGCAAACAGACCATCGAACACATGCGGGAAGAGATTCAGGAATACCACCGTCAGCTGCAACTGGCCCGAAGCCGCTAATGGCCGTCCCCCAGAAGATCACAGAGCAGGCGCTCCGCCTGCGGGATGAGATTGATCATCACAACTACCGCTACTATGTACTGGATGATCCAGAGATCCCGGACATCGAATACGACCGCCTGTTGCGCGAACTGCAGCGGCTGGAAGCCGAATATCCCGAGCTGATCACCCCCGATTCCCCTACCCAACGGGTAGGCGGTGCGCCGATGGATGGCTTCGATGAAGTTACCCATGCAGTACCCATGCTGTCCCTAGGTAATGCCTTCAGTGAAGAAGAACTACGTAACTTTGATCGCCGTGCCCGTGAACGTCTTGGTGTGAAGAGGCAGTTGGTTTATGTCGCCGAACCTAAGCTTGATGGTCTTGCTATCAACCTACGCTATGAACGGGGCAAATTGGCGTATGCGGCAACTCGCGGTGATGGTGCGCGTGGTGAGGATGTAACAAGCAATGTGCGCACGATCCCGAGTATTCCATTGAGGCTTAGAGGTGAGAAATGGCCGGGAGTGCTGGAGGTTCGTGGTGAGATTTTCATGTCTAAAAAGGGATTTGATGAGTTGAATGACCGCGCTCGCGCCAATGGTGAAAAGACTTTTGTTAATCCGCGCAACGCCGCCGCAGGATCACTCCGACAGCTCGACCCTCGCGTGACAGCTCAACGGCCCTTGGCCTTTTTCGCTTACGGTTTTGGTGAGATCAGTGGCGGCCCATTGGCCGATACCCACTCAGAAAGCATGGCGCAGGTTCGGGAACTGGGCCTGCCAGTATCGTTTGAAATGCGTATGGCAGAAGGGGTGGATGGCTGTCTTAAGGTGTATGCGGATCTGGCTGAAAGGCGTGACGATTTGGATTATGACATTGATGGTGTCGTTTTTAAGTTGGATCGTTTCGATGACCAACAAGCCCTGGGATTCAAAGCACGGGAGCCGCACTGGGCTATCGCGTATAAGTTCCCCGCCCAGGAGGAGCTCACCCAGGTTGTGGCGGTGGAATTCCAGGTAGGACGCACTGGCGCCGTGACTCCTGTAGCACGCCTCAAGCCCGTTTTCGTAGGTGGGGTAACCGTGAGCAACGCCACTCTGCACAATATGGACGAAGTGATGCGCATGGATGTTCGCGAGGGCGATACGGTGTTGATACGCCGTGCCGGCGATGTCATCCCGAAAGTTGAAAAAGTCCTACTAAACAAACGCCCGAAAAACACCGTGCCTGTGCAACTGCCAAGAATCTGTCCAGAGTGTGGGTCGGACATCCTACGACCGGAAGGTGAGGTCGTTGCACGTTGCTCTGGCGGCTTGTTCTGTGCAGCTCAGCGTAAAGAGGCCATCAAGCACTTTGCATCGCGCAAGGCCCTGGATGTCGAGGGGCTTGGCGATAAACTGGTGGAACAGCTGGTAGAACTGGAACTGGTGAAAGACCCAGCGGACCTATTTCACCTCGACAAGGAACAACTGGCGGGTCTGGAGCGCATGGCAGACAAGTCGGCACAAAACCTGCTGGATGCGCTGGAGAAGTCCAAGAGCACAACCCTGGGCCGCTTTCTTTACGCCCTGGGTATTATGGGTATAGGCGAGGCCATGGCGAGAACCCTTGCGATTGAACTTGGTTCACTGGAAGCCGTCATGGAACTGCGTCTTGCTGATCTGGTGGAAATAAAACCAAGCCAGGCGGAAAAGTTACACTTGGCCTTGCAAGCGTTACCACCAGAGAGACGTTTGCCGGCCAGCGATCCCGGCTTCGCGGCCAATTTCGATTTCAAATGGCTGACGCCAGCCCATACCCACTTGTTGATGGAGAAATTTCCTGATTTGGATAGTTTGATGGCGGCGGATGTGAAGGCCATTGCTAATCAACCCCGCCTGTCCATTGAAGGTGTAGGTACGGTACTGGCGGATCAGTTGGTGACATTTTTCCGCCAGCAGCACAATCAGGAGGTGATCGCGAAGTTACGTGAAGCGAAGGTGCATTGGCCGGATTTGGAGGTAAAGGACAAGAGCGAGCAGCCACTGTCGGGGAAGACCTTCGTGTTGACGGGGACCCTCAGCCGGCCGCGCAACGAGATCAAGGAGCAACTCCAGGCCCTGGGCGCCAAGGTGGCGGGCAGCGTATCCAAAAAGACCGATTACCTGGTGGCGGGCGCCGACGCCGGGTCCAAGCTGGAGAAGGCACAAAGCCTGGAGGTGACGGTGCTGGATGAAGCGGCGTTGACGGCCCTGTTGAATGATCCGCGGGAGCTCGGCTAGGCCATGCAAGAGAACGGCACGATCTCCCAACCGCCGGCGGTTAACGAAACGGCCCTGGACGCCATGCGTGAGCTGCTGGTTGAGGATTTCCCCCTGGTGCTGGAGACCTATCTCTCCACCTCCGGCGAGAACTTCCATGGTCTGGCGTCGGCCCTGGCATCCGGCGACCTGGCGGAGCTCGGGCGGCACGCCCATAGTCTGAAATCGTCCTGCCAGCATGTGGGGGCGGAGCGGCTATCCGCCCTGGCGGCCGAGCTGGAGCGGCGAATCCGTGCGGGAGAGCTTGAGCAACGGGAAGAGCGGGTGGCGGCCATCCTGCGGGAGGGGGAGAGGGTGAAACGGCACCTGGAACAGGTGTATAACCAACTCTGACCCTGATTCAACGCCAAGAAATTACATTGGGAGCATTATGGAATCCAAAGAGCGCGAGATACTGATGGTGATGCGTAAGGTGCTGACCAGCATCATACGCGACATCACCCCCGCACCCGGACGGCCCAGCCCTCTCACCGAGGAGACCTCCGAGAGCGTGCGCGACTGCCTGAAACTGATCGCCCTGCGGGAGCGGGAACTGGCGGATGAGGCGGGTATCCCCAGGGATCGACCCTACTACAAGGACCAGCCACAGCAGATCAAGGTCCCGGTCGCCAGCCTCAAGCAGAGCGGCAAAAAGGAAGAAGAGGAGTAAGGCGGGATGCCGCACGACGGGTGCGGTTTCGTAAATCCTAATTTTTTGCCGCAGAGCGCACGGAGAACACGGAGGTTAACGATCAAGTAAAGCGTTTGTGCGTTACTACTCTCTGTGGCCCGCTGAGTACTTTGTGGCTAAATTTCTTCAATCAGCCAGTCCCAAAAATGGCGTCAGGGCAGGACCCGCTTGAAGGGTTTCACCGTCACGCTGCTGAAAACCCCGCTCAGGGCGTAGGGATCGGCTTCCGCCCACTCGCGGGCGCTCTCCAGGTCCGGAAACTCCGCCACGATCAGGCTGCCGCTGAATCCCGCGGGACCCGGGTCTTCACAGTCGATGGCGGGGTGGGGGCCGGCCAGCAGGAGCCGCCCTTCGTCGCGCAGCTTCTCGATCCGTTGCAGGTGTTCGGCCCGCACACTCAGACGGGCTTCCAGGCTGTTCTCCCGGTCGGTGCCCATGATGGCGTAATACATGGTTTTGAATACTCCCACACACAAATTGAGGCTGGATTGTATCGGATTACTTCCCTCCGTTCAGGTAGAATAGGCGAATGTCTCTTAACCCGTTTTTCTCACCACCGTTCGTCGCGAGGGCGACGAAACGCCGCTGTGACTGGGCGCACGGACCGAAAGACGGTGAAGGCGTAGTTGATACTACGTCGAACCGGCTGGAGGGAGTACATCCTGTCACAGCGGGTGGTTCGGCGTCCGCAGTAGAAGGGTGGTGAGAAATGCGGGTTAAATATGACCTCCACACCCACTCCAACGCCTCCGACGGCACCCTGACGCCCGCGGAGCTGGTCTCCCGCGCCCGGCAGGCGGGGGTGAATGTGCTGGCGTTGACCGATCACGATACGACGGGGGGGGTGGACGAGGCGCTGCGGGCGGCACGGCTGGCGGGCATCACCCTGATCCCCGGGGTGGAGATATCGGTTACCTGGCATGGGCATGTGGTGCACATCGTGGGTTTGGGCATTGATCACCACTGTCAAATCCTCAAGGACGGATTGGCCCGGTTACAGGAGATCCGCGCCGATCGCGCCCTGGAGATCGGCCGCAAACTGGAGCGCACTGGGATCAAGGACAGCTATCAGGGCGCGAAGAATCACTCCGGCGGCCACCTGATCGGCCGCGCCCACTTTGCCCGTTATCTGGTGGAACAGGGCCATGCCCCCGATATGCGGCGGGTGTTCCAGCGCTACCTGGGACGCGGCAAACCGGGCTATGTGCCCTGTGAATGGGCCTCCCTCGAAGAGGCCCTGGCCTGGATTCAGGCCGCGGGCGGTCAGGCGGTGGTGGCGCATCCGGCCCGCCACCCCTTCACGGGCGCCAAACTGCGGCGGCTATTGGAAACGTTCATGCAACTGGGCGGCGCGGCCCTGGAGGTGATCTCCGGCAGCCATTCCCGCGACGACGCCATGAATATGGCGCGTCATGCCCGGGAACTCCAACTCCTGGGCTCCTGCGGCTCCGATTATCACGGCCCGGAAAATCCCTGGGTGGAACTGGGCAGGCTTCACCCACTACCCGAAGGCGTTACCCCCATCTGGCACGACTGGCCGGAAAAGCAAAACGCATTGATCGCCTGACGGAATGTTCGGTAGGAAAAGATGGCGCAGTTTTTTCTGATACATCCTGAGAATCCGCAACCGCGGCTGATACGTCAGGCGGTGGAGATCATCCACCATGGCGGGCTGGTGGTCTATCCCACCGACTCCAGTTATGCCCTGGGTTGCCACATCGGCGATAAGGCGGCCATGGAGCGAATCCGAAGGATTCGCCGTCTGGACGACAACCACAACTTCACCCTGGTCTGCCGCGACCTGTCGGAGATCGCCACCTACGCCCGGGTGGACAACCAGCAGTACCGCCTGCTCAAGAACCTGACTCCCGGTCCCTATACCTTCATCCACCGCGCCACCAAGCAGGTGCCGAAGCGGCTGCAGAACGTAAAGCGCAAGACCATCGGCATCCGTATCCCGGACAACGCCATCGCCCAGGCGCTGTTGACGGAACTGGGCGAGCCGCTGATGAGTTCCACCCTGATCCTGCCGGGACAGGAGTTGCCGCTCACCGATCCCTATGAGATCCGGGATCTGCTCGACCACGAGATCGATCTGGTGATCGATGGCGGCCACTGCGGCTTTGAACCCACCACGGTGCTGGTTATGGAAGATGACCGCCCCCAGGTGGTGCGTATGGGCAAGGGCGATGTGGCCTTTCTGGAGGAGTAGCAGGTAGCGCGATGGATTTGAATCTGGTTATACAAAAAATCGCGGTTATGGCATTACCCATGCTATTCGCCATCACTATGCATGAGGCGGCACACGGCTGGGTGGCGGGCAGGCTGGGGGATCAGACCGCCCGTATGCTGGGGCGGGTGTCGGCCAATCCCCTGAAACATATCGACCCCTTCGGTACCGTGATTCTTCCGTTACTGATGTTTCTTTTTACCCCGGTGATTTTCGGCTGGGCCAAGCCGGTGCCAGTAAACGCCCGTAACTTCAGGAATCCCCGTAGGGATATGAGGTTGGTAGCGTTGGCGGGTCCCGTTTCCAATCTGTTGATGGCCTTTGCTTGGGCGTTGATAGTCAAATTGGGTGTATATCTGGAATCCATCTCCAACTGGTTGTCTGAGCCACTGATCCTGATGGGTGCGGTGGGAGTGGTCTTCAATGCCGCACTAATGGCGCTCAATAT
>JBNKPL010000056.1:0-14199 GCA_050295355.1 Sedimenticolaceae bacterium
CTGCTGGGCGCCCTGGTGGGGTTCACCGGCCAGTTGCTGGGCTGGACCGGGGGCGAGTCCTGGCGGTTCATGGCCGGCCTCATGGCGGCGCTTACCATGATCCTGATCGGCCTCTATCTGTCGGACGCCGTCCCCTGGCTGCGCCGCATGGATCTTCTGGGCGGGGCGATCTGGAAGCGGCTGGAGCCCATCGGACGCCGGCTGCTGCCGATCAAGACCCGCTCCGGCGCCCTGCTGGCCGGACTGGTATGGGGCTGGCTGCCCTGCGGCCTGGTCTATTACGCCCTGTTCCTGGCGCTGCCCCTGAGCGATCCCCTGACCAGCGCCCTGTTCATGTTCGCCTTCGGCATGGGCACCCTCCCGGCCATGACCGCCACCGGCGCCATGACCGGCTGGCTGGCCCGGATGGGGAGAAAGGTGGAGTTGCGCCGTTTTTTCGGCTGGATCATCGTCCTGGCCGGGCTGACAATACTCATTTCCGGAACCAATCTGTTTTTGGTACCATCGGAAATTCCGAATAAACCGACGAGTGTAGAACAATGACGGAAAAAGCCATTCTCGGAAACGATCCCGCCCTGCTGGAGGTGGTCAATGCGGCCAAAATCGTGGCCGCCACCGATGTAAGCACCCTGATCAACGGGGAGAGCGGTACGGGTAAGGAACTGCTGGCGCGCCTGATACACCAGGGCAGCCCCCGCCACGGACGCCCCTTCATCTCCGTCAACTGCGCCGCGCTGCCCGAGAACCTGGCGGAGTCGCTGCTGTTCGGACACATCAAGGGTTCCTTTACCGGCGCCACCAGCGACCGCGAAGGCTACATCCGGGCCGCCGGCGGCGGCACCCTGTTTCTGGATGAGGTGGCGGAACTGCCCGCCGCGGTGCAGGCCAAACTGCTGCGGTTCCTGGAACAGGGCGAAATCTTCCCGGTGGGCTCCTCCACCCCGCTCCATGTGAACGTGCGTATCGTGGCGGCCACCCACCGCGACCTGCAACGTGAGGTGATTGAGGGGCGTTTCCGCGAGGACCTGTTCTACCGCCTGAACGTAGTCCCTCTGCACATGCCAACCCTGCGCCAGCGGGCGAGCGATATCCCGTATCTTCTGGCCCATTTCAGCCAGGAGTTCGCCGCCGGACACGGCACCCAGGCCATCACCTTCGAGAAATCCGCCAGGCAGGCCCTGCAACAGTACCGCTGGCCCGGCAATATCCGCGAGCTGCGCAACCTGTGTGAGCGCCTGAGCGTCCTGCTGCCCGGGCGCGCCATCACCGCCGACAACCTCCCCGCGGAGTTCCGGCAAAACAGCCAACCCGCCTCCAGCCTGTTCCGTCTGCCGCCCGAAGGGCTGGTGCTGTCGGATCTGGAAAAGAGCCTCATCCAGCAGGCCTTGGAACAGGCCAACGGCAACCAGAGCCGGGCCGCCCGCCTGCTCGGCATCAGCCGCGACACCCTGCTCTATCGTCTGAAGAAGTTCGCTCTGATCTGAGGGGCTTTTGACTATGGATGAAAACCCAACGCCGACGGGCGTTGGGTTTTTTATTCGTTGAAGAACCGCACCTGATTGCGTCCCGCATCCTTGGCACGGTAGAGGGCGGCATCCGCCTCCTGCAGCAGCCGACGCCTCAATTGGCGCCGGGTCTCGTTGCTCACCAAATCCAGCGGCAACTGACTGACGCCCACCGAAACCGTGACCGTCAACTCCTCGCCCGTATCGGTGGGTATGGGGTCGGCGCAGACACAGCGGCGAATACGCTCGGCCAGCATCATCGCCTCCTCGGCCCCGGTCTGGGGCAGCAGCAGCGCAAACTCTTCACCGCCGTAGCGGGCGGCCATGTCGGATGCACGCAGACACTCCCGGACCCGCAGGGCGATCTCCCGCAGCACGCAGTCTCCCGCCTCATGACCGTATTGATCGTTTATGCGCTTAAAGTGGTCGGCGTCGATGAACAGGCAGCTCAACGGATGGTGATAGCGGCAGGCGCGCGCCACCTCCTGCTCCAGCCGCTCCTCCAGATAGCGCCGGTTGTGCAGTCCGGTCAGGGCGTCGGTGAGGCCGCTGATGAGCAGATGCTCCCGGTTGGCCACGTTTTCCAGACACACGGCGGCGATGGTGGCCAGATGACAGAGGTAGTCGCTGGCGTGCAGATGGGTAAAACGCTCCTGGTCGGTGCAGCCGAGATTCAGGCAACCCAGGCGCCGGGTTCCCCGGACCACCGGCAACAGCGCAATACTGCCCAGCTCATTATGGTCCGGAAATAGCGGTGCGTGGCGGGGGAAGAAGGCGCCCAACCAGGGTTTTCTCAGGGCCCGGATGGAGAGATGGGCCTCTTCCTCATTATCGAGGAAGGTGATGCAGGGGAAATCCGCGGGGGATTTTCCGTTGTGGAGCAGGATGTGCCGCAGCTCATGATCGCGGTCATGCAGCACCAGGGTAACCGAGGCCAGACCGAAGGACTCCTTCATCCCCTCAGTCAGGACCGACAGCAGTTCGGGCAGGGTATCCGCGTTCAGCACGGTCAGTTCCCGTTCCTGAAATCGCCTTAGAACCTGCTCGTTGCGGTACACCTCATCCGTAAGGGTCTGTAACCGCTGGCGCAGCAGCCGACTCTCCATTTCCGGAGCGAGTTCGGGCAGCAGCAACGGCTTCCTGTTCATAGGGGGTGGCTCCATTCCATATTTCCCATCGAATTCAACACAATATAGCCTATTTTTTAATAAAAAATGAGTATCTGTTCGCAATATCTTGTGTTTGGATACGAAATATGCGTTCCTCTTCATCCCGTGACCGCTGCGCGAATCATATATAATGGGCATCCGGCGCACCGATCGCCCTAGAACCGCCCGCGTAAACAATCAGGAACCGTAATCAGTATGGGGAAAACCACGGCAACCAGCAGCATCGGCACCTATCTGCGGCTCCTGAGCTATGTCCGGCCCTACATCCCCGCGTTTGCCATCAGTATCGCCGGCTACGCCCTGTTTGCCCTTTCCCAACCCGCCTTCGCCAAACTGATGGAGTACTTCATTGAGGGCCTGGAGGGAAAATCGGAGGAGCTGATCTATTTCGTCCCCCTGGCCGGCCTGGTCATCGCCGTACTGCGCGGTCTCGGCTCCTATCTCGGCAACTACCATCTGGCCAAGGTCTCCAACGGCGTGGTGCACGACCTGCGGGTGGACCTGTTCAATAAACTGCTGGTTCTGCCCAACCACTATATCGACCACCACAACTCCGGCTTTCTGATCTCCAAGATCACCTACAACGTCACCATGGTGACCGGGGCGGCCACGGACGCCATCAAGGTGGTGATCCGCGAGGGGCTCACGGTGCTGTTCCTGCTCGCCTTCCTGTTCTGGACCAACTGGAAGCTGACCATGGTGTTTCTGGCGGTGGCGCCCATCATCGCCGCCATCATCTCGGTGGTGGGCAAGAAGCTGCGCAAACTGAGCCACAAGATCCAGGACGCCATGGGCCAGGTCACCCACGTCACCTCGGAGACCATCCAGGGATTCCAGGTGGTGCGCAGCTACGGCGGCGAGGAGTATGAGAAGCAGCGCTTTCTGGAGGCCAGCCTGCGCAACCTGGAAAAGAGCCTGAAGATGGTCAAGGTGGGCGCCATCAACACCCCGGTACTGCAGTTCCTGATCGTGCTGGCCATGGCGGTCATCATGTTCCTGGTGCTCTACATGCGCGAAACCACCAGCGCCGCCGCGCTGGTCTCCTTCGTGGTGGCGGCAGGCCTGATGCCGAAGCCGATCCGCCAGCTGAGCGAGGTCTACGGCAATATCCAGAAGGGGATCGCCGCCTGCGAAACCATCTTCGAACAGATCGACGAGGCCCCGGAAGAGGACGAAGGAACGCATGAGGCGGAGCGTGTGGAGGGACACATCAAGCTGTCGGGGCTGGGCTTTCACTACCCCGGGGCCGAAAAGGAGGTACTGCGCGGGGTGGATCTCGAGATCCGGCCGGGTGAGACCATCGCCCTGGTAGGCCGTTCCGGCAGCGGCAAGACCACCATCACCAACCTGCTGCTGCGTTTCTACAACCACACCTCGGGCGAGATCCGCATCGACGGTGTCCCCATCCAGGAGTACCGCCTGCACAACCTGCGCCGACAGATCGCCCTGGTGAGCCAAAACGTCGCCCTGTTCAACGACACCGTGGCCACCAACATCGCCTACGGCCCGCTCCCGGAAGAGAAAGAGAGGGTCGTCCAGGCGGCACAAGCCGCCCACGCCATGGAGTTTATCGAGGAACTATCGGACGGGCTGCAGACCCTGATTGGCGAAAACGGCGTCATGCTCTCCGGCGGCCAGCGGCAGCGGCTGGCCATCGCCCGCGCCTTCATGAAGGACGCCCCCATACTGATCCTGGACGAGGCCACCTCGGCCCTGGACAACGAATCGGAGCGCTATATCCAGGATGCCCTGAAGGAGCTCACCAGGGGGCGGACCACCATCGTCATCGCCCACCGCCTCTCCACCATAGAACACGCCGACCGCATCGTGGTGATGAAGGAAGGCGCCATCGTGGAGAGTGGTAATCACGTAGAACTGCTGACCCGGAACGGTGAGTACACCCGGCTCTACCAGAGCCAGTTCCAGGAGAACGAAGACACATCGGCGTAAGTGAAAGTACAACCCGCGTTTCGCCGCGGGGTCGCGGCTCCCACAGGTGGTTCTTTCACCCTGTGAGACATCTGCATCTACATATCTATTTTGACTCCCCACCCGGCCCTCCCCGCTTGCGGGGAGGGTGAAACCCTGCTTCCGTTCCACCACAAAGCACTCTGTGACCTCTGTGGCTAAAGGCTTTTTGGAGAATGCAGATTCTACAGATAGCTGGACCAGTCCACCGAACCGTCCCCAAAGACGAAAAAGTGGGGATTCAACAGCGACTCCTTGGTGTTGTAGCGCAGAGACCGCATCTCCAGGTCCGTGACCCGGCCGCCGGACCCCTCCACCACCGCCTGGGCCGCCGCCGTATCCCACTCCGAAGTGGGACCCAGCCGGGGATAGATATCCGCCGCGCCCTCGGCCACCAGGCAGAGCTTTAACGAACTGCCCATACTCACAATCTCGTGTGAACCCAGGTTATCCAGGTAGCGTTGCAGGCTCTCACCCGCATGGGAGCGGCTGCCCGCCACCCGTGCCGGATCGCGCCGTTCGGCACAGACGGCGATCGCCCGCTCATCGCCATCATCGTCCTGGCGGAATGCGCCGAGACTCGCACCGCCATAGTAGGTCACCCCGGACACGGGCACATGCACTACCCCCCACACCGGCCGCTCACCCTCAATGAGGGCGATGTTGACCGTGAACTCGCCGTTGCGTTTGATGAACTCCTTGGTGCCGTCCAGGGGGTCCACCAGCCAGTAGCGCTGCCAGCCGCGGCGGGTCTCGTAGGGGATGTGTGCGGACTCCTCCGAGAGAATCGGGATCTCCGGCGTCAATTCCGCCAGCCCTTTCACGATGACCTTGTGGGACGCCATATCCGCCTCGGTCAGGGGCGACTGATCCGACTTCTCGTATACGGAGAAATCGGTGTTGTAGATTTTCAGGATCGCCTCTCCGGCCTCTCGGGCCAGATCAATCAGGGCCTCTATGGGCAGCTCGTCTTTGTTCATCTAAACACCTTGTAATAGATCACGTACACGGTAGAGGGCGGCGATGGAGCGCGCCTCGGTGAAATCATGCCGCGCCAGCAACGCCTCCAGCGCGGACAGTTTCCAGGGCACCACCTCGATGGGCTCTGGCTCATCCCCCTCCAGCCGCTTGGGATAGAGATCGCTGGCGAGCACGATGTGGGTGGTATGGCCGAGATAGCCGGGGGCGATGGTAAAGGAGGCGATCTGTTCCAGCCGCTCCGCCGCGTAGCCGGTCTCCTCCTGGATCTCCCGGTTGGCGGCGGTCAAAGGATCTTCCCCCTGCTCGATATGGCCCTTGGGAAACGCCAGCTCGTAGCGGTCCATCCCGGCCGCGTACTCACGGATGAGCAGCACCGTCTCCGCATCCAGCAGCGGCACCACCAGCACCGCGCCCTGGGGTGAACCCACAATCCGCTGGTAACGGCGCTGTTGGCCGTTTTCGAACTCCAGTTCCATCTCCTCCACATGGAACACGCCTGTGTGGACCAGCTTGCGACGGGAGTGGACGGTGGGTTTCTTGGGCATGCTGCTATCGGATGGAGGCTGAACGGGAGCACCATTCTACCCGGATTTGGCGCTTTAATCTTTTCGCCACGCGCCCTTCTTGCCAGCGCCACAGAGAGCAAGTAGTTTGTGCCCATGATTCACTGGAACCAAATCGAACTCGTTTTTCTGGATATGGACGGCACCCTGCTGGACCTCCATTTCGACAACCACTTCTGGCTGGAGCACGTACCCAAACGCTATGCCGAGACCAACCACATCAGCCTGGAAGAGGCGCGGGAGGCGCTACTGGCCCGCTACCAGAGCGTGGAGGGGACCCTGGAGTGGTACTGCATCGACCACTGGAGCCGGGAGCTGGGGCTGGACATCGCGCTGCTGAAGGAGGAGGTGGACCACCTGATCGCGGTGCATCCCCATGTGATCGACTTTCTGGATGCCCTGCGCAACATGGGCAAGCGGACCCTGCTGCTAACCAACGCCCATCAAAAATCCCTGGCCCTGAAACTGGACCGCACCCGCCTGGGCGGGCACCTGGACGGAGCGATCTGCTCCCACGATCTGGGACTGCCCAAGGAGCACCCGGGATTCTGGGACAAGCTGCAGCAGGTGGAACCCTTCGCGCGGGAGCGCACCCTGTTCGTGGACGACAGCCCCTCGGTGCTCGCCTCCGCCCGCAACTACGGCATCCGCTGGCTTTTACGGGTACTGCGGCCCGACACCAAGGGCCCGGTCCGCGAGGCGGAGGGCTTCGACGCCATCCACGACTTTTCCGAGATCATTCCCAAATAGGACGGGTATCACCCCCCGGTCACGGACATGGCCCGTGCGATCCGGCCATCGGGTTCAAGGAATCTGTGCCCCTTCGGTTTTCTCTGAATGGCATCCATGATCGCCGACTTCAACTCCTGGTCCGCCGCCCCCTGCCGCATCAGGGGACGCAGCTCCAGTTTGTCCTGCTCTCCCAGACAGAGATAGAGGGTCCCCTCCGCGGAGAGCCGCACCCGGTTACAGGTATCGCAGAAGTGCTGTGACATGGGGGTGATAAACCCGATCTTCAGCCGTCCGTTTTTTAGTTTGAGGTAGGAGGCGGGACCGCTGCCCTCCATGCGGGCCGGTTCCAGTTCGAACCGCCGGCTGAGAATCTGCCGCACCTCCTGCAGACCCACATAACGCTCCCCATTATCCCGGCCCGCCTCACCCACTGGCATGGTCTCGATAAAACGCAGGGTAAAGCGGTTCCGCAGGCAATAATCCACCATATCCCCGACCTCTCCCAGGTTGAGGTCGCGCATCACCACCATGTTGACCTTGATGGGGTAGAAACCGGCCGCGCGCGCCGCCTGCAATCCCTCCAGTACCGGCCGTAATTCGCCCTGGGTGATCTGGTGGAAGGTGTCGGCATGGAGCGAGTCGAGACTGACGTTGATGCGTTTAATGCCCGCCTGGCGCAACGCTTCCGCCTGTCCGGCCAGACGCGAGGCATTGGTGCTGAGAGAGACCTCATCCACCGACGGCAAGGCACAGATACGGCGTGCCAGTTGCGGCAGGTCGCCGCGGACCAGGGGCTCTCCACCCGTTATGCGGATACGGCTGACGCCCAGTTCACTGAACAGCCTCACCAGCCGAACCGTCTCGTCCTGCGTCAGCCGCTGTTCCTGCCCGGCGAAATCGTTAAACCCTTTGGGAATGCAATAAAAACAGCGGAAGTCACAACGGTCGGTGACCGAGAGCCGCAGATTCTCGATGCTGCGTCCAAAGGCGTCGCTAAGATTCATGGGTTAATCGGACGGTGATTCAGTGGCAGGAGCCACGGCTATAAGGGCAATCGAAGAGGACATATCACATTCTATCCGCTTGGCATATAATCCGGGCTGACGCGGGTGTCGTATAATGGTTATTACCTGAGCTTCCCAAGCTCATGATGACGGTTCGATTCCGTTCACCCGCTCCATTAATCCCCATACATCTCTGCGATCTCCGCTTGATATCTCTCCAGCACCTGGGGCCGTTTTACTTTCAGTGTAGGTGTCATCAACCCGTTCTCCACCGTCCACGGCTCCAGGGTAAGCGCCACGCGCCGAATGCGAGCGTAACCGGGAAACTCCTTGATCGCCGCCTTCACCCGCGCAAGCACCGCCGTGTGGAGGCGTGAATCGGCCAGGGCCGCCGGGGCCAGAGCGTTCAGTCCGAGGCCCTGGGCAAAAGCGGGCCAGTGATCCGCATTCACTACGATCAATGCCCCCAGGTAGGATTTCCCCTCGCCAATCACCATCACCTGTTCAAACAGGGGATCCAGCATCAGCGCGAGCTCCATATCCCCTGGCGACGCCTTCTCCCCATTGGAGAGCACCAGCACATCCTTGAGCCGCCCGGTGATAAAAATATGCCCGCGCTCAATCCGAGCCTGATCCCCGGTATGGAACCAGCCGTCGGAATCGATCGCCTTGGCGGTGGCGGCGTGATTGTTCCAGTAGCCGAGCATCAGGCCCGGCGACTTCACCAGCAACTCATCCTCGGCGCCGATCTTGACCTCCACACCCGTTAGCGGCGACCCAACACTCTCTGGCACATTGTCCGCGGGCGGATTGGCGCTCACTACCGGGCTGGTCTCGGTCAGGCCGTAGCCCTGAATGACCGGCACCCCGAGGCCTACAAACAGCCTCCCGATCTTCGGCGTCAGCGCCGCGCCGCCGCTCACCGCCACCCGCAGGTTGCCGCCCAGTTTGGTGGTGATCTTGTCGGCCACCAATCTCTTCAGCAGTGGCCACAGCAGGGACGCCACCGCCCCGCCACCCCTTCCCTGCTGGCGCAGAAACTGCTGCCAACCCACGACCGTGGTGGCCTGGAACAGCCACCTGGCCGGCGCCGGTTTACTCGCCATCTGCTCCATAATCCGCTCATACACCCGGTCAAAGATTCGGGGTACCGCGATGATCGCGGTGGGCCGCACCTCCAGCAGGTCCGCCCCTAACTGCTGAACGGAACGCGCAAACACCACCGCGGCGCCTGCCAGCATGGGAAGATAGTAGCCGCAGGTCCGCTCCAGGGTGTGAGACAGCGGGAGGAACGAGAGAAAGACATCCTCCCGATAACAGGATACGCAACAGATGGAGGCGTGGGCCACATAGAGCATATTGTGATGGCTCAGCATCACCCCCTTCGACGGGCCGGTGGTGCCCGATGTGTATACAATGGTCGCCAGGGCGTTGGGATCGCCCTTCCGCCGGGCCAGCTCACCCCCGGATTGGGGTAGCCACTGAGGCACGGCGCGAATGCGCTCGTCGGCGGCCAGCAGTTCATCCGCATCCCGCCCGGCATCCAGCAACAGCACCCGGCACAAGGCCTCATAACCCTCTATGGCAGGCGCCAGCCGTTTCCAGCGGCCCGCATCCTGCACCAGCACCAGGCTGACCGCGGCGTCTTCCATGATATGGGCAATGCTTTCCGGACTGTCGTCCACATACAGGGGCACCAGGATGATGCCAAGACCGAGACAGGCCTGATCGAAGATCACCCATTCGGGACAGTTGCGCAGCTGCAGCGCCACCCGGTCCCCGACGCGCAGCCCTTCATCGCTGAGGGCCTGCTGCCAGCGCGCCACCTCCAGCGCCATCTCCCGCCAGCTATAGGAGCGCCAGCCCCCCGTTCGGCGATCATAACCCCGATACGCCTCCCGCTCGGGGGATCGTGCTACACGTTTACGAAACAGACCATCCAGTGTCACCGCATCATCAATGGAAATCAGATCTTCGTTCCAATCGCTCAAAACGTTGCCCTTTGTGTGGTTCGGCCGGATGCTCAGGAGAATCGGATTAGTGTAAAATCATTTACCCTATCTGTTAACCAGCAAATTAACGACACCATGCAGATATTCATTAACGGAGAGGAGCAACGGATCTCCAGCGATACCACCATGGCCCAGCTGATCGAACAGCTGGAACTCCAGGACCGGCGCCTGGCGGTGGAGGTCAATGAGGAACTGGTGCCGCGCAGCACCTTCCCGCAACACCGCCTCCAGGCCGGCGACCGGGTGGAGATCGTCCATGCTATAGGCGGCGGCTAATCGCCTGTTGCCCATCATCAACAAAACACGAAAAGCACCATCATGTCAGACCAGAACCAAGACACCTTCACCATCGCAGGTAAAACCTACCGCTCCCGCCTGCTCGTGGGCACGGGAAAATACAAGGATATGGAGGAGACGCGCGCGGCCATCGATGCCAGCGGCGCGGAGATCGTCACCATCGCCGTACGCCGCACCAATATCGGCCAGAATGCGGATGAGCCCAATATCCTGGAGGTGCTGCCCCCCGACCGATACACCATCCTGCCCAACACCGCGGGCTGTTTCGACGCCCAGACCGCGGTGCGCACCTGCAAGCTGGCGCGGGAACTGCTGGACGGCCACAACCTGGTGAAGCTGGAGGTGCTGGGCGACGAAAAGACCCTGTTCCCCGATGTGATGCAGACCTACCGCGCCGCCGAGGAGCTGATCAAGGACGGCTTCGATGTCATGGTCTACACCAACGACGACCCTATCATGGCGCGCGAGCTGGAGCAGCTCGGCTGTGTGGCGGTGATGCCCCTGGCCGCGCCCATCGGCTCGGGCCTCGGCATCCGAAACCGCCTCAACATCCTGACCATCGTGGAGAACGCCAAGGTGCCCATCCTGGTGGACGCGGGCGTGGGCACCGCCTCCGACGCGGCCGTAGCCATGGAGCTGGGCTGTGACGGCGTGCTGATGAACACCGCCATCGCCGCCGCCAAGAAACCCGTGCTCATGGCCTCGGCCATGAAAAAGGCGATCGAGGCCGGCCGCGAGGCCTTCCTGGCGGGCCGTATGCCGGCTAAACGATTCGCCTCCGCCTCCTCGCCTGTGGAAGGGCTGTTCTTCTAAAACAATGGTTGCCACAGAGACACAGAGATCACAGAGCATATTCATGGCAATATAAATAACTCTGTGTCCTCCGTGCCTCTGTGGCTAGTAACGAATGACCCACCATCGCCCGATTCGAAGTTATGTCCTGCGCCAGGGGCGGCTGACCCCAGGTCAGGAACGCGCCTTTGAGACCCTGTGGCCCCGGTTCGGCGTGGAGTTCACGGGCGAAAAACTCGACCTCTCCTCCCTGTTCGGCAACGGCCATCCGGTCTATCTCGAAATCGGTTTCGGCAACGGCGACTCCCTGGCCCAGATGGCCGCGGCCAATCCGGAAAACAACTACCTCGGCATCGAGGTCCATAGTCCGGGTGTGGGTCACCTGCTGCTGAAGATCGAAGAGCTGGGACTCAGCAACATCCGCATCCTCCGCCACGATGCCGTGGAGGTGCTGAATCGGGGTATTGGCGATGGCGCCCTGGAGGGGGCCTTTCTGTTCTTTCCCGATCCCTGGCACAAGAAACGCCACCACAAACGGCGCATACTGCAGCCGGCTTTCCTTAAGCAGCTGGCCCGCGTGATCCGCCCCGGCGGCCTGTTCCACGCCGCCACGGACTGGGAGAACTACGCGGAACACATGATGCGGGTTCTGACCGACTCCCCTGACTTTGAAAACCGCCTCGGGACTGGAAACTACTCCCAGCGCCCCGACTACCGTCCCCTTACCAAGTTCGAACAGCGCGGACAGCGGCTGGGGCACGGTGTCTGGGATCTGCTGTTCACCCGCCGCTGATGGCCACCCTGACCCTGCAAGGGCTCAAGAGCCCCTACTTCGCCGCTCTCGATCTGGAACTGGCCGCGGGGGAGTGTCTCGCCATCAGCGGTGTATCCGGCAGCGGCAAGACCCGGCTGTTGCGGGCCATCGCTGATCTTGATCCCCATGAGGGGGAGATCCGCCTCGACGGAACGGCGCAGCAGACCTATCCCCCCACCCAATGGCGCCGACGCGTGGCCTATCTGCCCACCGAAAGCTTTTGGTGGGAGCCGCGGGTGGGGGACCATTTTTCGGAGGTGGACACTAACATCCTGGGCCAATTGGGATTCGATGAGGCCTGCCTGGGGCGGGAGGTGGACCACCTCTCCAGCGGAGAACGCCAACGCCTCGCCCTGGCCCGCCTGCTGGCCAACCGGCCCGAGGTACTGCTGCTGGACGAGCCCACCGCCAACCTGGACCAGGAGAACGGCGCCCGGGTGGAAAAACTGCTGCTGGACTATCGTGCTGAGAACGGCGCATCCCTGTTGTGGGTGACCCATAACCCGGAACAGAAACGGCGGGTGGGAGATCGGGGCATCCACGCCTCGAAAGAGCACTGGGAGGTGGAAGCATGGAGCTGATCATCCTCTCTCCCTTCGACCTCTCTCTGGCCGCCCTGCTGCTGCTTCTACTGGCCGCCATCTCCTGGCGCCTGCACCTGGGGATCGGCCGCCAGCTTCTGCTCGCGGGCCTGCGCACCACCATCCAGCTGGGTCTACTCGGCCTGGTGCTTAAAAGCCTGTTCGCCCACTCCAACCCCTGGCTCATCGGCCTGTTGAGCATGGTGATGCTGGGGGCGGCCAGTTACGAGGTGATGGCGCGGCAGCAGCGCCGCTTCCGCGGCCTGTGGAGCATCGGCATCGGCTCCCTCTCCATGTTCCTCTCCTCCTTCACCATCGCCCTGCTGGCCCTGAACCTGGTGGTGCGGGTGGAGCCCTGGTATACGCCCCAGTACCTGATCCCCCTGCTCGGCATGCTGCTGGGCAACACCATGTCCGGGATCGCCATCACCCTGGACAACCTGACCCAGAACGCCTGGCAGCAGCGGGGGAATATCGAGGCGCGGCTGATCTTGGGCCAGGCGTGGAACGAGGCCATCGGCGCCATCCGCCGCAACGCCCTGCGCTCGGGCCTGATCCCCATCATCAACGCCATGGCCGCCGCGGGCATCGTCAGCCTGCCGGGCATGATGACCGGCCAGATCCTGGGTGGCAGCCCGCCCATGGAAGCGGCCAAATACCAGATCCTGATCATGTTCCTTATCGCAGGCGGCACCGGCTTTGGGGCCACCGCCGCGGTCTGGATCGCCTCGCGCCACCTGTTTGATGAGCGCCAGCGGCTGCGGCTGGACCGTTTTCGCTAATGCCTTAAGCCAACCTTGCGCCGCGTAGAAGCTTGATCGCCAGCAGCACCATTGGCGTGGCGTGCATGAGCAGATCGAAGATATCCAGGGGCCGGCTGAGTGTGCCCGCCGCCAGCATCTTCAGCTTTTCCCACAGATGGGGCTCGGGAACAAAGGGCGCCAGCCCGAGCATCAGCGCCATCATGGCGAGCATGGGCAAAGGAAACTCATCCAACCACTTCAACATTATTTGAGCCTATTTTGATTAGTAGCCACAGAGATCACAGAGCACACAGAGGAATTGCCGTTTTGAAAGATGCCCTTTTCGCTGTTACAGAGCCAGTTCTTAATACGGCATGTTTTGACGCATTCTCCGTGAACTCTGTGTCCTCTGTGATCTCTGTGGCAAAAAACTTTCATTCACTTCCGCACAGGCGCTGATACAACTCCGCATCCCCGTCTGAAAAACAGCAGGCGACGATCTCCTCCAGACCCTCCGCCTTTTGCATCTCCTCTACGGCGATCTTCGCCGCCGCCTCCTTCGGGTAGCCGTACACCCCGGTACTGATGGCGGGGAAGGCGATGCTTCGGATACCGTTTTCCAGCGCCAGGCGGAGAGCGTTGCGGTAGCAGGCGCGCAGCAGCTCCGGTTCGCCCCGGCTGCCGTCACGCCATACCGGGCCCACCGTATGGATCACCCATTTGGCGGGCAGCCGGAACCCGGGGGTGATGCGCGCCTCGCCCGTGGGACAACCGCCCAGGGGGCGGCACGCCTCCAGCAGTTCCGGGCCAGCGGCCCGATGGATCGCCCCATCCACGCCGCCGCCGCCCAGCAGGCTCTCATTGGCCGCATTGACGATGGCGTCCACCCGCAGTTGTGTAATGTCCCCTTCGATGACCTTGATCCGCGTCATAATCACCCTCCTCTCAGACCTTCAATACTGCCCCGGCAGTTGATAACTTAGGGCCTGTTAACATTAATCGGATTATCGGCGTTGTGGCTAAAAAAGGGCCAATCAA
>JBNKPL010000057.1:0-14184 GCA_050295355.1 Sedimenticolaceae bacterium
AGATTGATGACTCAAGGGCCAGAGATTCCCTTTGAAATACGTTCAGATGATCCGAAGTATGGTGACAACGGAGGAATGCTGATTGGGGAAGGATGCGAAGTCATTAAAATGTGGTGGCATGGGGGAGAAATTACGGATGGTTTTAAGAAACTGCTTTTTTATCGAGAGCCGTTAAGTGAATCGCTTTCAAACATACCTGCTAGTTCTAGGGAGAAATAACTTGTTGTTTACTCCCCCTCCCAGCCTCCCCCACTTGTGGGGGAGGGGCTAATAGTTCGCAATCTTCGGAAATGAAGTGCAACAATAGTTTTCTCTGCGTCTCCGCGCCTCTGCGGTTCAATTAGGAACTTTGCACGAATGAATAGAAAAGCAGTCGTTCTACTATCCGGCGGACTCGATTCCGCCACCGCCCTGGCCATCGCGCGGGATCAGGGTTTCGACTGCTATGCCCTGAGCATGGACTATGGCCAGCGCCATCGGGCGGAGTTGAATGCGGCGCGCCGGGTGGCCGGTTTTTTCCAGGTAGCGGAGCATCGGGTCGTCCCCCTGGCGCTGGACCAGTTCGGCGGATCGGCCCTGACCGACCAGAATATCGAGGTGCCGGAACAGGGCGGGGAGGGGATACCCGTGACCTATGTGCCCGCCCGAAACACCATCTTTCTCTCCCTGGCGCTCGGCTGGGCGGAGGTGCTGGGGGCGCGGGATATCTTTGTGGGCGTGAACGCGGTGGACTACTCGGGCTATCCCGACTGCCGCCCGGAGTTCATCGCGGCCTTTGAAAGCCTGGCCAATCTGGCCACCAAGGCGGGTGTGGAGGGGGAGCGGTTCCATATCCATGCCCCCCTGATCCAACTCACCAAGTCGGAGATCATCCGCCGCGGCGTCGAACTGGGGGTGGATTACGGCCTCACCGTCTCCTGCTATCAGGCCGACGATGAAGGCCGGGCCTGCGGCCGTTGCGACTCCTGCCGTTTTCGGGCCCAGGGGTTCCGGGAGGCGGGGGTCGAGGACCCCACTCCTTATCGTGGTTCCTGACCAGGAAATACTGCTATCGCTCTGGCTGCAGGTGGGGTCTTGTTTTTCACCACAGAGGTCACGGAGGTACACAGATCGTAGGGTGGGGTCCTACCCCACCGCTGCGCCGCTGGTTGGGTCGCGGAAAGAGTGTTCGTTTGCACCCAGAGTAGAAACCTCTGCGTTTATTTCCAATGCCGGATCAGAACCGTATCGCGGTGCCAACGGCGGGGTAGGACCCCGCCCTACGACTGAGGTGATACGAATCACCCTCAGAGAACTCCGTGCCCTCTGTGGCTAAAGCGTTTTCAATCATAAACACTGGTTTCCAGCCCCTCTCCTGCGTTACCATCGAATCCCAATAAATACTATTAATGAAGTTCCGCCCGTTTCGGGGCTTCGCAATAACAATTAGATCGAAACCATCAGATCGGGAGTGAGGAGATGAATCTGGAGATCACGACGCAGGTGATCCTCCTGGCAGGCGTCATGGGCGCCGTGCTGGGCGGGGTTGCCAACAAAACCAATTTTTGCACCATGGGCGCGGTGTCGGACTGGGTCAATATGGGCGACATGTCCCGCATGCGCTCCTGGTTCCTGGCCATCGCCGTGGCCATTTTGGGCGTGGCGGTGCTGGAGGCCATGTCCCTGGCCGATGTGGCCAGTTCCCGCGTCCCCTACCGCGGCAGCACCTTCCTCTGGCCCCGTTACATCCTGGGCGGGCTCCTGTTCGGTGTGGGCATGACCCTGGCGTCCGGCTGCGCCAACAAGAATCTGGTGCGGCTCGGCGGCGGTAATCTCAAGTCCATTTTCGTATTGCTCGTGGTCGGGGGGATGGCCTACCTGATGATCAACGGTGGCATGTACCGCGCGGTGTTTCATGAGTGGATGCTGCCCATCAGTCCCGACCTCTCTTCCCTGGGGGTCAGCGATCAGAGCCTGGGCACCATCGTCGGCTCCCTGATAGGGATGGACGGTCCCGCCGGCCTGAATGTCCATGCCGGGATTCTGCTGGCCGCCGTGCTGCTGTTTATCGTTTTCCGCTCCAGCGAGTTCCGCTCCAACTGGGAGCTGGTGATCGGCGGGCTGGTGATCGGGCTGGTGATCGCCGCCGGCTGGTACGTCACCTCCGGCCCCATGGGCAAGGAGTGGGTGGAGTTTGCCGAATTCATGGAAACGCCGCCGCCGGGGGTAGGGGCCCAGTCCTTTACCTTCGTGGGACCGTACAGTGAGTTTGTCTTCTATTTGACCCGGCCCACCCATGTGGAGCTTATCACCTTCGGCCTCGCATCCCTGTTCGGGGTGGCGGCCGGATCCTTTCTCTATGCCCTGTTCAGCCGCAGCCTGCGTATTGAGTGGTTTGTGGACCTCAAAGACTTTTTGAACCACATGATCGGCGCGGTGCTGATGGGCATCGGCGGCGTACTCGCCATCGGCTGCACCATCGGCCAGGGCATTACCGGGGTCTCCACCCTGGCGCTGGGCTCCTTTCTTGCGCTGGGTTCCATCATTCTGGGCAGCGCCCTGACCATGAAAATCCAGTACTACAAGATGGTCTACGAAGAGGAGGCCACCCTGTACAAGGCGCTGGTGGCCGGGCTCGCGGATCTGCATCTGCTGCCCCAGAGCATGCGCAAACTGGACGCCATTTAAGCCGCGCATCGTAAACGGATCTCTCTCAGGGCGGCCTTCAGCCGCTCAATTCATCCCATGGTTATGCGGCGCCTGCTTGACAGGCGCCGCCTACACCTCCAGACTTACCTGCAATTTCGTATGTATGTCCCTGTTTCGGAGAGAGAAATGAAGAGTCTGTCTGTTTGGAAGTCTGCGCCCGTTGTGTTGTTGTTGGCCCTGCTGGCCATGTCTTTGCAGGGGTGCCAGGAACTGGACAAGGTGAAAAGCGACTTTGGCATCGGCAAGATGGCCGCCGGTTCGCCGCTCCATATCGCCGCCATCGACGGCGACCGGGATCAGGTTGAGAAGCTGCTGGAGGAAGGCGGTGACGTCAACGAGAAAAATCCTACCCAGTACACCCCGCTGCATCTCGCCGCCGCCCATGGACATATGGATGTAGCGGCGCTGCTGGTGGAACGCGGAGCCGAAGTGGATGCGCAAAGCTGGTCCGGCATTACCCCCCTGCACCTGGCGGTGGAGAAGAATCATCCGGAAATGGCCGCCTTCCTGATTGAGAAGGGAGCGAACGTGGACCGCTTCTCCAAAATGCTGGGCATGCTGGACGACGATATCACGGCCCTGCACTATGCCGCCTATTACGGCCGGGTGGAAATGGCCCAGGTGTTGATCCAGGCCAAGGCGGACATCAATGCCCAGAGTGACTCCAATATGCGCTCGCCCCTGCATTATGCCGCCGACGAGAATCAGGTGGAGATGGCAAAGCTGCTGCTGGAGAGCGGCGCCAATATCGATGCGGAAGACGTCTTCGGCGAAACCCCGCTCCATTTCGCGGCCCGAAAGGGCGCCATGGAAACCGCCGAGGCGCTGATCGCCAAGGGCGCCAATGTGAATGCCCGCAACGACAGCGGATCGACCCCCATGAACTTCGCCATCAATAGTCAAATGGACGCCATGGTGGAGCTGCTGAAACAGCACAGCGCCGCACCCTGACCCTGAATGCCCGGCGGGCGCCGGTTTTGACTGCGGCGGAATGTCCGGTATAATCGCGCGCTTCGCACAGCGGGTCGTTAGCTCAGACGGTAGAGCAGTGGATTTTTAATCCATTGGTCATAGGTTCGATTCCTATACGACCCACCATACAAATCAAGGGGTTACGCGGTTGCGTAGCCCCTTTTTTTTGCTGAAACAAGAGGAGGGATACTGATGAATCATACCACCCGGAAAATTGTCTTGGCGGCGGCCTGCCTGATGACCCTTGTGCCTGCTCTGGCGGTCCAGTCGGCTGAGAATTCAGAGAAGCCTTTAGTCTGGGGTTACGGGGTCAAGGCCTGCAGCGCCTACCTGTACACCTACCAGGGTTTTGAGAAGGGGGATGCCCGGCAATCCATCGAGTACTACCACTACCGCGACTGGCTTGCGGGTATGGTCACCGGCCTCTCCCTGGCGACCGGCGAGGACGTGATGTACGGGGCGGAGCTGGACGGCGCCATGCGGCGGTTGAACATCCTCTGTGATGAGCATCCCAAGGATGATTTCTTCGATGCCTCCATGGAGTATCTGGATATGCTGAAGACGCCGGGGGTGGAATTTACCCCTGAATAGCCATAGGCGCTACGTCCCTCGAATGGCAAACAAGGAAAAAGTTTCTTTCGTAGCGCCTTCCCGAGGCGGGTTTCAGTAGGCGCTCCGCCCGTAGGCTGATGCCTAGTTGCTGGGATCGTTCAGGAGGAAAGGGCGGTACGGACGGGTGGGCGGGGCGCCTCACCATCCTGCGCATCGGGGATAAATGGAGGATATCTGCGGTAGCGCGGAGGACAGAGGGGCGTTGGATCACCCCCCGCTCAACGAAGCCCCCTCCCCGGAAAGAGGAGGGGGCACAGGTGGGCGTTTTTCGTTTACTGAAGCTTGGGATACGGTTTTGGAAGCCCTTCGTCCTTGCTGCAGGTGGTGTCGCCGCCGAAGCAGCCGTAGCGTTGGCCCTGCAGGATCAGGTCATAGTTCACCCCGGCTTTTGGATCAGGTTCCGTGGTAACTGGTGCGGTCATGACGAAGCCGGCCTTTTTCTCGAAAATGATCACGAAATCGGAACCGCCGAACTTGAAGTTGGCGAATTCCCATCCCTTCTCGGCTATGGCCCCTTCCTGGACCCATTTGCGTTTGTCGATGCCGCTGACCTGGGCCATGCCCATGGGTGAGATCACCACTAGGCCGTATTCTTTAGTCTCAATGCCGATGACCATCCGGGTTTGCCCAAACTGCCAGTCGGCGGTGTCACGGGGATCGTAGTAGCCGGGGCTTTGTTCACCGAAGTCCGCTTTCCAGCCCGACTTCATCCGCACTCCCGACTTCAGGTGTTTGAGATAAACGATCTTGCCCGATACCGGCACATGCAGGCGATGGTAGTTGTTGACGTTTAGGAACTGGTGCGTCCAGGTGCCGCCGTTGAAACGCTCAGGATCAATGGTGCCGAAGGTTTCGATTACCGTCTCGCCCTTTTCGCCGAGGATGAAGTCGTGGACGTTGTTGTACATCTTTCCTTTTATCAGGCGGCCCGACTGGGCCACGCCGTCATAGTCGGTGATCAGGTGTCCGTCCCCGCTGACCGGCCACCACCCGGCGGAGGTGGAGTCACCAATGGCCACCACCGTGCGCGGGTCCTTGATTCCTGCCACCGGGCGCGAGGCGGTGGGGTAGGTGGTGTTACAGAGTTCGCGGATGAAAAAGTCCTGGAAGGTGGCATAGCCCGATTTGGGTGGGCAGTACCAATCGCCGAAGTAGGGATCGCTGGTGAACTCTGGTACGTATTTGGCTGAGTCCTTGGTTTCCAGGTATTTCCCCCACTCCCCGGCCACGCTTCCCATCCACTGGGAAAACGGGTCGTTCATGAACTGAATCTGTCCGCGTGGATCGGTGGTCAGTTGACGGTCCACGAGAAAATAGCTGTAACTGAGCAGGTCGAGGATATTCCAGTTGCAATAGTTTTTGCCGTCCATGGCGATCCGGGTGCTGTAGCCCTTCTTCTCTTTCCATACGCCCGTATTGATGTTCTGCGGGTTGTAGGTCACCAGTGCATCCACAAAGTCCAGGTAGTCATTCACGCTGGCGACGGGATTGGTCTTGGGGTCGCTGTTGATCTTTTGCCCGAGTGCGATGGACTCCGCCAGTTCCTTTTTGATTTCGGGGTGGGCCGCCATCAGTTTGATCAACTGCTGAGTTGCTGGTTGACGATCAACTTTTGGACACGCGCCTGCGCTGGCGGCGGTAGTCGTCATGGCGCAGACCACCAGCAGGCAGATGGCGAATAGGGTTTTCTTCATGATTGTCTCCTTACATTTGCGCGAAGGGTGATGGATGGTCTGGATCGCATTTTGGAAAGGTGCGACTGGGCGGCACTGAAATAGATGCCGATATACATCGTGAGAATAATGGGAACAGAGGCCGGCACCAGGGAGTGGCGGCGAGTAGGATGGATTGATTGAGAACGCGGGATATGCCTCTTCCTCCCTGAAAAGTGCGGTTTCGTGTTTGTTAATCCTAGTCCATGAAGGCAATGGGCGCTACGAGCCGCGAAGAATGTTCGCACGGTGCGTGATCGCGGCTACCAAGCCGTTCCTACAGTCTCATTTCAGTAATTGCGAAATCACATACCCCGCCTGCATGAGCCCGAAAATGCCCGGCATAAAGGAGCTGGAGCCGTTTACCGCACGGGCACGTCCTTCCTGACCGTCATCCAGAGGATGGTGGGGCAGGGCCTTGACCGCTTCCTCATCGGAGAACACCACCGGGTAATCCAGGGAGGCCTCCAGCCGCCGCAGCCGCTTGCGCATCTCCCGCGCCAGGGGGCAGCGTTCGGTCTTTTCCAGCGTGGCCACTCGGACCCGGGTGACATCCAGCCGCCCCCCGGCCCCCAGGGCGGAGATGACCGGAATTCCCTTCTCCTGACAGGCCGCCACCAGCGCCGCCTTGCAGGCGATGCTGTCGATACAGTCGAGGACAAAATCCAGGGGCGGTTCTCCAGCCAGCAGTTCCACCGCGTTGTCAGGTGACACGAAACGTTCCACGGCCTGGAGTTGCAGGCCGGGGTTGATGTCGAGCAGCCGTTCCCGCATCACCTCGGTCTTGGCCCGGCCGATGGTGGATTGCAGGGCCAGCAGTTGGCGGTTGCAGTTGGAGGGGGAAACCGTATCGTGGTCCACCACGGTGAGGCGGCCGATGCCGGAACGGGCCAGCGCCTCGGCCGCGAATCCACCCACCCCGCCGAGTCCCACCACCATTACATGTTTCCGCGCCAGCGTCGCCACGCCCTCGGGGCCGATAAGGATCTCGGTGCGTTCCTGGTTGAAACTCATATTGTGATCCCAAACAGCCGTTGGGCATTCGCGTTGGCGGCGGCGGCGATGGTCTCCGCATCCTCTTCCCGCAGGGCGGCGATCTCGCGCAATATCTCGGGCAGATAGGCGGGTTCGTTGCGCTCCCCGCGGTGTGCGGCGCTCGGCTGATCGGGGGCGTCAGTCTCCAGCAGCATGGAATCCAGCGGCAGGGTGCGCACCAGTTCCCGCAGCCGGGTGGCGTTGGGGTAGGTGACGGGGCCGCCGAAGCTCATCATAAATCCCAGTTTCATCAGTTGCTCCGCCTGCTCCCGGCTGCCGGAAAAGCTGTGCAGCACTCCGCGGATGCCCGGGTAGCGGCGCAGGGTCTGGGTCACCAGCTCCACCGCGCGGCGGGCGTGGATGATCACAGGCAGGCCGTGTTTCCGCGCCAGCTCCAGTTGCGCCTCGAACAGCCGGGTTTGATGCTCGCGGTCCGGATTTTCGATATAGAAATCGAGGCCGCATTCGCCCACCGCCACGGCGCCCTCCGTGGTCAGCCAACGGTCCAGTTCGGCGATGTCATCGTCCTTGTGCTGTTCGCAGTACATGGGATGCAGGCCATAGGCGGGGTAGGCGCCGGGATAGCGTTCGCAGGCCTCCTTCACCCGCGGCCAGTCTGCGGCGGTTACCGCCGGGACGATCTGAACCGTCACGCCTGCGTCCAGGGCGCGCCGCCAGGCCGCGTCCCGGTCCGGGTTGAAGCTGTAGTCGTCGAAATGGCTATGGGTATCGATCAACATGGCGCAATCATCACATAACCGGGGCCGGGAACCCAGTATTCCCCCCGAACAGCATGGTTGCCGGGTGGGCGTCCCCCCGGCCCATGGTAGAATAGGCCATTCGAATATTCTGAGTGCCGCATCGGGTGGGGAGCGAAGGCCACTGGGATCGCGGCAAGGTTTCAACGCTTTTTCGGGTTGATGGGTGCCGCGGGCAAGCGGTATCTCGCCCTGTTGTGGAGATGACGATGCTGGATTATGAGCGCACGCTGGGCTTGAGCGAATCGATAGCGAACGCCGAAGACGAACGCAAGCGGCTCCACCTCTATATCAACCTGAAACTGGCGGCCTCGGGGCAGCCCACCTGCGTGGATGCGAATTCGGTGGAGTTCATGTCCACCGCCCAGGACCTGCTCAAGGCGTTCCGCGAAAAGGGGCGGCTGCTCTCCTCTTACTACTGCCCGGTGGATCAGCGCATTCAGGATTTTATCAGCCGCTATCTGCGTCATCTGGATCTGGATCCGGTTCCGGCGCTGCCCTCCAACAGTTTTATCCTCGACCGCCACGGGGTGGCGCGCGAACTCTCCATACCCATGGGGGAGGATGAATTTCACTCCGACATCGTCTCCAGTTACCGCGTCCGGCAAGGCATTCTGCACAACCCGGCCAGCGACCGACGGACCACCGAGGGCTCGTTTCATGTGGCCGAAGGGGGGTTGCCCGTGCCCGGGGACAAAAAGGCGGTTCCGGTTTCGGCCTTCGCCCGTATCCTGGAAAAGTCCCTGACGCCGCCGCGGGAACTGTTGAAGATCCCGTTTACCAGCAGCCAGCCGGAACCGGCGCACATGTTCGTCTCCCTGCTGCTGCGGCCGGTGGTCTGTCCCGAGATCCCGGGCAAGCAGCCGGAGAAGAGCATGGAGATCCGTTTCTTCGCGCCGGGCAATCTGGTCAGCAACCTCGATTTCGTGGAGAGCATCTTCGGCAACGGCGGCAACCCCAACCTGGCGGAGTTCGACTCGGCCCTGGATGTGGACCACTGGAGCGGCCACACGGGCTGCGTGATTCTGGCCCCCCATCTGGTGGAGTTCACCAAAAAGGAGCTGGGTCTGCCCCATGTGGATGAGGCCACCGAACGTCAGCGCCGGGACGGCATGTGCTGGGAGCGGGAGGACGAACGCTACAACGGCGGCAACGCCTTCAAACTCACCGCCCGGGACGAGAGCGGGGTCATCGTCACCATCGTGGCCGACAACTACTACGGCTACTGCAAAAAAGAGGTAAAGACCCAGATCGGTTACGCGGCCAACCTGTATGGGCTGGCGGAAGAGGAACACGCGGGTGGCGCGCTGGCCTTCGAACGACGTAGCCACGGTGAGGAGTACGGCGTGGACAGCCAGACCCGGGAGCCGGGCTACAGCTTCCAGGAGATGCTGCAGCACTACGGCGAGGTGATGGAGCTGCAGCCGGAAGGGCATGCGGTGGATGTCCATTTCCCGGAGGTGATCTATGTGCCCCAGGACCTGCGCATGGACCTCAACGCCCAGACCATCACCTGGCAGCGCGGCGGGGTGACGCAGCAGATCCGCCTCCATCCCGGCAAGATCTACATGCAGCCCAACGGCTACAAGGTGGAGATGATGAAGCACCCGGGCGCGCCCTCCTGGCGTCTGGTGGGGACCGACCCTGAAGCGACCCTCTGCCACAAACCGAGCACCGTGAGCGGTGGCGGCAAGTCGGAGATCTCCAAGGCCCTCGACGATGCGGTTATCTACGCCCCCATGTTCGTGGATGACCTGGAGAAGGACCTGGAAACGGTGCGGGAGATTTTGGAGCGGGACTACAGCGACCGCTTTTTACCAGGATACGAACACGAAGACCGCGACCCCGGCCGCCGTCCCCTGAGTCTGGAGCGGAGCCTGGGATCGGTGATCAAGCTGTTGACCCCGTCCTCCAGTTATACGGACGAATTCAATGCCTGGCTGGAGTCCATTCCGCCGCGCATCATGGCGCTGGTGTTTCTGATCAAGCGTTTCTATCGGCCGGAGTGGGGCGATGACTGGCACAGCCACCTCTCCGTGGACGAGGTGGACGGCGCGCCCGGCCACGAACTCAAGATGAACGACCGCATGCTGGTGGCCTCCTACCTGCGCATGGGTTTCGACCACAACGGCAAGTGGCGCACCTTCAAGCTGCGTCAGGACTTTATCGCCGCCGAGAAGATCCAGATGGAGGACGATATCACCGCCTCCGTGGTGGTGCCGCCCGAATGCCTGGGTCTCAACTGTTGCCCGGAACGGAAGGAGCGCAGCGCCAAGCTGGTGAAGAACTGCGAGTACCGCCTGTTTCAACGGCCGGACGACGCCATCCATCCCGGATTCGACAAGCAGGCGGAGAAGGATCTGGCCGGCCCCGGCAACTTCCTGGCCAATTACGAACCCCTCACGGGCGAAGCCCTGAAGGAGGTGGCGGAAGATGTGCTCACCCTGCACAAGTTCACCCCACCCATGCGCGAGCTGATTGAGGGCGCCTACCTGGAGCAGAGCGGTTATGTGGTCTCCTCCGCCCACCCGCGGCTGGTGGGCGGCAAGCCGTCCAAGAACCCGCGCTATCTTCAGACCCGCCCGGACCTGGCGAACCCGGTACGCAAGTACGTGGCCGAGATGAGCACCCGTTTCCACCGCAAGCTGCCGCTGAACGAGGCGGTCTGCTATCCCGTGGATGCGGTGCTGGCCGGGCGGCGCAACAATCCGCCCGAGGAGGGGATACGTTCCCTGGCGGTCTACAATCCCATTCACTACCAGGAACTGCCCGAGCTGTTCATGGACTTCATCTGCAGCCTCACGGGCAAATCCCCCTCCACCACGGGGGCGGGCAGCGAAGGCGCACTGACCAAGGGGCCGTTCAACGCCCTGCGCGCCACGGCGGACCTGAACAACGCCCTGGTCTCCTTTATCCTGACCGGCTATTCGGGCTTCTCCAGTTCCGCGGGATACGTCGGCCCCGATATGCGTGTGGACCACGACATCAGCCTGCTGATCCCCGAGATCTGGACCCGGCTCTCACCCCAGGAACAGGACGCGCAGTTCCTCATCGACCAGAACTATCTGGAACCCCTGGACGATTTTGAACACAACGGCAAGCTGGTATTGGCGAGCCGCCTCGGCTACCGCATCACCGACCGTTTCGTGCACGGCATACTGGGCAAGATCTTCGACAACCCCAACGCGGTGTTCACCGACGAGATCCTGCGCCCCGAAACCCAGGACCTGGACGTGTTCGTGGACGGCATCAACAACATCGTCGAGGCGCAACAGCGCGTGGCCCAGCAGTACCTGGACGACGGCAGCGTGGAAGACGCCTGCCCGCCCCTGAAGGCGCTGCTCTACATCATGGCCACTGGCGAATACGAAGGTAAGGACGCGCACCATCCGGAGATTCGCGTCCTGTTTAGCCGCGACTACCTGCTGGCCTCCGACTGGTACCGTGAACGCCTGGAAGTGAAACAGGCGCGGGACATCGCCCTGTGGCGACGCCATGTGCACAACCTGAAACGGTTTCTGAATCTGGACAGCCACGCGGACGTAGCGGAAAAGCTCAATATCGAAGCGCGGCTGAAAATGGCCGAAGAGATGCTGGAGAAGGTGCAGTCTCCTGACTACGTGAAATGGCTTGCCGGCACCATCGGCGCCGACCCATTAGCACCAGCGGGTAGTACAAGGCAGCGGCAGGAAAAAGCGGCTTAATTTTTTTAAACCGCAGAGACGCAGAGATGTTTTACCCCCTCTCCCTCAGGGAGAGGGTTGGGGTGAGGGGATAAAATGTAGGCAGCGGCGCTACGAGCTTGATTACATAGCAATCATACTCTCCGCGTCTCTGCGCCTCCGCGGTTCAAAGTTATTAATCAAGGAAAGCCCTTGGCAAAAGCCACCTTCCGTTTCTACGAAGAACTGAACGACTTCCTGCCGCCCGCGCAACGGAAGCAGGACCTGCCGCTGGAATTCACACCCCCGGCCCCAGTCGCCCACCTCATCGAAACCTTCGGCATCCCCCACACGGAAGTGGAGATCATCCTGCTCAACGGCGTCTCCGTAGGCCTGGACCAACGGGTGGAAGCGGGCGATCGGGTGGCGGTCTACCCCATGTTCGAATCCCTCGACGTCACCCCGTTGCTGCGTCTGCGGGATCATCCTTTGCGCGACCCGCGTTTCATCCTCGACGCCCACCTCGGCAAACTCACCCGCCACCTGCGTATGCTCGGTTTCGATTCCCTGTTCGAAAACGACTGGGGCGACCGGGAACTGGCGCGCATCTCCAGCGAAGAGGGCCGCATACTCCTCACTGGCGACCGTGACCTGCTGATGCACCGCATCGTCACCCACGGCTGTTACATCCGCAGCGGTACGCCGCTGAACCAGATGCGCTATCTGATCCATCGTCTGGATCTATGCTCCATGATCCAGCCCTTCACCCGCTGCATGGAGTGCAACGGCCTGCTGCAAGAGACGGATGCGGAAACGGTGTGGGAACAGCTCCCGGACTCCGTACGCATCACCCATAACGAGTTTCGCGCCTGTACCTCCTGTGGCAAGGCCTACTGGAAAGGCAGTCACTTCAAACGCATGGGGTTCCTGATCGAAAACCTCTGCCCTCTTGGTCCCTCCCCCGCAAGCGGGGGAGGCTAGGAGGGGGAGTCATAATGAGGATGGGCGATGAGGTTAAACAACAGAACAAGCATGACATCTTTGTTTTTAATTGGGATTTTGGCTGAATTAAGTAAACTGTCCCTGAAATTCTAAGTAAACTGTCCCTGAAATTCTCAAAATCCTCTGAGTTTAAAGTGTCAGATTGCGCATACCCCAGGTGACCTTGCCCCCAATAATAAAAACTAGATTTTACTAGCACTTTTCGGTTTTGATAGATCAATGACAATGCTTCTAATGTGATCGCTGCTCTGAACATCATGCTTTCTTTCCATCATATTCAGATGCCACAATATATCCTGCCTACCCTCCAAAGTTGGCTTATCAAACCATTTTCCTTTAAAAGTTAATATACAATATGCTCCATATTTAGCATTAGATATAGTCATATATTCAGGTAGCTGTTTTAGCAGGCCATGCATTAGCTTGTCTGAATGAGCCAACTTAAACTCTAAACACATCTTAGACGTGCCGATATCTTTTACATACCCAATTAACAGAAAATCAATATTTCCTGAGCCTGTAACGTACTCAGGAACAACCTCTATATTATTCAAAAGCATCTGGTCAGAGAGGAGGCAATGAATTAATGGCTGTATTTCAACCTCTCTTTTGGGTTCTCGAGAGACAATCATGTTGCCATCATATTCAATGTTCCAAAATGACTTATACGCGTTTGCTTCAGCGACTTTTGCATTTATTGAAACAAGACAAGAATACACCTTCTCCCTCATTTCCTCTTCACTATTATAGATAGTCGTACCCAATAGGTTTTGCTTTCTAGCCCACTTTAATAATTCAACTGGTGGCGCCACTGGAGGGGTTGGAATATTAGAATATTTCAAATTATCTTCGGAAGTACGACATCCAAGAGCCAATTCCGTTAACGACCACGAGCTTACTATCCTGATAAGCTCTGAATGCGCAACAAACTCATTTGCATTAAGAACAGAAGCAATAGAATTTCGCTGAATCACGACCGAGTTATTTTGAAAGCTCATAACAAAGACGAAATCATCACATATAACTCTGAATATCACATGATCGTGCATCAGTATTTGTGCAGGAACAGAAAAAGCAATGGTGCCTTCCGTTTTAAAAAGATCCGCTGGTACCAGAGCGCCTCTAAATGCTGGATTAATTTCGACAGTTGGATCTTGCATTTCTAGGGAACCTCTGAACAAATATTGCTGAGAATCATTTCAGCCATCACTCTTCGTTGTTCCTATAGGGAATTCTGCCCTGAAGCCAAAGAATAGTGAGGGACAGGCCACGATCCCCCTACATAGCTAAGCCGCCTGATCGTCCGTCACCGTGATGTTGACGTGCATACCAACAGTAGCCAGCATTTTCACCAGCCGGTCAATAGTGAATTTTTGAAACCGCCCATTCAGGGCGTCATTCAGGACAGGCTGTTTAATACCCATCCGATTTGCCGCCTCTTGCTGCGTCATACCCGAGTCCTTGAACCACTCTTTGATTGAGGCGAGCAAAACAAGCCGCAGCTTTTCGTTCTCTGCGTTTGGAACACCCAGGTCGGCGAAGATATTCCCGCCCGCTGAGGTTATGTGAGTGGTGCTCATTTATTCTCTCCAGCAATATCCTTTTTCGCCATGAAGAGATTATAGTAAATTTGTTATAAATTTTATGGGTTGTTTGGTTTTCTGAGCCGCCCGATCATCTTCTCCAGCCAGCCCACAGCAATCCCCTGCAACGGCGTAGCCAATATCCAGCACAGCCCCAGGC
>JBNKPL010000058.1:0-14122 GCA_050295355.1 Sedimenticolaceae bacterium
AAACTTCTCTCGTTCCGCCTTGCTGGACGAAAAAATGGTCCCAGCGACGACAATCCGATTAGTGTTAACAGGCCCTAGCAACCATGTCTAGCCTTACTCTACTCCTGTTCCTTCTCGCCGTTGCCTGGTTCTGGCTCGACAGCGCCCGCAGCCGGGAGGCCGCCATACGGATCTGCGCCGCCGCCTGCCGGGAGCGGGATATCCAGTTTCTGGATCAGACGGTGGGGTTGCGGCGGATCGGGATCGGCTGGACCCACAGCGGCCTGCGCCTGCGCCGTACCTATGGTTTCGATTACAGCGAAGAGGGCGTGGAGCGCCACAGCGGCCATCTGGTGATGCTGGGCTCGCGGGTAGAGGATCTGAGCTTCGGCCTGCTCGCGGGCTGAGCGCTATTTGACCACCTTCAGGGTGGGACGCTGGGGCGGCGGCGGTTCCGGCTCATCGTCCGGCGACTCATCCGCACCTTCCGGCAGTTCATCCTGCGGAAACAGCATGCCGTGGCCGTTTTCCCGGGCATAGATGCCGAGCACCGCCCCTACGGGCACCAGTACATCGGTGGGGGTGCCGCTGAAGCGGGCGGAGAAGCTGATGAATTCGTTGCCCAGTTCCAGTCCGCGCACGGCGCTGGGGGCGATATTGAGCACAATACGCCCGTCCTCAACGTATTGGCGGGGGATTTCCGCCCCCTCCTCTTCCGCGTCCACCAGCAGGTGCGGCGTCAGGCCGTTGTCCACCAGCCACTCATAGAGGGCGCGGACCAGATAGGGACGGTTGGAGCTGATCTCCATGAGAACGGAAGCTGCGCCTATCCTGGCGACTTAGTCGCGCATCTCCCGTTCCAGCTCGGTGAGGCTCTCCTGGAACGATGAGTGATCGAACATGCGGGCGGCGTACTCACGCACCGCCTTGGCCTGGGACGGCAGCTCCACCTCCAGCGCCGGAAGCCGCCACAACAGGGGGGCGATGCTGCAATCCACCAGGGTGAGGTCGTCGCTCATGAAAAAGGGCTTGGAGCCGAATACCGGGGCGGTGACGGTCAGGCTATCGCGCAGATCCTTGCGCGCCTTGGCCGCGGCCTTCCCTCCCTCCTGAATGATATCCATCAGGCTGTACCAGTCCCGGTCCACGCGGTACATGAAGAGGCGGGAGCTGGCCCGGGAAACGGGATCCACGGGCAGCAGCGGAGGATGCGGGAAGCGTTCGTCCAGATACTCCATGATGATACGGGACTCATACAGAGCCAGATCCCGGTCCACCAGGGTAGGCAGGGTTCCGTAGGGATTCAGGTCCATCACGTCGTCCGTCAACTGCAACGGATCCACATCCACGATATCGACGGTAATGTTCTTTTCAGCCAGCACCATGCGAACGCGATGACTGTACGGACTCTGTGCGTCCGAATAGAGGGTCATTACCGATCTCTTGTTTGCAACAACCGCCATATTGGCACTCCGTTCAGATTACGGGATCCGGTATTTGCGACAGCCTCAGGCTGCCCCGAATTCCGCCCGGACAAGGAAAGGGGGCGCACAGTATAACCGAAACTGTGCGCCCCCGTGTTATCAGTCAAGCGAGGACCGAAGGACGATCAATGAATGTCCTTCCAGTACTCCTTTTTCAGCAGATAGGCCAGTACGAAGAATACCGCGATGAACATCAGCACCCAGACACCCAGCTGCTGGCGCTTCAGCTGAATGGGCTCGCCCACGTAGCTGAGGAAAGCGGTCAGGTCGCGCGCCACCTGGTCATACTCTTCGGTGCTGAGGGTTCCGGGCGTCACCTGCTCGAAACGCTCGAATACTTCGTGCTCACCTTCTTTCTTGAATACCGCCTTCTGACTGCCCTGCAACTTCCACAGTACATGGGGCATGCTGGCGCTCGGGAAAACGACATTGTTCACCCCGAACGGACGGGTGTCATCCAGGTAGAAACTGCGCAGGTAAGTGTAGACATAGTCCACGCCCCGCGCCCGGATCAGTACGCTCAGATCGGGAGGGGCGACGCCGAACCACTTCTCCGCATCATTCGGATTCATGGCGATGTTCATGGTGTCGCCGATCTTGTCGGTGGTGAACATCAGGTTCTTCGTCACCTCATCCTCGGTCAGCCCCAGGTCCCGCGCCATGCGGTTGTAGCGCTGGAACTTGGCCGAGTGACAGCTCAGGCAGTAGTTGACGAAATACTTGGCGCCGCGCTGCAGGGAGGCCTGGTCACCCAGATCGATATTGGCCGGGTCGAGGTGGGGCCCGGCGCCCGCCGCCAGTCCGAGCATGGGGGCCATAGCCAACAAAAATGCGATGATCAGCTTTTTCATTTGGTCACCCTCTCAGGAACAGGCTTGGTCTTGTCCAGCTTGCTGTAGATCGGCATCGCCAGGAAGAACAGGAAGTAATACACGGTTCCGATCTGCGCCAGCAGCTTGTACAGGTCGGTGGTGGGCTGGACGCCCAGATAACCGAGCATGATGAAATCGACCACGAACAGCCACAACAGCAGCTTGTAGAGGCCGCCCTTGTAACGGATCGACTTGACCGGGCTGCGGTCCAGCCAGGGCAGGAAGAACATGATCAGGATGGAACCGAACATGGCGATCACGCCCGGGAACGCGGACCCGGCAACGGAGGGCACCGCGCGCAGGATGGCGTAGAAGGGGGTGAAGTACCATACCGGGGCGATGTGCGCCGGGGTCTTCAGCGGGTTGGCCGGCTCGAAGTTGGGATGCTCCAGGAAGTAGCCGCCCATCTCCGGCGCGAAAAACACCACCGCCGCAAAGATAAACAGGAAGCCCGCCACGCCGGCGATATCCTTCACCGTGTAGTAGGGGTGGAACGGAATGCCATCCTTCGGGATGCCGTTCTCGTCCTTGTTCTTCTTGATCTCAATGCCGTCCGGGTTGTTGGAACCCACCTTGTGCAGGGCCACGATGTGTATGAACACCAGGGCGGCCAGGATGAAGGGCAGCAGGAAGTGCAGGGCGAAGAAACGGTTCAGGGTGACGTCGGAGATCACATAGTCGCCGCGAATCCAGACACCCAGCTCCTCGCCCACCACCGGCACGGCGCTGAACAGGTTCACGATCACCTGGGCGCCCCAGTAGGACATCTGGCCCCAGGGCAGCAGATAACCCATGAACGCGGTGGCCATCATGACCAGGTAAACGATCACGCCGATGATCCACAGCAGTTCGCGGGGCTTACGGTAGGAGCCGTACATGAGGCCGCGGAACATGTGCAGATAGATCACCACGAAAAAGGCGGAGGCGCCGGTGGAGTGCAGATAGCGGATCAGCCAGCCCCACTCCACATCACGCATGATGTACTCCACGGAGCCGAAGGCCAGACCCGCATCGGGCTTGTAGAACATGGCCAGCCAGACGCCGGTCAGGATCTGGTTCACCAGCACCAACAGGGCCAGGGAACCGAAGAAGTACCACCAGTTAAAGTTTTTCGGCGCGTAGTATTCGGCCAGGTGCTCATTCCACACCTTGGTGAGCGGGAAGCGCTCATCGATCCAGTTCAGGAAACTCATCAGGAAGCACCTCCATCATCACCCACGATAATCCGGGTATCTGAAAGGAACCGGTACTTGGGAATCACCAGGTTGGTAGGCGCCGGCACACCGGAGAAAACGCGTCCGGCCAGGTCAAAGCGGGAGCCGTGGCAGGGACAGTAGAAGCCACCCTTCCACTCGGGACCCAGATCCTCCGGCGCCACGTCCGGCCGGTAGGTGGGGGAACAACCGAGATGGGTGCAGATGCCGATGGCCACGAAGTATTCCGGCTTGATGGAGCGGTGGCCGTTCTGGCAATAGCCGGGCTGCTGCGGCATATCCGAAGCGGGATCGGCCAGGATGCCGTTGAGGGTCGGCAGATCCGCAAGGTTCTTCTCCGTGCGGCGCACGATCCAGACCGGCTTACCGCGCCACTTGACGCGAATCAACTGGCCCGGTTCCAGCTTGCTGATATCGGCCTCGACCGGCGCACCCGCCGCCTTGGCCCTCTCGCTGGGAGCCCATGCCGCCAGAAATGGGTACGCAACAAAGCCGGCGCCGACGGCGCCAACCACGCTTGTGACGGCGGTCAAGGTCCGCCGTTTTTTCAAATCCACGCCATCTGCGCTCATAAAGATGACTCCCCGAATAAGCCTGGGCAGTTAAAAGTATTCTTCAAATTAAGGCCGGAATTTACCGCTTTTCGGCGGTCAACGAAGACAATACGACCATCAAAACTGAGCGCGGATTCTCTTACAACTGGCCCCCTAGGTCAAGGCCGGCGCCCCCGCCAGGCCGCGTCAGACCGGATTTGGAATATCCACAAACTGGTGCTGCAAACCGAATTCGGCCGCCAGCCGGCCCAGCGCGCGGACTCCGAAACGCTCGGTCGCATGATGCCCGGCGGCGAAATAGTGAATCCCCAGCTCCCGGGCCAGATGCAGCGTCTGCTCCGATACTTCGCCGCTGATAAAGGCATCCAGCCCGAGGGCGGCGGCCTGCTCGATATGGCCCTGGGCGGCGCCGCCGCACCAGCCCACGCGGCGAATGACCTCCCCGCCTCCCGGCAGATGCAGCGGCTCCCGGGCCAGGGCGCGCTGAATCCGGTCCCCGAAGGCCTGGGGCGTCTCCGCGGCGGGCAAACCGCCGGACCAGACCAATCCCTGCGCGTCCGCCGGGGCGCCCTCTTGAATCCCGAGCGCCTCTCCCAGCAGAACGTTATTTCCCAGCCGGGGATGGGCGTCCAGCGGCAGATGATAGGCCATGAGGGTAATGCCGTTTCGATACAGCGTTCCCACACGCCGCCCCTTGATCCCCGTGAGGGGCGCGGGCTCACCTTTCCAGAAATAGCCGTGGTGCACCAGCAGCAACTCCGCCTGCGCCTCCATGGCCGCCTCGATGGCCGCCTGGCTGGCGGTGACCGCCGACACGATGCGCTTTATAGGCGATTCAGCCGCATCCACCTGTATGCCGTTGGGGCAGTAATCCTCGAACGAACCGCTGCCAAGAAGCTCGTTGCAGTAACTCTCCAGTGCTGCCGCTTCCACCATGTTGCCATCCTCTGTTGCATGCAAAGGGGACATGGTAGGGTATGCGCACCATGAAATTCCACCGCTTACTACTGTTCGTACTGGTCTCCGTCGGCGCCGGCCTTATCGCCGCATTTACCGCCCTCCAGTTCCTGCCGGCCCCATCGCAACCGGCCGCGGCGCCGCCCCGTACCGTCGGCCCCGCCTCCTACGCCGGCGCCGTTCAGCAGGCCGCCCCCGCGGTGGTCAACATCTACACCGCCCGCATCACGGAGCAGCCCCAAAACCCCCTCTCCAACGATCCCATCTACCAACGGTTTTTCGGCGGCCAGACCACCCCCACACCCGCCGCTAAAAAGAAAAACAGCCTGGGCTCGGGGGTGATCATCAGCGCCGACGGCTATGTGATGACCAACTACCATGTGGTCAAGGGCGCCGATGAAATCCGGGTGGCGCTCACGGACGGACGGGTGATACAGGCCGACATGGTGGGCGGCGATCCCGATACGGATCTGGCCCTGCTGCTCGCCCAGGCGAAGAACCTGCCGGCAATCCGAATCGGCAGTTCCAGCAATATACAGGTAGGCGACATTACCCTTGCCATCGGCAACCCCTTCGGCGTGGGACAGACGGTAACCATGGGCATTGTCGGCGCCACGGGACGCAGCCATTTGGGCATCAATACCTTTGAGGATTTCATCCAGACCGACGCCGCCATCAATCCCGGCAACTCAGGCGGCGCCCTGATCAACGCGGCGGGAGAACTGGTGGGGATCAACACCGCCATCTTCTCCAAAAGCGGCGGTTCGCACGGCATCGGCTTCGCCATCCCCATTGATCTGGCCAAGGATGTCATGATCCAGATCCTGAAACAGGGCCGGGTGATACGTGGCTGGCTGGGTGTTTCGGGCCAGGACATCACGCCCGAGATAGCCACCTCCCTTGGCTTCAAGCCAGTGCACGGCATATTGGTCTCTGGCGTGCAGGAGCATGGCCCGGCCGACAATGCCGGCGTCAATCCCGGCGACATCATCACCCGCATCGACGGGGAAGAGGCCACCAACGCCTATGAGGCCATGAACCGGATCGCCCGACTGACGCCGGGAACCCGTGTTCATCTGGAGGGGTGGCGCGGACAACAGCCCTTTGCCGCGCAAGCGGTGACCGCGGAACGGCCACTCGAGACCGACTAGCGCCTACAAAATCTCCCGCAGCGCCTTGAGGAGCGACCCATTCTGCTCCTCCGTACCCACGGTAATACGCAGATACTGGTCGATGCGCGGCTGGTTGAAATGGCGCACGATCACCCCCCGTTCGCGCAGGGCCGCCGCCAGCTCCGCCGCGTCCCGCCCGGGGTGGCGGACAAAGATGAAGTTGGCGTGGGAAGGGGGCAGCTCGAAGCCCAGCTCCCGCAGCCCCGCCACCAACTGCCGCCGCGCATCCATCACCCGCCGGCAGGTGTCGCGGAAATAGTCCTCATCCTCGAAGGAGGCCACCCCCGCGGCGATAGCCAGGCGATCCATGGGATAGGAGTTGAAGCTGTCCTTGACCCGCTCCAGCCCTTCGATCAGCTGCTCGTTGCCCAGCGCCAGCCCGATGCGCAGCCCGGCCAGGGCGCGGGATTTGGAGAAGGTCTGGATCACCAGCAGGTTGGGGTAGCGATCGATCAGGGAGACGGCGCTCTCGCCGCCGAAGTCGATATAGGCCTCGTCCACCACCACCACGGAGTCGCCGTTGGCCTGGAGCAGCCGTTCGATATCGGCCAGCGGCAGCAGCCGTCCCGTGGGGGCGTTGGGATTGGGAAAGATGATGCCGCCGTTGGGCCGGATGTACTCCTCCACCCGCAGGCTGAAATCCTCCGCCAGCGGCACCGTCTCGTAGTCGATGCCGTAGAGTCCGCAGTAGACCGGGTAGAAGCTGTAGGTGACGTCCGGAAACAGCAACGGCTGGTCGTGCTGAAAAAGGGCATAGAAGAGATGCGCCAGCACCTCGTCCGAGCCGTTGCCCGCGAACACCTGTTCCGGCTTCAGGCCATAGTAATCGGCCGCCGCCTGGCGCAGCCGTGAAGCGGTGGGATCGGGGTAGAGACGCAGGCCGTCACCCAGTTCACCCCGGATCGCCTCGATCACCCGCGGCGAGGGACCATAGGGGTTCTCATTGGTGTTGAGCTTCACCAGATTGTCCCGCTTCGGCTGCTCCCCCGGCACATAGGGGGAGAGCTTATGGATCACGGGGCTCCAGAAGCGGCTCATGACTCGCTCCCTTTGGAATCCTTGAGACGATACTCGGCCGCCCGGGCATGGGCGGTGAGCCCCTCTTCCCGCGCCAGAGTGGCAGCGGTGCGCCCGAGACGGTCCGCACCATCGGCAGAGACCATGATCAGACTGGAGCGCTTCTGGAAGTCATACACCCCCAGGGGCGAGGAGAAACGCGCCGTGCGCGAAGTGGGCAGCACATGGTTGGGCCCCGCGCAGTAGTCGCCCAGAGGCTCGGAGGTGTGGCGGCCCATAAAGATGGCCCCGGCGTGGCGGATCTTGCCCAGCAGGGCCTGGGGATCCTCCACCGACAGCTCCAGGTGTTCGGGGGCGATGCGGTTGACCAGATCGCACGCCTCCTCCAGATCGCGGCACCATATCAGCGCCCCCCGCTCCCGCAGGGCGGTGGCGATAATGGGCTCACGCTCCATGGTGGACAGCAGCCGCTCGATACTGGCGCGGACATGCTGCAGAAAGGCCTCATCAGGAGAGATCAGGATGGACTGGGCGTCCTCGTCGTGCTCCGCCTGGGAGAAGAGGTCCATGGCCACCCAGTCGGGATCGGTCTGACCGTCGCACACCACCAGGATCTCGGAGGGACCGGCCACCATGTCGATCCCCACCTGCCCGAAGACGGTGCGCTTGGCGGTGGCCACATAGATGTTGCCCGGCCCCACGATCTTGTCCACCGCGGGCACCGTCTCGGTGCCGTAGGCCAGGGCCGTCACCGCCTGGGCGCCGCCCAGGGCGAACACCCGGTCCACGCCGCTGACGTGGGCGGCGGCCAGCACCAGTTCATTCATCTCGCCGCCGGGGGTGGGCACCACCATGATCAGTTCGTGCACCCCCGCCACCTTGGCCGGCAGGGCGTTCATCAGCACCGAAGAGGGATAGGCCGCCTTGCCGCCTGGCACATAGAGCCCCACCCGGTCGAGGGGGGTGATCTGCTGGCCAAGCAGGGTGCCGTCGGCCTCGGTGTAGCTCCAGGAAGCCATCTTCTGCCGCTCGGCATACTGGCGGATACGTTCCGCCGCGCTCTCCAGGGCGTGACGCTGGGGTTTGCTGAGACTGTTCCAGGCCTGCGCCAGCCGCGTTTTGGAAACCTCCAGATCGGCGGCGGCATCCGCGCTCCAGCCGTCGAAACGGCGGGTGTACTCCATCAGCGCCGCGTCTCCACGGCTACGTACATCGGCAATGACGCTGTTGACCGTCTCCACCACCGAGGCATCGGAGACCGCCTCCCAGGCGAGCAGCGCCTCCAACTGGCGGTCGAACTCGGGATCGCTTGTGTTCAGGGTGCGGATATCAGCCATGGCCCACCGCCTCCCGCAGCGCCTCCAGCAACGCCTGCATGGTGGCGTGCTTCATCTTCCAGGAGGCCTTGTTGACCACCAGACGGGAACTGATATCGGCGATATGCTCCAGCGGCACCAGGCCGTTGGCCTTCAGGGTGTTGCCGCTCTCCACCAGATCCACGATGAGATCGGAAAGGCCCACCAACGGCGCCAGCTCCATGGAACCGTAGAGCTTGATGATCTCCACCTGCTGCCCCCTGGCGGCGAAGTAGCGGCGGGCGGAGTTGACGTATTTGGTGGCGATGCGCAGCCGGGTCCCCTCGAGGTCGGCATCCGGGCGCCCGGCCACCATCATACGGCAGCGGGCGATCTGCAGATCCAGCGGCTCATACAGCCCCTCCCCCCCGTGCTCCAGCAAGACATCCTTGCCCGCCACGCCGAGATCGGCGGCGCCCCACTGCACATAGGTGGGAACGTCGGTGGCGCGGATCAACACCAGCTTCACCTGCGGGTGATTGGTGTCCAGGATCAGCTTGCGGCTGGTCTCAGGATCATCGGCAGGCTCGATACCCGCGTGCGCCAGCAGGGGCAGGGACTGACTGAAGATACGGCCCTTGGAAAGGGCGATAGTGATTGGGGTTGCAAAGTTCATTTTGAAGTTGCCACGGAGACACAGAGCACACAGAGGCGATTAGCGTAAAGATACGGGATTCACAGCGGCATTGCTATCAATGACCAATCTCCGTGAACTCCAGCCTCTGTGGCTTCTTAAAAAATCAATCCGGCACGCGGCGGATCTGGGCGCCCAGGCTGGCCAGCTTCTCTTCGATGTTCTGATAGCCGCGGTCGATGTGGTAGATACGGTCCACCACCGTCTCACCCTTCGCCACCAGGCCGGCCAGCACCAGGCTGGCGGAGGCGCGCAGGTCGGTGGCCATCACCGGCGCCGCGGTGAGCTGCTCCACGCCCGTGCAGATGGCGGTGTTGCCCTCCAGCCGGATATTGGCCCCCATGCGTTGCATCTCCAGCACATGCATGAAACGGTTCTCGAACACGTTTTCCGTGATGATGCCCACCCCGTCCGCCACCGCATTGAGGGCGGTGAACTGGGCCTGCATGTCGGTGGGGAACGCGGGATAGGGGGCGGTGTGGATGTCCACCGCCTTGGGCCGCCGCCCCTTCATGTCGATCTTGATCCAGTCCTCGCCCGTTTCCAGCTCCGCGCCCGCTTCGTGCAGCTTAGCCATGATCGAATCCACCAGATGGGGCTGGGTGTCACGCAGCTTGATGCAACCGCCGGTGATGGCCGCGGCCACCAGGAAGGTGCCGGTCTCAATCCGGTCGGGAAGAACGTAATACTCGGTGCCGTGCAGGCGATCCACGCCCTCGATCACAATGGTGTCGGTGCCGGCGCCGCTGATCTTGGCGCCCATGGCGTTAAGAAAATCGGCCAGGTCCACCACCTCGGGTTCACGCGCCGCGTTCTCGATAACGGTCTCGCCATCGGCCAGCGCCGCCGCCATCATCAGGTTCTCGGTCCCGGTCACCGTAACCAGGTCCATCACCAGGCGGGCGCCCCTGAGACGGTCCGCACGGGCGCGGATATAGCCGTTCTCCACCTCGATCTTGGCGCCCATGGCGCGCAGCCCGTCGATATGCAGGTTTACCGGCCGGGAGCCGATGGCGCAGCCGCCGGGCAGGGAGACGTCCGCCCTCCCGAAACGGGACAGCATGGGCCCCAGCACCAGGATGGAGGCGCGCATGGTCTTCACCAGCTCATAGGGGGCCGAAAAATCCTGGATGGTGCCGGAATCCACATTTACGCGCATCTTCTCGTCCAGCACCACATGCACACCCATGCGGCCCAGCAGACCGATGGTGGTGGTGATGTCATGCAGGTGTGGCAGATTGCCGATGGTGACTTCGCCGTCCGCCAGAAGGGTTCCGGCCAGGATCGGCAAGGCGGCGTTCTTGGCGCCCGCGATTCGGATCTCTCCCTGCAGGGAAACACCGCCAGTAATAATCAGTTTATCCATAGAAAACCACAGCCTGTGGCCGTATCAGCCGGCCAGGAGAAAATAATGTAATTGGGAAGCCGCGCAATAATATAGAAAAAAGGCCGCGAACGGAATGGACCGGCCTGTCAGGCCAAGGGAAGCATCCCTTCCACGTTGCTCAAACGCGCGATTCGCAACAGGTCAGCGGGGACATTACGGAACCGCAGCAGGCTGGCGCTGCCCTTGGTCCAGCTCTGCCACTCCAGCATCAGCGCCAGGGCGGCGCTGTCCACGCGGGTCACCTGGGCGAAATCCACCACCGTATTCTGCCGATCATCAAACAGCGACCGCGATGCCTCCAGCAGCTGGGGGATATTCCGAATCACCACATCACCGGAGAGGTTGATCACCTCGCCCTTCCCCACCTGGATGGACGCGCCGCTCATCTATTTGTCCCGGCTCTCATTGTGTTCTTGCAGGCGCTTGATCAAGCCTTCCAGCTTGTAGCGGCGAATCTTGGAGCTGTAGCTGGAGCGATAGGTCGACACCAGACTGACCTTGTCGATCACCACGTCGTAGACCATCCACTTCTCCCCATCCAGGAACAGCTTGTATTCGATGGGCAGGGGCGGACTGCCGCCGTCGCGGACCAGGGTCTCCACCACCACCCGGGTATCTTCCGCTTTGCGGTTTACGGGCAGGTATTCGATCTCCTGCCCCGAATAGTTCAACAGCGCGGTGGCATAGGTCCGGACCAGCAGCTCCCGAAACTCGACCACGAACTCCTCTCTCTGCTGCGGCGTCGCCCGCTTCCAGTGCTTGCCGAGCACCAGTTGCGCCATGCGGGGGAAATCGAAGCGCGGCAGCACAATCTCTTCCACCAGCGGGTAGATCTTGCCGGGCGCCTGGTCCAGCTCCTGCTTCTTGCCCATGATCTCCGCCAGCACGCGGTCCGTGGTGTCCTTCACCACCGCCTGGGGATCTTCCATGGCCAGCGCCGCGCTGCCGCACATCGGCAGCAGCAACAACAACATAAACCAGCCAATAAAAAGCTTACTCTTCACCTTCATTTCCTCCACCTTCTTCAGCCTGGCTGAAGAGGAACTGGCCGATGATCTCCTCCAGCACCAGCGAGGACTGGGTCAGGGTGATCTCATCGCCGGATTTCAAAAACTCCTCGCTGCCGCCCGGATCCAGCCCCACATACTGCTCGCCAAGCAATCCCGCGGTAAAGATCTTGGCGAAGGTGTCGTCGGGGATGGTGCCGTACTGCGGTTCGATGGTCATGGTCACCACCGCCTCATAGGTCTTGGCATCGAAGTCGATGGCGCTCACCCGGCCGATGCGCACACCCGCCATGGTGACCGGGGCCTTCACCTTGAGGCTGCCGATATTGTCGAAGCGGGCGAGCACTGGATAGCCCTCTTCGTTGGAGGTCAGGCTCAGGTTGCTCACCTGCATGGCAAGGAAAAACAGCGCCACAAACCCGGCCGCCATAAAGGCGCCTACCAGTATCTCTACGGTTCTATTCTTTACCATCGGCTAGTCTCCAAACATTAGCGCCGTCAATACAAAATCGAGCCCCAGCACCGCCAGGGAGGAGTGCACCACGGTCTTGGTGGTGGCCCGGCTCACCCCCTCGGAGGTGGGTACGCAGTCATACCCCTGGAACAGGGCGATCCAGCTACAGATCACGCCGAACACCAGGCTCTTGATGATCCCGTTGTAGATATCCTCATGCAGATCAATCTTAGACTGCATCTGGGACCAGAAGGCGCCGTCATCCACTCCCAGCAGGCCGACGCCCACAAAATATCCACCCATCACGCCCAGGGCGCTGAACAGCGCGGCCAGCAGGGGCATGGAAAGAAAACCCGCCAGAAAGCGGGGCGTCAGTATACGCTTGATGGGGTCCACCGCCATCATCTCCAGCCCGGAGAGCTGCTCCGTGGCCTTCATGAGGCCGATCTCCGCGGTCAGGGCGGACCCGGCGCGGCCGGCAAAGAGCAGCGCCGTGACTACCGGACCCAATTCCCGCACCAGGGAGGCGGCAACCATCACGCCCAGGGTCTGCTCGGCGCCGAACTGGGAGAGAATGTAGTGTCCCTGCAGCCCGAGCACCATGCCCACGAATACGCCCGACACACTGATGATCAGAACCGTCAGCACCCCCACGGAGTGCATCTGCATCAGCAGCAGGCGCAGACGGGCCATCAGCGCCGGCAGGCCGCCCAGAATCCGCAGCAACAACAGATGGCCCCGGCCGAGGCGTTCAAAGACCCCCAGCCCGATTCGACCCAGCAGTGCCAGTTGATCCAACACGATCAGTTCTCGCCTCCGAAAATCCCTCTACCCAGACCCATCATTGCAAAATATCCTCTTCCAGCGGCCTGGCGGGATAGTGAAACGGCACCGGGCCGTCCGCCAGACCGTGCATAAACTGATCCACCCAGCCGGAACCCGCCGCCTGCATCTGCTCGGGCGTACCGTGCGCCACCACCTTGCCGTCAGAGATCAGATAGATCAGATCCGCAATATCGGCGGTCTCCTGCACATCATGGGAGACCACGATACTGGTCAACTGGCTGGCGTCATTGAGCGCCCGGATCAGCGTGACCAACACACCCATGGAGATGGGGTCCTGGCCGGTAAACGGCTCGTCGTACATGATCATCATGGGATCCAGCGCCATGGCGCGGGCCAGGGCCACCCGGCGCGCCATACCGCCGGAGAGTTCGCTCGGCATCAATTGGCTGGCGCCGCGCAGTCCCACCGCCTCCAGCTTGAGCAACACCAGCTTGCGGATCAGGGATTCGGGCAGCTTGGTGTGTTCCCGCAGGGGGTACGCCACATTGTCAAAGACGCTTATATCGGTCAGCAACGCGCCGCTCTGAAACAGCATCCCCATGCGCATGCGCAGTTTATAGAGCTCATTGTTGCCCAGTTTGTGGACGTTCTGGCCGTCCACATGGATGGTTCCCGCCTGCGGGCGCAACTGGCCGCCGATCAGCTTCAGCAGAGTGGTCTTGCCAGTGCCGCTGGGACCCATGATCGCGGTGACCTTGCCGCGGGGTATATCGAGATCCACACCGTCAAAAATCGCCCGCTCGCCGCGAAAAAAACGCAAGCCGCGAATCTTGATCAAGGGTTCGTTACTGTCCGCTGTCTCCGGCATTTCTTGGTTCACTTGATTATTGGTATCCATACGCCGCCGCCAACCCGGCGGAAAGTGGGCCATTTTCCCCTTTCGTAGCGGGAAGCGTCAACCAGATGTTTATTCCCCCTACCCGTGTTGTTTAGCGGAAATGTAAAAACCATCTCTATCTTGGACCTGGTCAGACCAACATGCCGCCATGCTTTGTCGAACCCCGTCCATGCAGCCACCAGAGCAGCAGCAGACCCGGCACGGCGATGAGCGCACAGAGTAGAAAAAAGCCTACCCATCCCATCCACTCCGCCATAAAACCAGTTGGCGTAGCGGCAATCACCCGTGGAACACCCATAAAACTGGTCAGCAGGGCATATTGGGTTGCAGTAAATTTTTTATTAGTCAGGTT
>JBNKPL010000059.1:0-14082 GCA_050295355.1 Sedimenticolaceae bacterium
CGCCCCGAGGACGGGACTCCAGCAATAAACGCATTGACCTTAGCAGCACTCCTCTTCCAACTGCAGCAGAAGCTCCAGCGCCTCCTCATCCCGCCAGGTTTCGAACAGTTCACGAATCTGATTGATGTTGGAGTGGACCAGAAACAGGTCGTCGGGCCTGGGACCGGAACCGCCCTGCCGCTTGTTCATGAAGTAGTCCCAGAAGGCGTTACTGCGGCCCGGTTGGGCGAGCTGGTTTTCGATACAGGCCATGAGCCGCGCGGCATTGCCGTCGCAATCGATACCCTCGAAGCTGATGTAGCGGTCGGTGGTTTTAGGTTCGCCGGTCTGGGACATAAGGGGATCTCGGTGGGGCAGGGCCTCACCCTACTCAAGCCATGGATTGGTAATAGAGATTCTGCGGATGCCGCGCCTCGGCAAAGAAGTACCAGCGCTCGGCCAGCGCCCCCAGGTACTGCACCGCAAAAGCAAGGATCGGCAGGTTGGCGGACTCCACCATATAAGAGGCGCCAATCAAGAGGACAGGCACGGGAAACAACAGCAGCAGGAACAGGACCCGCACCCGCAGCATGGTGCCCTGGCTCTCGCCGTGGAAGAACTCGCGGGTATTAAAAGAGCCGCCCATAAAGCCCTGCGCCTTCTGCTCCATGCGGCTGTGACGCACGCCGATGGCGCTCTGCAGGCTCACCTTGCACTTGAGTCTGCGGTTGCGGATCAGGGAGAGCCCCCGCGACACCAGCCCGAACAGGGTGAATATCACTGCCCAGGTACCGTAGAAACCCACAAGATCCGCGCCCGTAAAGGCGGAGAAGGCCGCCGCGAACATGAAGCCCGTGGCAATGCCGAGCAGTGTGTAGTTGATCACCGTCAGCGGCGAATGCCAATCCTGGATGAACTTGATGCTGGCGTAGATCATGGCGGTGCAACCGAACAGGGCGAAGGCGGCCAAACCCGCGAGCAGACCGATGATCAGGCTGGCATCGATGGGCAGTGTGCCCTGGATGGAGAACAGCGCGCCGGTCCAGCCGAAGTAGTGAATCACGCCATAGAGAAACACCAGGCCCATAAAGGCGGGCAGCAGGATCACCTCGCGGGAGAGCCAAGAGGTACGCCATTGGCTGATGGCACGCCAGGCGCGCTCGGGATGCCCAAGATGGAAAAAGGAGGCGAACAGCCCCGCGCCGAGGAACACCAGCGAGACCAGACTGCCGATGGCGTAGAAGCCCTGGCTGTCCTGCGGCGGCAGCAGGTTGGCGAGGGAGTAGACCTGTCCCGTATAGAGGGCCAGGAACAGACCCTGGCCGACGCCGATCAGGGTGGTAAGAAAGATGACGGAAAATGCTGGGTGCATGGCTGGTTCCTAAAAGTCTGTCAAAGGCTCCGGGCTAAGCGAAGTGGTGAGTGCGGGGTGCGAAGTGCGCCTCCGGCATCGGTGCGCACCACGCACCCCGCACTCCGCACTTCTTCTCCGCACTCCGCCCTACCACGTCACATCGTCCAGGGTATCCACATCGGCCGGCAGCGCGGGCAGTTCTTCCTTGACCAGCGGATTGTCGGCGCGGATCAGTTCATCCTCGTGGATATGGATCCGCACCTTGCGCCGCGGCAGATAGTGGTTGGAGGGGCGTGATCCCCACTCGGGCATCAACTGGTAGCCCCCCTGCTCGCGGATCAGCACCGAGACCTCCGAGTCGGAGTCCTGCACGTCGCCGAAGAAACGGGCGCCTGCCGGGCAGGACAATACACAGGCGGGCTTGCGCTCCGCCTCGGGCAGGGACTGGTCGGTAATGCGGTCGATGCAGAGGGTGCACTTCTTCATCACCTTCTGCTGTTCATCGAACTCGCGGGCGCCGTAGGGACAGGCCCAGGAGCAGTATTTGCAGCCGATGCACTTGTCGTAGTCCACCAGCACCACGCCGTTGTCTTCCCGCTTGTAGCTGGCCCCCGTGGGACACACGGGGATGCAGGGCGGTTCCTCGCAGTGCAGGCAGGATTTCGGAAAGTGCAGGGTCTCGGTCTTGGGATAGGTCCCGATCTCGAAGGTTTGCACCCGATTAAAAAACGTCCCCGTGGGATCGGCCTCATAGGGGTTCTGGTCGGGCAGGGGACCCGCCCAGCCCGAGGTGTTCCACTGCTTGCAGCTGGTCACGCAGGCGTGGCAGCCGACGCAGATATTAAGGTCAATTACTAATGCAAGTTGAGTCATTACTATTCAGTGCGAAGTGCGGGGTGCGAAGTGCGCTGCCTTTACACCACCTTGTTCGCTCATTACCTATTTTGTCAGTGATTTCCTTAGTCCACCCAGAATGCGCTGGATCTCCAGACAATCTTCTTTAAGGGACTCAAATTCATCTTGGCCGATGTAGTTCATATCCAACGCCACATACAGCTGGCTCCTCACCTCAGCGAGTGAACCTCTGGCTATCGAGAGATAGTGCGCGAACTCCCGATTGCTATATCTTTCAAACCCTTCTGCGATATTGGACATAACAGAAACCGCCGCCCTCTGTATCTGGTTTCTCAAACCAAAATCCCACATAAACGGTTCGTACCCGGTAATCCGGTATATCGCCGAGGCCAGGCCCCGCGCCTTCCTCCATCCAGCCAAATCCTCAAACCTCGTTACACCCATTCCATTTCCCGCCATCCTAGCTTCCTCCCTAAATCGCACCCCGCACTTCGCACTAATCAATCCCCGCTTTCTTGCGGAACATCCCTGCCACATAGGCCTGCCACTTGGCGCGCCGTTTCTTCTGCCCCGGCACCGCCTTGAGGGGTTTGAACTGGGGCCAGCTCTGTTTCGGCTCGCCCTCCTCCGCCTTGTAGATCTTCACCCGCACATCGAACCAGGCCGCCTGGCCCGTGACGGGATCGGAGTTGGAGAGGTGGTCCCCCGCCTCGCAGGGCGGCAGCTCTTCGGGGATCAGGTGGTTAAGCAGAAATCCCTTCTGCGATTCGTTGGCCTTGGCGGAGAGTCCCCAGGCGCCCGCCGCCTTGCCGATGGCGTTCCAGGTCCAAACCGTACCCGGCTCCACCGCCTCGGAGAAGCGGCACATGCAGCGCACCTTGTTGGTGGGCGACTCCACCCAGATCCAGTCGCCGTCTTCGATCCCCTTGCTGCGGGCGGTGAGCGGATTGACGAACAGGTAGTTGTGGGTGTGGATCTGCCGCAGCCAGGCGTTCTGGGAGTCCCAGGAGTGGTACATGGCCATGGGCCGCTGGGTCAGCGCATGCAGGGGATACTCGCGGGTATCCACCAGCTTGGAGAGCAGCGGATCGCTGAAGAACGGCAGCGGATCGAAATGGGTCTCCACCCGTTTGCGCAGGTGGTCGGGCGGCTGCCGGCCGTCCCATTTGCCCTGGGCCGCGAGGCGGAACTTCTGCAGCGGCTCGGAGTAGATATGCAGGGTAATGGGCTCCACGTAACGGGTCATACCGTGGGCGCGCGCCCAGTGCAGGTAGCCCATGTTCCAGTTGCGCATGTACTGGTAGGAGCGCGGCAGCTCGTAGTGATAGACGCAGCCGTTCTTCTGGTACATCTCCCACTGCCGCGGATTGGGCTCGCCCTTGAGAAACTTCTCGCCCCCCTTGCCGCGCCAGCCCGCCAGGAAGCCGATGCCCGAGCCGGGCGAGGTCTCGTAGTTGGTAATGAAATCGGGGTAGTCGCGGAACTTGCGTGAGCCGTCCTCTTTCACAAAGGCGGGCAGCTTGAGCCGGGTGCCCAGCTCCACGATCACATCCTGGAACGGCTTGCACTCCCCCTTCGGCGGCAGCACGGGCACGCGCACCGAATCCACGGGGCCTTCGTATTCGGAAATGGGACGGTCCAGCATGGACATCACATCGTGCCGTTCCAGGTAGGTGGTGTCGGGCAGCACCAGGTCGGCGAAGGCCACGGTCTCGGACTGGAAGGCGTCGGAAACGATGATAAAGGGGATCTTGTACTCCCCGTTCTCATCCTTGTCCTTCAGCATCTCACGCACGCCGACCGTGTTCATGGAGGAGTTCCAGGCCATGTTGGCCATGAACAGCAGCAGGGTGTCGATCTTGTAGGGGTCGCCGCGCCAGGCGTTGGTGATGGCGTTGTGCATCAGGCCATGCACCGAAAGGGGATACTCCCAGGAGAAGGCCTTGTCGATACGCACGGGCTGCCCTTCGTCGTCCACGAACAGGTCTTCGGGCTTGGCGGGCCAGCCCAGGGGCATGCCGTCCAGCGGCGTGTCCGGCTGCACCCCTTCCGGGCCATGGGGCGGTTTCGGGCAGGGCGGGATGGGACGCGGAAAGGGCGCCTTGTGACGGAACCCGCCCGGGCGGTCGATGGTGCCGAGGATGCTCATCAGGATGCCCAGGGCGCGGATGGTCTGAAAGCCGTTGGAGTGGGCCGCCAGGCCGCGCATGGAGTGGAAGGCCACGGGATTGCCCTCCACGGTGTCGTGATCCTTGCCCCAGCAGTCGGTCCACTGCACGGGCAGTTCGATCTTCTGGTCGCGGGCGGTGACGCCCATCTCGTGGGCCAGACGGCGGATATCATCCGCCGGGATGCCCGTGATCCCCTCCGCCCACTCGGGGGTGTAGTCCGCCACCCGCTCCTTCAGGAGCTGGAAGGCGGGCTTGACGGGAGTGCCGTCCTCCAGGGTGAACTCACCCAGCAGGTAGGGGTCGGCCCCCTCGGTGTGGGTGGAGATCTCCTTGTCCAGGTCGCGGTCCCACCACAGCTTGTTCTGGGGATCGAAACACCCCTCTTCGATGTGCATCTCGAAGCGCTTAAACAGGCCGTAGTCGTCCGCCTCGGGGTCGTTGATCACCAGCTCCGCGGCGTTGGTGTAGCGCACCAGGAAGTCGCGGTCGTAGAGCCCCTGCTTGATAATCTCGTGGATGAAGGCGAGCAGCAGCGCGCCGTCGGTGCCCGGGCGGATGGGCACCCACTCGTCGGCAATGGCGGAGTAGCCCGTACGAATGGGGTTGATGGAGACGAAACGCCCGCCCGAGCGTTTGAACTTGCCGAGGGCCGACTTCAGGGGATTGGAGTGGTGGTCCTCGGCGGTGCCGATCATGATGAAGAGCTTGGAGCGCTCCAGGTCGGGGCCGCCGAACTCCCAGAAGGAGCCGCCGATGGTATAAATGAGCCCTGCCGCCATGTTGACGGAACAGAAGCCGCCGTGGGCGGCGTAGTTGGGGGTGCCGAACTGCTTGGCGAACAGGCCAGTCAGGCCCTGCATCTGGTCGCGGCCCGTGAAGAGCGCGAACTTCTTGGGGTCCTCGGCGCGCAGCCGGCCCAGCCGCTCCTCCATGATGCCGAACGCCTGGTCCCAGGAGATCTCCTCGAACTCGGAATCCCCCCGCTCCGCGCCCTTCTTGCGCAGCAGCGGCTTGGTGATACGCGCCGGGGAGTACTGCTTCATGATCCCCGAGGAGCCCTTGGCACAGATCACCCCCTTGTTGAGGGGGTGGTTGGGGTTGCCCTCAATGTGACGCACCTCGCCGTCGCGCAGGGTCACCCGGATGCCGCAGCGGCAGGCGCACATGTAGCAGGTGGTCTCTTTGATTTCGACGCGGCCGATATCCCTGTCCGAACGGGTGGTGGGGTCCAGCATATTCCTGATCCGTATTGATTTATTTTAAGAATGTAATTTAGAACATTCTAATATTCCATGTCTTACGTCCGCAACCTCAATAAAGATTAGTCGGCCATAAGTAATTTTGGTACTGCCAATTTTGGAGCGTCGCGGGGTGACGAATAATCATAGCGTGGGCCTGCCCCACCGTCTTATGGAGCAGCGGCGCGTGATCCGGCGGGGTAAGACCCCGCCCTACGGAAGGTGCGTTCTGTTGTAGGGTGGGGCCCTGCCCCACCAGTTACCCCACCACACGGATGGCCCTGGTTACTCCCCTTTCAGCCGTTGAGGCTGCTCCGCCTCCAGATAGGCCTCTTCCACCTCGGAAAGCTCCACTTTCTCAAACCCGGTGATCATGGTCTTGATATAGGCGAAGGGGGTTTTGCCAGTGGTGGTCATGTAGACATGGATGATGGCGAAAGCCACCATCAGGAACGCGGCCGCGGTATGGGCAAAAACCAGGATTTCAAAATAGAACCCGGCATCCGGGATGCCGTTCCAGAAATCATACAACAGATAGACAATCCCTGTGGCGGCCAGGGCCGGGCCGATGAGGATCATAAAGGTGAGATAGGCCAGCGCCTGCAGGGGATTCTGCTTGTGGCGCAGGGTCTTGATATGGGGATGTTTCGCCCCCGAGAGGATACCCCAGGCGTAGTACTTGATCACCGCCAGCATGCCGCCCCGCTTGGGCAGGAACTGGCGCCAGTTGCCGGTGGTGAAGTTCCAGAAGGTGGTGAACAACCACAGCACGATGAGCAGGATCGCCGCCGTGGTGTGCAGTTCCACCGCGCTCTGGAAATCCATGAAATCATGGGTGCCGTGCAGCCCGAAGCCCGTGTAGGCCAACATGAAGATCAGCACCGCCTGGGACCAGTGCCAGAAGCGTTCATAGATGGTGTAAATCTTGACCGCCTGTTGGCGTCTATTTTCGTTTGCCATGAATCAGCACCCCGTCTCGGATTTACTTTTTTTGCACATCACCATGCGCAGGATGGTGTGCATCACCACCACGATTAACGCGCCCAGCACCAGCAGGTAGCCCAGCAGGTCGAGCCATTCGAAATGGTCGCGGCCCGGCATGTAGAAGCCGCCCAGCCCTTTCAGACGCCCCTCTTTGGCATGGCACTCGTCACAGGCCAGGGCCTTCTCCTTGGGCGCCACCATATGGGTGATGGGCCAGTAGCTGTAGGTCTGAACAAATCCGTACTCGCCGCTGTAGGGCAGGCCGAACTCCTCCATGCCCCAGGTGATGGCCTTCTGGAAGTCGTAGTTGCCCCAGTAGGCGGCATCGTCGTCTCCCCACAGGTGCATATAGACCAGGGTATTGTTGCCCTTGTCGTAGGGCTGCACCGTCTCCATGCGCTTGAAGGGCCAGATGCGCGACTTGGGATCGCCGAAGGAGCCGCTGAAACCGTTGATCTCCACTGGCTTGGAGGGATCGATCTTAGTGTCGATGGTGGTGTAGCGCATCCGGCCATCGAACCAGGCGTAATAGGGCTGCAGGTTTTCGCCGTATTTGAACTCGCCCTTGATGGATTTGTAGGTCTTGCGGTGTTCGCCGTTGCCCTGGGTGTAGCCTTTGAGATAGAAGCCCTCCCCATCCTTCAGCTTGCCCGCCTCGCGCCAGTCCCAGTGGGTCTTGGTGGCCACGCCGCCGCGGGCAAATTCGGGGATATGACAGGTCTCACAGGCCACCCGGTCGGTATGGCCGTTGAGCTTGATGCCCTTGAGGCCGTCCATCTCGTGCGGCGTGTTGCCGTGACAGGACTCGCAGCTGGCGGCGTTGCGGCGCTGACCCGGCCCGCCCTTCCCCTTCGGGTCGACGGCCATCATCTGGTAGCGGCTGCCGGCTACGATGTGCCTCTCGGTGACGTGACATTCGGTGCAACTGAAGTCGAGACCGTCCGAAGCCATATGCACATCCACCGATTCGTCGGGTTCGATGAGGGCAGTGGAGAGATCGCCGTGTTTCACATTGTCGCCGCCGCCGCCCTTGAAGTGACAGCCGCCGCAGTTGGCCCGGGTGGGCATGCCCACGTTCTGCGCCACCCTGGTCAGATCGATGGGCGGCTTATCCTCGAACATGACCGAGCACGCCTCGTTGCCCTGGGTTGGCGGCAGGCGATAGTAGGTGCCAGTGCGGTCGTGACACACCACGCAGTCGATATTCTCCTGCTTGCTGTAGTCGAAGGTGTGATCCTCGTGGCCATAGCTGGCGTGACACATGGCGCACATGCCCTCGTTGCCGCGGGCGTTGGTGCAGAAGTTGTTGACCAGGGTCTTTTTGCCCAGGACCTGGCCGGTCTCGGGATGCGTGAACTCCCATTTCCAGTGGATGGAGTGCATGAACTGCTCACCCGCCTTGTTGTGGCAGGCGAGACAGGCCTTGGTCACCTCACGACCGTCGGCGAAGGGGCCCTGCAGCTCTTTCAGTTCCGCGTGATCGGTAGTGGAGTCGCTCTCCACCGCCTGCAGCATGCGCTGCTCCGCCTCGGTGCGCTCATCGTCGGTGTACTCCGAAATGCCGATGCCGCCGCCGTCGCGCAGCTCCGGGTGGATGACGCCTCCCTTCTCAGCCGCCAGGGAATAGGCGCTCCCCCACAATATCAGGCCAAACAAGACCCCGATACGCAAAAAACCTGTGCCCCAATAATGCCCCATCTACTGCTCCCCCAAGCCAACGGAAACCATCGATCCCCGCTGCCGGATCGATTGCGCAACGGGTAATTTTCGTCAACCGGGGAAAATTTCGAAATGACAATCCGCAAATTTGGGTCATCTCGAAACGGAAGGGGTTAACGGAAGGGGTGTGAACGTGTATGTTTACAGGAACTGTTCACAAGGCGGAACCCATGAAAAAAGTCCTCATCGCACTCGCTATCTTTCTCGGCATTTTTATATTTCTGTACGGCGCCATCGCCGCGCTGGTCAATCAGGGGCTGAGCCTGGGCACCGCGCTTACGGTCTTCTTTCTGGTGATTGCGGGGGGCGGCGGCCTGGTATGGATCCTGCGCGACAGGCCGGAGGATTCGCCGCCGGGCGACTAGCTACAACGCCTTATACGCGTTTCTGCAGCAACTTCACGAACTCTTCCGGCGGCAGCGGGCGGCTGTAGTAGTAGCCCTGCACCTCGCCGCACCCTTCGGCCTTGAGGAACGCCTCCTGCCCTTCGGTCTCCACCCCCTCGGCGATCACGTCCAGATCCAGGCTCCGGGCCAGGGCGATCACCGCCCGGGCAATGGCCATATCATTGGGGTTACTGGTTACCCCATCCACAAAGGACTTGTCCACCTTCAGCCGATGCAGCGGCAGCCGCTTGAGATAACTCAAGGATGAGTAGCCGGTGCCGAAATCGTCGATGGCCAGGGTAACCCCCATGTCACGCAGTTGCTCCAGGACGCTGATGGCCTGTTCCGCACGCTGCATGATAAAGGTCTCGGTCACCTCCAGCTCCAACATGCTGGCATCCAGTCCGGTCTTTGTCAGCACCGCATGAACTGCTTGCAGGATATCCATCTGGTCGATCTGCTGTCCGGCCACGTTGACGCTGATCCGCGCAATATCCAATCCCTGGTCGCGCCACGCCTTGACCTGGGTGCAGGCCGTCCGCAACACCCATCCGCCAATGGGGATGATCAGGCCGGTGCTTTCGGCGACGGGGATGAAGCGTGCGGGTGAGATCATGCCCAGTTCCGGGTGGCTCCAGCGCAGCAGCGCCTCAGCGCCCACCAGCCGGCCGTCGGCAAGTGCATACTGGGGCTGGTAGTGCAGACTCAACTCACCCCGCTTCAACGCACCACGCAGCTCATTTCCGATCCGCAACTGCTCGGACGCCTCGGCCGTCAGCTCACTGGTGTAGAAACTGAAACGGTTCCTGCCGTTCTCCTTGGAGTGATACATGGCGGCATCGGCATTCTTCACCAGTTCGGTCACGTTCTTGCCGTCATTTGGAAACAGTACGATACCTATGCTGATGGTGATATGGAGCTCGTTACTCTTCAGTTTGATGGACTCATCAAAGGCCGCCAACAGCTTTTCCGCCACCAGCGAGGCTTCCTCCGGTCCCGCGACCTCATCCAGGATGATAATGAACTCATCGCCGGCCACCCGCGCCACCGTATCCTCTTCCCGCAGCAAACCGCGCAGGCGCGCGGCCACCTCCTGCAGCAACTCATCCCCCACGGGATGGCCGAGGCTATCGTTAATGGATTTGAAGTTATCCAAATCGAGAAACAGCACCGCCACCCGGTGCTGTTCTCGCTGCGCCCGTTGCAGGGCGTGCTCCAGACGGGCATTGAACAGCAGGCGGTTGGGCAGTTCGGTCAGGGGGTCATGGTGGGCCAGGAACTGGATCTGCTCCTGGGACTGTTTGACCGAACTGATATCCGAAAGCACCGAAACGTAGTTGGTCAGGTTGCCCTTACTATCCTTGATGGAGTCGATAGTGAGCCACGCCGGATAGGCCTCGCCGCTCTTGCGCCGATTCCAGATCTCGCCCCGCCACCGCCCGGTCTGGGACAATGAGGTCCAGAGGGCCTGGTAGAAGGCCTCATCGTGGCGGTTGGATTTCCACAGTTGCGGCGTCTGGCCCAGCACCTCCTCTCTGGAATAGCCGCTGATGTCTGAAAGGGCCTTGTTGACGGCAAGAATCTTTGCATTTGGATCGGTAATGACTACCCCCTCGCGGGTGTTCTCAAACACCGCCGCGGCCTGCCGCAGCTCTTCCTCAATCTTCTTCTGCTCGGTGATGTCGGAAACCGCGGCGATCCAATGGGAAATCTTTCCGCTCTGATCACGGACGCAGGTGGCCAGCACTTCCCCCAAACGGGTCTCTCCATCCTTGCGCAGGTAGCGTCTTTCCGTATGGAGCGAGTCAATGTTTCCTTTTGCGATATCCTGGAACTGTCGCTTTACCTCTTCGACGTCATCGGGATGGGTGATATCGATCGGTGTCCGGCCGAGCAGTTCCGGTAGCGAATAACCGGTAAAATCGAGAAAATGCTGGTTGGCGTCCTGGATCTCCAGATTCGGACCGGCGTAGAGAACGCCCACCCCGGTGTTTTCAAACAGCGCGCGATACAGTGCATCCTTCTCCTTGAGCGCAAGATTGGAGCGGTCGAGCTCGCGGCTGCGGTATAAAAGCTGCGCAAACAGCAACAGGGTGCCGATCACGATCACGAGCATGACAACACCGTCCACATAAACGGAATGCTCCGTCATTTCATGGGCCTGATCGTGGACCTGGTCCCGTCTCAGCTCCAGCATCCGGGCAAGTTCGCCCACGTTGCCCAGCAGCCGCTCATGCCGCCGCAACAGCTCTTCCTCATCCTGAATGACGTGTTTTTCATCAAGAAACAATTGCAGATCACCCCTGACCTGCAACCACAATGAGGTAATGTCCCCGTCCAGGATCTCCCGTTGCTCAGTGTCCGCAATACGCTCCTGCAATCCGAGAAACTCCGCGTGATACGCCTCGCCGGCCTCGCGCGCGATTTGGATGGCGGCCGGGGACGGCCGCGGAACATGAATCCCCCGATACAACCACTCTGCGCTAGTGGTCAAGCTTCCCATCCTGCGCTCGATCTCCATGGCGCCGCTCGCCTGCCAGTTGTAATACCAGGAGATACTTTTCGCGGACAGGAAAAGCGCCAGAAACAGAACGGGCGTAATGATCGACCGGCTAATAACTTTCATATGTGAGTGGCGCTTCGGCCCTGTTCCTGATTTTCGCTTTTCATCATAGACACCCTCCGAAATCCCTACGGATCACAGGCTCTCTGCCACAACCGATGTCAGCTTTTTATTATGGAACTGTGTCAGATCTTCAGATAGACCGTTCGTGTAGTACCCATCCAGTATAGTATCGATAGATATTAGTGAAACTTTAGACTCAGTTTTTATTATTTCCCACTCGCGGCAACCCGAACTCAGGATACGGAAGACTCCAGCTCCTCCCATCGGCTGTAGGCCTGCTCCAGTTCCGCCTCCACCTCCGACAGACGTGTCTTCTGGGCCGCGATACCGTCCCCATCCTGTTGATAAAAGGCGGGGTCCGCCATACGACCCTGTATGACCACCATCTCCTCTTCCAGTTCCTCGATTCGCTTCGGCAGGGTCTCCAGCTCCCGCTGCTCCTTGTAGCCCAGCTTTTTGGCCGCCGGTTTCGGCTTGGGCCTGGTTCGATCCGGATCGGGCTTTTTGGCGGCCGCGGCCGGTTTGCTGGCGGCGACGGGTTGCCGCTGGCGCTGCCAGTCGTCATAGCCGCCTACATACTCGGCGACCCTGCCGCCCCCCTCGAACACCAGGGTGCTGGTCACCACATTGTTGAGAAAGGCGCGGTCGTGGCTCACCAGCAGCAGGGTTCCCTGGTACTCCAGCAGCAGTTCCTCCAGCAGTTCCAGGGTCTCCACATCCAGATCATTGGTGGGTTCGTCCATCACCAGCACGTTGAAGGGACGGGTGAAGAGTTTCGCCAGCAACAGCCGGTTGCGCTCGCCTCCAGAAAGAGCGGAGACCGGCTGCGCGGCCCGGTCGGGAGTGAACAGAAAATCCTGCAGGTAGCTGATGACATGTTTTTTCTTGCCGCTCACCTCCACCTGATCACTGCCCTCCGCCACGTTGTCCCGCACGGAGGCGGCGGGGTTCAGGCTGGCCCGCAGCTGATCGAAATAGGCCACCTCGACTTTTGTACCCAACCGCACGGAGCCGCTGTCGGGCGCCAGCCGGCCCAGCAGTAGATTGAGCAGGGTGGTCTTGCCGCTGCCGTTGGGTCCGATCACCCCCACCTTGTCGCCGCGCAGTATGGTGGTGGAGAAATTGCGGATCACGGGCTTCCCCTCCCAGGCGTAGTCCACCCCCTCCGCCTCCACCACCAACTTGCCGGAACGCTCCGCCTCCTGCAGGGAGAGCCGCGCCGAGCCATCCTGTTCCCGCCGCTGCAGCCGTTCGTCGCGCATCTTCTTCAGGGCGCGCACCCGTCCCTCGTTGCGGGTGCGCCGCGCCTTGATGCCCTGACGAATCCACACCTCTTCCTGGGCCAGCTTCTTGTCGAAGCGCTGCTGTTCCATCTCCTCCGCATGGAGCATCTCCTCCTTGCGGCGCAGGAAGTTGTCGTAGTCGCCCGGCCAGTCGGTAAGCCTGCCCCGGTCCAGTTCCAGGATGCGGGTGGCCAGACTGCGCAGGAACGCCCGGTCGTGGGTGATGAACAGCAGGGTGCCGCCGTAGCCGAGGAGGAACTCCTCCAGCCACTCAATGGATTCGATGTCGAGATGGTTGGTGGGTTCGTCCAGCAGCAGCAGATCGGGTCCCGGGGCCAGCGCCCGGGCCAGCAGGGCGCGCCGCTTCAGCCCGCCGGAGAGTTGATCAAAGGCCGCTTCGGGATCGAGAGCGAGGCGGGAGATCACCGTTTCCACCCGTTGCTCCAGTTGCCACCCGTCCGCCGCCTCCAGCTCATGCTGTACCCGCGCCAGCTGCGCCAACAGCCCGGGCTCCTGATTGTGCTCCAATTGGACGCTTATCTGGTGATAGCGCTGCACCAGCGCCCCCAGTTCGCCGATGCCGCCGGCCACCACATCGAACAGGCTGCCCTGGGTGTCGTCCGGCACCTCCTGGGTCAGCCGGGCCACCTTTGCCCCCTGTTGCAGCACCATCCGGCCGTCATCCGGCTGCAACTCCCCGGCCAGCAGTTTCATCAGGCTGGACTTGCCTGCTCCGTTGCGGCCCAGCAGGCAGATCCGCTCTCCCGGCTCAATGGAAAAAGAGACGCCGTCCAGCAGGGGGGCGCCGCCAAAACCGAGTTGGATGTCGCGAAGGGTAATTAAAGCCATACAAAAACCAGTGATAAATACGTGACGCGGCCGATTTGTCTGTTAGAATCCCAGACTTAACAAAGGAAAGGAGATTGTACCCTACCGGCGGCCAGGCACGGCTGGAAAATCGGGCAGGGTACGCCCCATGGGTTGGCTCGCCAAAAAAAGGCCCGTGGGATAGCTACATCAATAAATTGAGTACGGCCACCCTATATGGAGCGGCCGCTATAGTTGCCGAATCTGGATTGTAAAAACTAAATGAAACTTGTCTCTGACAAAGAGGCTTGGGATGGCGAGGCCGATTGTCTCAGTTGCACCCTGCGCAACTCGGTGCTGTTTGCGGGACTGGAAGAGAAGGATTTCGATCAGATCCACCAGCCCATCGATCTCTACACCCTGCCGCCGGGATCGACCCTGTATCGGGCCGGCGAGGCGGGCGAGCGCCTGTTCACTATCCGCACTGGCATCCTGAAGCTGGTGCAATACCTGCCGGATGGACACCAACGCATTGTACGCCTGGCGCGCGGCACGGACGTGATCGGTCTCGAAGCCCTGCTGGATCAACCCTACCAGCACGATGCGGTGGTGCTGCACTCGGTGGAGGCCTGCAGTCTGCCGGCCAGCGTGGTACGGGCCTTGTCACAAACCAACCCGAC
>JBNKPL010000060.1:0-13955 GCA_050295355.1 Sedimenticolaceae bacterium
GACTACGCCAAAGAGATCAAGGCGTTTCTCGGCCTCCCCGACAACAAACGTCTGGTGCTGGGAATCTCCATCGGTTATCCGGACATGGAGTCGCCGGCCAACGCCCTGCGCACCGACCGCTCCGATGCCTCGGAACTGATTCACTGGTATGAATAAACGCGTATTTGATAATCCAATTGCAGGAGAGATTGATGACTAAATGGGATTCCGTTGAAGCCGTACTCGACTTTGCCATCCGGGAAGAGGAGAAGGCGGCTGCATTCTACACTTCGCTGCTGGATCAGGTTGATGATCCATCGGTGCGCGAGGCCCTTCGGGGTTACGCCGCGGAGGAGGAAAAGCATAAGGCCAAACTGGAGGCGCTGAAGAGCCAGGGAGTGGAACTCCACCCTTCGCGCCTGGAGGCATTGGATCTCAAGGTGGCGGAATACACCGTGGACATCGAAGTGAAACCGGGCATGAGCTATGAGGAGTTGCTCCTCCTGGCCATGAAAAAAGAGAAGGCGGCCCACGATCTCTATACGGATCTGGCGCACGGCGCCGCCGACCCGGCCGTTAAGGACGCTTTCCTGAAACTGGCCCAGGAAGAGTCCGACCACAAGCTACACTTTGAGGCGGAATACGACGATCATCTGCGCGACAACTGATCAGCGGCGCCGACTGGAGTGGAGACAGGTCTATCCGCGCCGCAGGTAGGCCTGTCTCTTTTTAGCAGGTAACTTCTCAATAGCATAGCGCAGCATGGTGCGCGGCATCCGATGTGCATGCCTATCCAGAAAAGCGGTCAGCAACGCGCGCTCACGGTTCCCCACCTCACGCAACATCCAGCCCACCGCCTTATGGATCAGGTCGTGTTCATCCCGCAACAGAGTCCTGGCCAGTTGCAGGGTATCGCCGTACTCCCCCTCACGGATGAACTGCCAGGTGGCTATAATGGCGATGCGGCGGGTCCAGAGGTGGGAGGAAACGGCCCACTCCTTGAGTATCCCGCGCTCGCGCTTCGGCCGGGTGAGGAGATAGCCGCCGACGATATCGCGGCAGGAGACATCCACCAGATCCCAGTTATTGATCCACTCCAAGTGGGCAAGGTAGCTGTCGTAGAGTAGCCGTTGCTGTTCCCGGTCTCCCGTCCCGGCCGCCTTCTTGAAACGGTTGACCATGATCGCCAGGGCCAGGAACCGCTCCTCATGGATGGGAGAGCGCAACAGTTTCAGGACCTCAAGCTGAGGAAGATCCTTATACTGCCCGGCGACCCGGCGGATATCGGGCACCCGCACCCCGAGAAAGCGGTCCCCTTCCCCGTACTCCCCCTTGCCGGTCTTGAAGAAGCGCTGGCTGTGCTTCGCCCTTTCCGGGTCGGCGTAGCGGCGCAACGCGGCCCGGATTGAGCGGGGCGTGGTCAGCGCCTGATCCCTTCCACATGCAGGGTCAGTTCCACATGCTGGGAGTCGGGGCCGAAATTGGTGTTGATGCCGAAATCCTTGAGGGCGATGGTGGTGGTCCCGGAAAAACCCATGCGGTAGCCGCCCCAGGGATCGTCACCCTGTCCAATCTTCTCCACCTCGATCTGAATCGGACGGCTCACGCCGTGCAACTCCAGATTGCCCGTCAATAGCGCCGTACCGTCCTTCCGTTCCTCAAATCCAGTGCCGATAAAACCCGCGGTGGGATATTTTTCCACATCCAGGAAACGCTCATCCCGCAGGTGCTTGTCCCGCTCCGCATGGTTGGAGTCGATGCTGGCGGTCTCAATGATCACCTCCACCCGGGAGGCGGCGGGATCCTTCTCGTCATAACTGAAGTTTCCCTGGAACTTGTTGAAACGGCCGGTCAGCCAGCTGTAACCCAGATGCTTGATCCGGAACTGGATGGCGGCGTGGGCCCCCTTGGTGTCGATCACATAATCCGCGGCCGACGCCATCCCGGCGCCCGTCAATAGCAGCAACAACAGCATTAGTTTGAACAGTTTCATTTTTTCTCCTCCAACTTTTACCTTGGTAATAATTATCGACCGAACATCCGCAGCAAGGTTCGATCCCGGTCGATCCAGTGATGTTTTAAGGCCCCTGCCGCATGCACGGTCACGCAGGCCGTCAAAGTTACCGCCAATAAAAAATGCACCTTGCCCGCCAGATCCTCCTGGCCTTCGAAACCGCTCACCAGGGCCGGAACTTCGAACCAGTCGAATACCGAAAGCGGACGGCCGTCGGCGGTGGAGATCAGATAGCCGGACAGCATAATCAGAAACAGCAGCAGATAAAGCAGCCGATGCATCCAGTGGGCAGCGGTTTTTTCCAGGGGCGCGTGGTTCTCCAGCGGCCCCGGCGGCGGATTCCATAGGCGCCACCCCAGACGTATCAGAACCACCACAAACAACAACACCCCGACGCCCTTGTGGAGATCGGGGCCCTGACGGTACCAGGGATCGTAGTAGTCCAGGCCACTCATCCAGAGGCCGAGGGGAAACAACCCCGCCACCGCCAGCGCCACCAGCCAGTGCAGCAGCACCGCCACCAGACCGTAACGTTCGGCACTGTTCGTCCAGTTCATGGCCGGGATAGCGCGGGGATGATGTGGATGCGCAGCGGCATCACGGTCAGAAGGTCCCGGTGCGCAGCATCACCAGTGTACATCCCTGCAGCCAGGCGATACCTGCATCGTTCAGCAGGTGTTCCAGTTCCCGCGACTCGGTGCCCGGATTGAATATGACCCGCCCCGGAGAGAGGGCCAGTATGTCGTTGATCATGGGCCGTATTCGCTCGGGACCCACATAGAGGGTAAGGGTGTCCACCGTCCCCTCCACCCGGTGCAGGGCGGGGAGCACCTCCAGCCCCTCGATACGCGCCACTTTTGGATGGATCGGGATCACAGGATATCCATGATCCTTGAGTAAACAGACCGCCTGATTGGAGTAGCGGGTGGATTTGGGGCTGGCGCCGAGCACCACCACACGGTGCTCAGAGGGCTTGGTAACTCGGTATTCCATGGTCATAGGGGAAACTTAGCATAGAGATGGAATAGACAACATCCGCCCCTTCACGCCCGTTCCAGGGGAAAGGCCAGTACCTCCCGGATGTGGGACGCGCCCGTCAGGCACATCAGCAGGCGGTCAATCCCCAGCGCCACACCAGAGCAGTCCGGCAGGCCCGCCTCCAGCGCCATCAGCAGATTCTCATCCATGGGCACCTCTCCCTGCCCCAGCTTGCGGCGCATGGCACTGTCGGCCTCGAAACGCCGCCGCTGCTCCTTTGGATCGGTCAGTTCATAAAAGCCGTTGGCGATCTCCATACCCTCCATATAGAGCTCAAAGCGCTGGGCCACGGCCGGATCGCCATCCTCCAGCCGGGCCAGCGAGGCCTGAGTGGCGGGATAGTTGTAGATGAAGGTCAGCCGCCCACGTCCCAGTTCCGGCTCGATGATATGGCTCAACAACAGATCCAGCCAGCCGTCGCGCTCGATGAGCTGCAGGGAGTCCGCGCCGGGTATGGCGTGGGCCTCCGCGCAGCGCCGCAGCGCCTGCGGGGTGGCGCGGTGGGGGTCGATGGAAAGATGACGCTGGAACAGCCCCCCATAGCTGAGCTTCTCCACTGGCAAGGGATCGGGCAACAAGCCATTGACCAGCTCCGCCAGCTCCTCCATGAGGCGGTGATGGTCGAAACCCGGACGGTACCACTCCAGCAGGGAGAATTCCGGATTGTGCAGACGTCCCGCCTCCCCGTCCCGGAACACCCGGCAGATCTGGTAGATGGCCCCGCTGCCGGCGGCCAGCAGCCGCTTCATGGGAAATTCGGGGGAGGTGTGCAGATAGAGATCCCGCCCCCGGGGCGCGCCGGGACCCGTGTAGCGGGTAGAGAGGCTGGCCAGGGCGGGATCGGTGGAGCCGTGGACGGAACAGACCGGGGTCTCCACCTCGAGCACGCCCCGCTGCCGGAAGAACGCGCGGATGGACGCCAGCAGTTCCGCCCGCCTTCGGATCGCCTCCAGAGAGGCGGACGGCCGCCAACCGCTATCCCGGGTCAAACCGCCCTACTCCTCCTTGGCGCGGGAAACGTACTCGCCGTTGCGGGTATCCACCTTGATCATGTCGCCGATCTGCACGAACAGGGGCACCCGCACCACCGCGCCCGTCTCCAAGGTAGCCGGTTTACCACCGCTGCCGGAGGTGTCACCCTTCAGGCCGGGATCGGTATCCGCCACGGTGAGGATTACAAAATTGGGCGGCTCCACGATAATGGGAGCACCGTTCCAGAGGGTGACGGTGCAGACATCCTGCTCCTTGAGCCATTTAGTGGTATCGCCAACCGCCGCCGCATCGGCGCTATACTGCTCGAAAGAGTTCTGGTCCATGAAGTGCCAAAACTCACCATCGCTGTAGAGAAACTGGAGATCCAGCTCAATGACATCCGCGGCCTCCACGGAATCACCCGATTTGAAGGTCCGCTCGATCACGCGGCCGGTCTTGAGATTGCGGATTCTCACCCGGTTGAAGGCCTGGCCTTTGCCCGGCTTTACAAATTCGTTTTCAATAATGGAACAGGGATCCCCATCAAGCATAATCTTGAGGCCACCCTTGAACTCATTAGTGCTGTAACTTGCCATGTCGTCCCCAGAAAACCGTCAAATAAAGGTGCGTATCATACCCCGATCCGGGCCGCTATGGCAGCAGGAGCTGACCCATGCCTTCACCGATGCCGGGGCGCTGCTGCGCCATCTGCGGCTCGATTCAGGCCGGGTTGCGCCGCCCCTTTCCGCCCAGGCCCACTTTGGTCTGCTGGTCCCGCGCGGCTTCGCGGAGCGGATGGAAAAAGGCAACCCGGACGACCCCCTGCTGCGCCAGGTCCTGCCCACGGCGGAGGAGTGGAGCTCCCAGCCCGGCTTCTCCGCGGATCCGGTGGGTGACGGCGCCGCCACCCTCTCACCCGGGCTGCTGCAGAAATACCAGGGACGTGCTCTGCTGATCGTCACCGGCGCCTGCGCCAGCCACTGCCGCTACTGTTTCCGGCGCCACTATCCCTATCGGGAATCGGCGGCCACGGGACGGGAGTGGGTGCAGGGCCTGCAGCACCTGCGCGCCGACGCCTCCCTAAGCGAGGTCATCCTCAGCGGCGGCGACCCACTGATGCTCGGTGACGGCGAACTCGGAGAACTGCTGCGGGATCTGCAGGCCATACCCCATCTCCGCAGGCTGCGCATCCACTCCCGCCTGCCGGTCACCCTGCCGGAACGGATCACGGACGAACTGGTGCGGCTGGTGGCGGATCTGCGGTTGCCCACCGTGCTGGTGCTTCACTGCAATCACCCACGGGAACTGACAGGTCCGGTACCCGAGGCGCTTCGGCGCCTGGCATCGGCGGGGGTCACCCTGTTGAACCAGTCCGTACTGTTACGGGGCGTGAACGATGACGCAGAGACCCTGCGTGCGCTGAGCGAGGCCCTGTTTGAGCTGGGCGTACTGCCCTACTACCTGCATATGCTGGACCGGGTGGCGGGGGCCGCCCATTTCGAGGTGCCATGGAAAGAGGCGCTGCAACTGGAAGCGCGGTTACGGCAGCGGCTTCCTGGATATCTTATGCCGCGATTCGTGTACGAAAAGGCCGGGGCCGCGGCCAAACTCCCGCTGCACGAATACCCCCGTTAGGAACATGGCCGAAGTTTCCGGGAAACGGCTCCCCGCAAGTTCGGATATGAGAACCAATCCCTACCCTAAACATGGTGTTTGCCTAACTTCCTGCGCTACAATCCGGTGACAATTATCATGGAGACTCCAAAGGCGCTCCCAGATAATTCCGATCGAGATGATGGAACCTCATCGGAACCACAGGAAACCGTAGTGCTACAAGCGAATCAGTCATGAATGGAATGTTTCGACCCGAATCGGCCATAGAGCTACTCGTTATCGACGACTCGCCCAACGAAACCGAGGCGATCGTCAGCGCCCTGCGCAACGAAGGGCTGGCGGTGCATTGCCGGCGAGTGGACGATGAGGCGGAACTGGTTGAATCGCTGACCAATCCCGATCTCGACCTCATCCTTCTCAGCTGCGGCACCGAGGGCATTGAAACCTTCCAGGGGGTGCTGCTGTGCCGTAACGCCGCCCCCGGCATCCCGCTGATCGTTCGTTATTCCGAAGGCGATGATCCCGCCACCCTGCTGGACGCCATGCGCAAGGGCGCCCGTGACCTGGTGGCCGCGAATGACCTGGAGCATCTGAAACTGGTTATCGCCCGGGAGTACAACGATCTGGCCCTGCGCCGGGAACTGGAGCAGCTGAAAGCCAGCGCCCAGGAGATGGAGGATCGCTGTAACGCACTGGTGGAACACTCCCGCGACGCCATCGCCTATGTTCATGAGGGGATGTTCATTCAGGCCAATCAGGTGTTCCTGGATATGTTTGGCTATATAGAGATGGAAGAGATCGAGGGCATGCCCATTCTGGACATGGTGGATTCCGGGGATCAGCAGGCCCTCAAGGAGTTCCTCCGCTCTCTCGACAAAGCAACGGAACTGACCAAGCTGGAACTGCATTGCAAAAGCACCAGCGGCAAGGTGTTCGACGCCGAACTGGAATTCTCGTCCGCCAGCGTGGACGGCGAGCCCTGCACCCAGATCATGATCCGCGACCGCTCCCTGGACAAGGAGATGGCGCAGAAGATTAACCAGCTCACCCGGCAGGACTCCCTGACCGGCCTCGCCAACCGCCAATGCTTCATGGAGCGGCTGGAAGAGGCCCTGGCCGCGGACACCCGGGCGGGCGCCCCCTGCTCCCTGCTCTACATCCTGCTGGACGATTACCAGAAATTCCGCACCACCCACGGCATCACCGCCAGCGACTCGGTACTGAAAGAGGCCGCCGAACTGATCCGGGAGTATACCCGGGACGGCGACACCCTGGCCCGCTTCGGCGACCATACCTTTGTCATCTTCTCCACCACCCTCGCCGAGCAGGCCGAGGCCGATCAGTATGCCGAACAGATCCGGACGATCATCGGTCAACACCCCTTCAGCGTAGCCACTGGGGCGCCGGAGCTGACATGCAGTATCGGTGTCAGCCATCTGACGGCCGATTCCGAAGGCAGCGCCCAGGACATGATCAATCAGGCCTACAACGCCTGTGAATCAGTGCGCGACGAAGGCGGCAACCAAGCCGCCTCCTTCGCCAAGACCAGCGACGATCCCGCCTATGAGGAGAAGCCGGAAGAGAACACCAAGCTGGAAGCCCTGCTGCGCGACGCCCTGGACAACGACCGGTTCCAGCTTGTTTATCAACCCATTGTCAGCCTGCAGGGAGATACGCGGGAAAACTACGCCGTCCTGATCCGCCTGCTGGATGAGAATGACAACAGCATCCTGCCGGAAGATTTCTTTTACCAGGCGGAGCAGAGTTCCATGATGGCGGAGATTGACCGCTGGGTAATCAAGCACGCCATCAAGGAACTGGCCCAGCAACGGGAGGATGGGCACAAGATCAAGTTCTTCCTCAATATCTCCGCTCAGGGGATTGAAGACGAGACCATGCTGTTATGGATCTGCGACTGCCTGCGGGAGTACAACGCCAAGGGCCCCTGGCTGGCATTCCAGTTCCATGAATCCGACCTGCGCGACCACGCCCAAAACGCGAAAAAACTGGCGGACGGCCTGGCCAAGATCCGCTGCCAACTGGCCCTGGACCGGTTCGGTCTCCAGCCACGGCCGGAGACGCTGCTGAAACATATTCCGGTGGATTATGTGAAGCTGGATGGCGCCTTCACCAAAGAGTTGCATGAAAAGCCGGACCAGCAGGAGAAGATGCGGACGATTAACGAACTGCTCCACTCCATGGCGATCAAGACCGTGGCCGTGGAGGTGGAAGACGCCAACTGTCTGGCCGCCCTGTGGACCATCGGCGTCAATTATGTCCAGGGCGACTTCCTGCAGAAACCCTCCGACACCATCGCCTACGGCGAGGCCTAGCCCGGATATTGCACCAGCCGAACGCCGCCTGCCGCGTGTGTCATTGAAGATGCGATAGAAAGCATGGCGTTTCGGATAATTCAAAAGTGAACCATTTGTACCCGGCGCCGTTCTATCCCGATTCCGGCGGTTTCTCGCTCGTTGTGGCTTGGTTTTCACTCAAGAGATAGCCACCGCTATCTCTTTCGTTCCAAACCGGCGTCACAACGGCTGCGAATTCCGCAGGCACTCGGGATGCTGATGCAATATCCGGGCTAGCGATTAGCCACTCCATGCGGCACGTGCCCGGTGGGCACATGGTGGCGCGCCGATTCGCAATGCCCCTGCTGGTCATCGAAAAATATGTCCGCGCCGAAGGAGCGCAGGAAGTCGCTTTTGTCCACCCCCCCCAGGAAGAAGGCCTCATCGATGCGGATATTCCACGCCCGCAGGGTGCGGATCACCCGCTCATGGGCGGGTGCGGCCCGCGCCGTCACCAGCGCGGTCCGGATCGGCGACACCTCGGCGGGTGAAGCCCCCTGCATCTGATGCAGGGCGGAGAGGAAACGTTTGAATGGCCCGCCTGACAAGGGGGTGCGGGCGGCCGCTATTTCACTGCGGGTGAACGCCTCCAACCCCTCCTGCTTGAACACCTGCTCCGCCTCGTCGGAAAAGATCACCGCATCGCCGTCGAAAGCGATGCGCAACTGATCACCGATGGAATCAAAACGGGAGGTGGCGGAGGGTAAAATGGTTGCCGCGGCGATTCCGGACTCCAGCGCCTGGCGCACGTCCTCTGGGTCGGCGGACAGAAACAGGTGCGCCCCCATGGCCGCCACGTAGCGATAAGGGCTTTCCCCACCGCAAAATGCCGCCCGGATGATATTCAGTTTGTGATGGGCAATGGAGTTAAATATTCGCAGCCCGGTATCGGCGCTGTTCCTGGACAGCAGAATCACTTCCACCGAGGCGGCGCCTGAGTAGATCTGGTTCAAGGCCAGAAGTTTTTTCACCAGGGGAAAGGCCACCCCGGGTTCCAGCACATCATCCTCGTGCTCGATCTGATAATTACAGTAGGCCTCGATCCCCTCGGCCTCGAAAACGGCATGGGACTCGCTGAGATCGAATAACGCCCGGGAGGAGATGGCGACTACCAGGCGGGTTTCTTCACGGGCTGTTGTCATAGGCCGATTATACCCCTAGTCCGCGAACAGTCGCCGCTGATCACCCCCGCTTCTCTGACAGTACTGCAAGGCCTGAAGGGCCTCGCGGCGCAACCGCTCCAGCACGCTCCCCGGCTCCGCACCCTCCAGCGGGCCCTGCAGGGCGGCGATGCCAATACTCACGGTCAGACCGCCATCCCCGGCCATTACGCCGGCCTTCAGGCCGCTCACCTGCTTCCGCAGCCGCTCCGTGAACACCTCGGCGCCAGCGGAATCGGTATCCGAGAGTACTAGTGCGAAGCTTTCGTCTTCGAGCCGCGAAACCATGTCACAGGCACGCGCCAGCCGGCCCAGTTCCTCCGCTACCGAGCGCAATATCAGGTCCCCGACATCATCCCCCCTCTCCGCCCGGATGCCCTGAAGGCGGTCTATGGCAACCAGCAGGACACTCACTGGCTGTTCAAAGCGGATGGCCCTCGCCAGCCGTGAGGAGCCCTCCTGCTGGAAAAAACGGTGATTGTGAAGTCCCGTCAACTGATCAATACAGGAAAGATCCTGGAACTGTTTCCGCCGCCGCTCCGATTCGGTCAGCGCCAACTCCAGTTTTTCCGTCCGGTTCTGTACCTCACGGTCCAGGGCGTGGATCAGGCGGTGACTGGACAGGGTGTGACCCAGAATATTGCTGAACAGGATCAGCATATGCTGCTGCCAGGATTCAAAGAAATCGGGATGATGGTGGGAAACGTTCAGTACCGCCAACACCTTGCCCGCCGAGCTGACCGGCACCGATACGATGGAACCGTGGCCGCGAAACAGGGATCGGGTAGGAAACGGCTTGAAGCGCTCATCGCGGGCGCAGTTGTGGCAATACTGTATGGTTCCGGTCTGGTAGGCGATGCCCATGATTCCCTCGCCGGCGGCAAAGGTCATTTCGGAAACAATCTTATCTTCCTGAAAAAAACCCAACTGCTCGCCCAACTCCATACCCACGACGCAACGGAGAACTCCCTCACTGTCCGGGAGAAACAGGGAGCAGAAAGCCATATCATGATGATCCACCAAGGCATTCAGGGCGCCTTCCAGCAGCTCCAGCTCGGTAATGCTCTTCAGATTAACCTCGGAAAACCTGCGCACGGCAGACAAGGAATCCAGTAGGGCAAGAAAACGCTGCTGTATATTTGTTATTGGCATATGTGTGGGTATGGTGGCTACTACGAATTACCCCGGATAATCACATCACGACAACTCTCTAGAGAGTACCTTCAATTCCTCTACCTGCTCCTCCCATTGATGCTGAATACGATCCAATGCTTCCGGATTCAAACTCGGCAGGGCCAAAAGCGCCCCACCGCTACTCAATTCACTGTTGCTTGACCCGCTATAACTCTGTATCCAGCGAGCGCAGCCACTCACCAGCACGGCATCGAACTGATCAGGCGAAGAAATCCGATTTTCCTCCATGCCGCCGATCATCCGTACCACGGACTCGGGCAGATGCCAGCGGCGCGCCACCCAAACCCCGGCACTGACCCAGTCGATACCCATCTGCTCCCGCTGCAGTTGAATCGGGTTGCCCCCTTCCTGCCGCATACGTTCAAGCACCGCGGACAGCTCGGCGGGAAAAGCATAGGCCAGAATCAGATATCCCAGGTTATGCAGCAGCCCGCCGAGATAAACCGCATCGGGATTGGGACGCACTTCCGGCGCAATACCCATGGCCAACATCCGGGCCAGGGTCGCGCAGCCTATGGCTCTGAACCAGTAATCGCGTACATCAAAATTGTGGCATTGATCGGTTTTGAAGACACCACTAACGGCGATGCTGAAGGAGAGGTTTTTTACCGTATTGAGACCCAGTACCCGAACGATGGCCTCTTTGACCGAGTGGATGGGCTGAACCTGCCCGAAATAGGCGGCATTGGCCAGGCCGACGATGCGGGCCGCCAGCCCCGGATCCTGTTCAATAATATCGGCGATATCATCAATCTCCACTTCCGGATCAGCCACCAGTTCGATCAGGCGTATCGCCGTCATGGAGAGGGGCGGCAAGTGCTTAAGCTCCAGCACCTCCTGTTTAACAGACACCGCTCTTTCTGAACTCATAGCACTCCCCTGAAAAAATACCATCATATAGATTTCGGCCAAAAAGGGGTTCTCTTTAGTGCCGAACGGCGGATCGATTGGGATTTAAAATCATATCACACCTGTTTCGTGGGACATCCATTTTTAATTAGTGTACTATCCACACTCACTGGAATCGTGTCAGATCAACACTTACTTATTACCCCGATGTCAGCCCCCTACTGCTATCAATATCCACACCCTGCGGTGACCACCGATACCGTGGTCTTTACCATCCGTGACCAGCAACTGCAGTTGTTGCTCATCCGGCGTGGACTCCCGCCCTATGAGGGCATGTGGGCGCTCCCGGGCGGATTCCTTGATATCGATGAGAATATTGACCACTGCGCCCAGCGGGAGTTGCAGGAAGAGACCGGATTAAGCGGAATCTACCTGGAGCAACTCTACACCTTCGGCGCGCCGGAGCGCGATCCGAGAGAGCGGGTAATCAGCGTGACCTACTACGCCATCGTCCCGGCAGACCGGTTGCGGCCCAGGGCCGGCAGTGATGCGGTGGAGGCCGCCTGGTATCCCCTGAACAATCTGCCGGAACTGGCCTTCGACCATGACAAGATTATCGAAATGGCCCACCAGCGGCTGATTTCCAAGACCTACTACTCCACCATCGCCTTTCAGTTTTTGACCGAACGCTTTACCCTTAGTGAACTACAGTCGGTCTATGAGATCCTGCGTGGGGAGAAGCTGGATAAAAGAAATTTCCGTAAATCGATACTGGCCCTGGGCCAGATCGAAGAGACCAACGAACTACGCCGCCACGGCACCCACCGCCCGGCGCGCATCTATCGTTCCAGAAATCCACAGCGGGTCGAGATCACCCGCTAACCGCAGCAGCAAGAGAACCTGATTATGAGCAATCCCACCCACGAAACGTACGAAGTCCCGGCCATCGAGGTCCCGCCCCATCCCCAGTGGCCGGAACTCTCGAGCGAGGAGAAAGAGGCGCTAAGGGATCGAATCAAACGTCTGCTGAAGGAACAGGACGCCACCCTGGTGGCCCACTACTACACCGATGCCGATCTGCAGACCCTGGCCGAGGAGACTGGCGGATGCGTGGCCGACTCCCTGGAGATGGCCCGCTTCGGAACCGAGCAGGCCGCCGCGACCCTGGTGGTCTGCGGAGTGCGCTTCATGGGCGAGACCGCCAAGATCCTGAACCCGGAAAAGCGGGTGCTGATGCCGGATCTCAACGCCACCTGCTCCCTGGATGAGGGGTGTCCGGCTGAGGCGTTTTCGGCCTTCTGTGACGCCCACCCCGACCACACCGTGGTGGTGTACGCCAACACCAGCGCCGAGGTGAAGGCGCGCTCCGACTGGGTGGTGACCTCGGGCATCGCCCTACCGGTGATCCAGCACCTGGCCGCCCAGGGCAAGAAGATTCTGTGGGGACCCGACCGTCACCTCGGCAGTTATGTGCAGCGCATCACCGGCGTCGAGATGCTGTTGTGGCCCGGCTCCTGCGTGGTCCACGAGGAGTTCAAATCGGTGGCCCTGGAGCGGATCCGGCGGCTGCACCCGGACGCCGCCGTACTGGTGCATCCCGAATCCCCCGAGAACGTGATCGAACAGGCCGACGTGGTGGGCTCCACCACGGCACTGATCAAGGCCGTGGCGGAGATGGACAACAAGGAGTTCATCGTCGCCACCGACGGCGGCATCTTCTACAAGATGCAGCAGATGGCGCCCGACAAGGTGCTGATCGAAGCCCCCACCGCCGGTGAGGGTGCCACCTGCGTCAGCTGTGCCCACTGCCCCTGGATGGGCATGAACGCGCTGCAGAATCTGCTCCAGGTTCTGGAGCAGGGCGGCAACGAGATCGAGATCGATGCGGCCATCCGGGAGCGGGCGGTGGTGCCGATCCAGCGCATGCTCGACTTCGCCGCCAAGCAGGGCATCGGCATGAAAGACAAGGGCAATGCCTGAAGCGAACGACGCCCTTCGGCAGACTCCGTGATGGCGGCGGGTGCCCCCGCCCGCTTACCAGGGCATGAAGTCCATCGGCCGCCCCATCTGATTGATGTCCCGACTCATGACACCGGTGTTCAGGGTCATCGCCCGCATCGCCTGCGTCATTTCGAGCAGGTTGCCGGTCATCACGCCGATGTCCTGTTTCATGCTGCCGACGTTGACAGCCAGGGAGGCAATGTTGCCGTCCATGGTCTCGATGTGCGACTCCATCTTGTCGACACGATCGACCAGCACGGTGATCTGCCGGGTCATGGTGGCGATATTCTCCGTCAACTGCCCCATGTGCTGCGACATCGAATGCAGATTGCTCTCCATCTGGGGATCGACCTGCTGGGTCAGCTGATGCATGTCACGGGTCACGTTGTAGATGAGATAGAAGCCGGAAAGGCCGAGAATGCCCACCACCAGCAGCATCGGATAGATCATCCGCTCCCAGCGCGACAGGCTGCGATCGAAATTCTTGAAGAAGTTGGATAGGGTGATCTCCAGCTTGACCATCGCCTTCTGTTCGGGCGAAAGACTCTTGTATTCGGGCGAGAAGGTGCGTGGATCTTTTTCGAACATCGGCGTTGCTCTCTCCGCATAGTTCCGGCCAATGCAGCGACACAGGACCACCCTTTCCGGGCCGGAATGATTGTTATTCAGGTTGTCTTAGTTTTTGTATGCGATCGTTTTGAGTATAGCCGCCCGCCTATACGCAGTTTGTAAAATAGACCGGAGCGGCGCCCCGTCCCGAACGTATACCGGCCCGCAGCT
>JBNKPL010000061.1:0-13906 GCA_050295355.1 Sedimenticolaceae bacterium
CGTCTGCTGTGTCTGAACGGAGATGACGGAAGCGTGGCGGATCGCCACTTCAGCGATCTGCCGGAACTGCTGCAGCCGGAAGATCTGCTGGTATTCAACGACACCCGGGTGATACCGGCCCGGCTCTACGGGCGCAAAGCCACTGGCGGTCAGGTGGAGATCCTGATCGAACGTCTCACCGGACCGAATCGGGCGCTGGCCCATGTACGGGCCAGTAAGGCGCCCAAGCCGGGTGGGCGCATCCGGATCGGCGAACAAACGGAAGTGGAGGTGATCGGCCGTGAGGGGGATCTGTTCGAGATCGACTCTCCAGATACCCAATGGCTGGTCCTGATGGAGCGGGAGGGGCACATCCCCTTGCCGCCCTATATCCAGCGTTCAGACCAGGAGCTGGATCATGAACGCTATCAGACCGTTTATGCTAAAAGCCCAGGTGCGGTGGCGGCGCCCACCGCGGGGCTCCATTTCGATGAGGCCATGCTGCAACGGATCGGGGACAAGGGGGTGGATATCGCCCATGTCACCCTGCATGTAGGCGCGGGAACCTTTCAGCCGGTCCGGGTGGACAATCTGGATGATCACCAGATGCACAGTGAACTGGGCGAACTGGGTGAAGAGGCCTGCCAAAAGGTGCAGGCGGCAAGAGAGCGGGGCGGGCGTGTGATTGCGGTGGGCACCACCTCGGTCCGCTGTCTGGAGTCCGCCGCCGCGGAGGGTGAGCTGCGGCCCTGGCGTGGGGATACCCGGCTGTTTATCCGGCCGGGATACCGTTTCCGCTGTGTGGACGCCATGATCACCAATTTCCACCTGCCGGAGTCCACCCTGCTGATGCTGGTGTCCGCCTTTGCCGGCTATGATGAGATCATGGCGGCCTACCGCCATGCGGTGGAGGAGTGTTACCGCTTCTTCAGCTATGGGGATGCGATGTTTATTACGCGGCGGGATGGAGTGTAATACTGGCTGAAGCTGTGCCGCGCATGCACTTCGCACGCCGCTCTTGTGCATCCCTGCACCCGCGGCGTACTACCACCAGGGATGGTGGGTATACTGGAAACGTACGCCTACAGGGATGTAGGTGGTAGAGCAATGCAGGAGCAATTGCCGAGGAGCAGTTTCCAGTGCGTATTCCCAAACACCGCTCTCGCACTTCCATGTGCTCCGCGGTGTAAGGCCTTCTATGGAAATGCCGCTCTTGTGCATCCCTGCACCCGCGGCGTACCGTACATCCTGTACATAAAAAAAAGGCGCGGTAGGAACCGCGCCTGAAAGTTGCTTAAGGAGGATATGTGAGTTACGAAGGGGATGTAACTCAGCATATTCATATCTTCTAATATAGTAATGGGGCTGTCAACCCCTTTTTTGGAATTATTTTAAGAAATGATATTCAACAGGCTCCAAAACGACGGTGTGGCGCGGCGCGGACGGCTGGAGTTCCCCCGGGGGACAGTGGAGACCCCGGCCTTCATGCCGGTGGGCACCTACGGCACGGTCAAGGCCATGACCCCGGAAGAGCTGCGGGAGATCGGCGCGCAGATCGTTCTCGGCAACACCTTCCATCTGATGCTGCGTCCGGGAACCGAGGTGATCGGCCTGCACGGCGATCTGCACGATTTCATGCACTGGCAGGGGCCGATCCTGACCGATTCCGGCGGTTTTCAGGTGTTCAGTCTCGGGCAGATGAGAAAGATCACCGAGCAGGGGGTCCATTTCCGCTCCCCGGTGGACGGCAGCAAGATCTTCATGGGGCCGGAGGAATCCATGGAGGTGCAGCGCCGTCTTGGTTCGGACATTGTCATGATTTTCGACGAATGCACCCCCTATCCGGCCAGCGAGGAGGAGGCGCGGGTCTCCATGGAACTCTCCCTGCGCTGGGCGGAGCGCAGCAAGGCGGCCCACGGCGATAACCCCTCGGCCCTGTTCGGGATCGTGCAGGGCGGGGTGTATGAGCATCTGCGCGAGGCGTCACTGCAGGGGCTGACCGGCATCGGTTTCGACGGCTACGCGGTGGGCGGCCTCTCCGTGGGCGAGCCGCCGGAGGACCGCTGGCGGGTGCTCGATTTTCTCTCCACCCGGCTGCCCGAGGATCATCCCCGCTACCTGATGGGGGTGGGCACCCCGGAGGATATCGTGGAGGCGGTGCGCCGCGGTATCGATATGTTCGACTGTGTCCTGCCCACCCGCAACGCCCGCAATGGCCACCTGTTTACCCACCAGGGGGTGGTGCGCATCCGCAACCAGCGCTACCGGACCGACAGCGGGCCGCTGGACCCCCTATGTGACTGTTACACCTGCCGCAACTATAGCCGCAGCTACCTGCGCCACCTCTCCCGCTGTAACGAGATCCTCGGCGCCCGCCTGAACACTATTCATAATCTCTATTATTATCAGACGCTTATGCGTGGGATTCGGGAGGCCATCCAGGAGCGGCGGTTCGAGCGGTTCGTAACCGACTTCTATGCTTTGCGCCGGGGTGACTAACCGCATCCCCGGCAACGAAAAAGCCCCGCCGGTTGGCGGGGCTTTGTTCAGACTTACAAGTCCGGATCTTAGTTGGCGGCTTGCCAGGAGCCGTCCGGCTGACGGCAGGCCTTGCCGTATATGGTCTCCTCTTTACCGTCGATATACGCCTTAGTGGTGTAGTCACGGCAGGGGCCGCTGGCGGTGTCATAGGTGTTGGTCGGGGTCACCGTATAGGTGTTGCCGGTATTGGGATTGGTCCAGGTGTTGGCCTGATTGTCGCGGTAGGTTTCCAGGGTGTTGTTGGCCGCATAGCGGTCCTGCTCATCCATGGATTGGCCGATGGAGCCGCCGATCCAGGCACCCGCCAGGGCGCCCACAATGGTGGCCGCCGTACGTCCGCGTCCCTTGCCGAACTGGGAGCCGAGGAGGCCACCCACCACGGCGCCGGCTACCACGCCGGTATCCCGTTTCGGGCTGGTGCTTCCGCACCCGGTGATCATGGTGATGGAGAAAATAGCAATAACGACCAGTGCAGCGAATTTGTTACGCATCGTCTGTTCCGTCCCTTCTAGTTATAGATTAGGGTACCCCTCTTAAAGATATGGATACCGTGCTTATCAGGTGTGACAAGTATAGGCAAAATCGGTTCCTTTTATTTGAAGCCGTTCACCCTTTTCCACAGCAGATATCTGTATTTATCACACCTTGATAGGCAAGTCACACCATGGATGAGTTTCGATCAGCATTGCTCCCACGGCAGGCCGTGATAGCGCCAGCCGCCCACGGAGCTGCGGTGATGATGCTCATCCAGTTCCCCCTCGAATCCTTCGTCCACATGGAACACCCGGTGAAAATTGGCGTTGAGCAACGCCTTGCCCGCTTCCAGCGAGCGCTTTCCGCTGCGGCAGATCAGGATCACGGGGGCGCAGCCCTCGTCCATGATACAAATTGCCCCGCCGAGCATCAGTTTACGGATATCGGTGACGAAATGGGGATTGACGGTCCAGTCCGGCTCATCAATCCAGGGCACATGGACCGCGCCCACCGGATGGCCCACAAACAGGAATTCCATGCTGGAACGGATATCCACCAGTACCGTTCGTGGATCGTCCTCCATCAACTTCAAGGCTTGTTGCGGCGTTATGGGGGTAGGCTCTTGATTACTCATGGTTCTCCTCCTGGGGCCCGGTGTTATGATTGTTTTCTAGTTGTACCCGTTGTGCAGGCTTGCCTTTATATAATGGTACAGTTTTGCGAAATGGTTAAGTGGATAAGTTGATGCGAGCGACCATAGCACTATTTCTCATCCGGCTGATGTCCCGGCTTCCCCTGCGGTTGGTTCAGGGACTGGGTAGTCTGCTGGGCACTCTGTTCTACTGGTTTCCCAATAGGGAACGGAGGACCGCTGAGGTTAATCTCCGGCTCTGTTTTCCGGACCTGGATGATCGGGAGAGAGATCGATTGATGCGTAGTTGCCTGCGTGAGAACGCCAAGACCCTGGCGGAGGCGGCAGGGGCCTGGTTGCGCGAACCATCCTATTGGCTAAAACGCACAGATCCAACAGATAGGGAACAGGTCTTCAGCGAAGCATTGGCGAAGGGAAAAGGGGTGATTCTTGCAGCACCGCATCTCGGGAACTGGGAGATAGGGGTGCACTCCCTGGTGAGTGTTGCCCCCATTACCGTGCTCTACCGTCCGCCCCGGCAGAAGTGGCTGGAAGAACTCATCGTAAGCGGTCGGGCACAAAGCGGCGCCAAACTGGTTCCCACCAATGCACAGGGGGTGAAGGCGCTGTTTAGCGCCCTTCGCAAGGGTGAAATGGTGGCCATCCTGCCGGATCAACAGCCGAAAAAATCAGAGAGTAAAGCGGGCGTGTTCGCTCCCTTTTTCGGTGTGCCCGCTCTTACCATGGTGTTGATCAACCGGTTGGCCCGGAAAACAGGAGCCGTTGTGGTCTATGTATTCGCTGAACGTCTAACTCATGGCAGGGGTTTTCGCATGCACTGGATCAAGGCACCGGAAGCCTTGGCCGATCCCGATCCGGTGGCCGCCGCTACGGCGCTGAACCAGGGAGTTGAACAGTGCGTTCGGCATTGTCCTGAGCAGTATCAGTGGAGTTATCGCCGTTTTGAGGCCCGCCCGGATGGCGGGCGTTCCCCCTATTCACGAAATAAATCCCACAAAAGTTAAAGTACTATGTGAAGTTGGCCGCTAATGGGGTAGGGTTATTGGCGATAGAAACCTGAAGGAGTCACAAGTGATGCCCAATTTCCGGGAACGCAGGATTCTGAGCGCGTTTTTATTTTTCGCGCTGTTCCTATGTGCCTTGCCGCTCCACGCCGAGTCCACTTCGGTGGATGCTGCGGACACTCGGGTATTGATCGATGTCTCGGGGAGCATGAAAAAGAATGATCCCCGCAACCTGAGAAGGCCTGCTTTACGGTTGCTGGTGGAACTTCTGCCGGATGACTCCAGGGCCGGGGTCTGGACCTTCGGCCGCTGGGTCAACATGCAAGTCCCCTTGGGTAAAGTGGACGACGCATGGCGGGCGCGGGCGCGGGATGGGGCGGAAAAAATTCATTCCCGGGGTCAGTTCACCAATATTGAGGATGTGCTGAAACGTTCCATTGAGGATTGGGACGGCGCTGCCCGGGCCTACGACCGTCATATGATCCTGCTTACGGACGGGGTAGTGGATATCTCCAAGAACCCGGCGGAGAACGCCGCGGCCCGTAATCGAATCCTCAACGAACTGTTGCCCCGTATTAAAGGGTACGGCGCACATATCCATGCCATAGCTCTTTCCGAACGGGCCGATCATGAACTCCTGAAGCAGATGGCCAATGAAACCGACGGCTGGTACGAACAGGTCAACGACGCCGCGCAACTGCAGCGGATCTTCCTGCGTCTTTTCGAGAAGGTAGGAAAACCCGACACCATTCCCCTTAAGGACAACCGTTTTCAGGTAGACCAGAGCATCGATGAGGTGACCCTGTTGGTGTTCCGCGCCGAAGATGCCGCGCCCACCCGGGTAATCACCCCGGGCGGGGCGGAGTTTGGCGCCAAGGATGCCCCAAAAACGGTTCGTTGGCACCGTGACGAGGGCTACGATCTGCTTACCATTTCCAAGCCGGAAGCGGGTGAGTGGCGGGTGCTGGCCGCCATGGATCCGGATAACCGGGTGATGGTGGTCACCGATCTCAAGATGGCGGCCAGCGACCTGCCGAGCCGTATTCTGCAGGGCGAGCGGCTGCCGCTGAGGATTCATTTCACCGACCAGGGCCAGAAGATCGTGAAAAAGGATTTTCTGGAGGTGGTCGATCTGAAGGCGGAGCATACGGACGAGGAAGGCCCGGGTGAACCCCGTCCCATCTTCGATGACGGCAAGGACGCGGACGAAAAGGCGGGGGATGGAGATTTCACCCTGTTATGGGGCGAGGGGGTGGCCAACGGCAAAGTGGAACTGGTGGTGTCCGCCGAGGGCAAGACCTTCGTCCGGGAGCGGCGCTATCTGCTGGAACTGTTGCCGGCCGCCAGGCTGGAAAGCGCCCAATCGGAGCGGGACGGCGCTTCGGGGTTGCTGGTAAAGGTGGTGCCGGATTCGGAGCTGGTGGATCTTGGCAGCGTGGCGATAGAGGGTGCTCTGGTATCGAAAGAGGGGGAGTCAACTCCAGTGATGTTTTTGCCCGGGGAAGACGGTCTTTCCCGTGAGGGCTGGGTCGATAGCTCGAAACTCGCCGGGGAGTGGAGCCTGGGCGTACAGTTCAAGGCGAACAGCCGTGAAGGGAAGGCGCTGGCGCTGGATTTAGGTCCGGTGGAGATCAAGGGCGCCCTGGAGCCCCCGCCGCCTGAACCGGAACCCGCGCCTGAACCCGCTCCTGAGCAGGAGCCAGCGCCTGAACCTGAACCAGCGCCCGTGCCAGAGCCTGAACCGGAACCCACACCCGAACCAGCGCCCGCGCCTCCGGAAGAGGAAGAGGGCGGTTGGTTCTCCGGCATTATCCTGTTGCTGGTCCTGAATCTTCTGATTGCGGGGGCAGCGGGCGGTGCCTTCTGGTATTTTCGCCGCAAGAAGGCTGGCAAGGATGAACTGCAGCTTGTGGAAGGTGAAGAGGCGGGCGGCGAGAGCCAGGGCGTACTAGAATCAGAAGAGGTCGAAGAAGAGGTCGAAGAAGAGGTCGGAGACGAGGCTGAGGATAGGGACGAGGAGGAGCTAGAGGCGTTCGGACCGTTGGAAGAAGAGGACGAGACGGAAGAGAAAAATGCAGATTGATCCTTTCCTGTTTCTGGTGCTGGTGGAGTTGCTGCTGGTGACCGCAGGGGCCGCCATCGCGGTTGTTATGGTGATCACATCCCGCAAGCAGAAGGATAAACAGGCGGCCAAGACACTGGTAGACCGTATCAAGGAGGACCGTTCGCGCAGGAAAGAGGAGACACGGGAGGTGCTGGTTTCACGCTATGGCCTGGATGATGCGGTGGCGAAGGAGTTGAGCACCCGGATCGACCGGGGAGAGCGCTACTTCTATCAAATGATGATCAATGCCTACCTGAAGCGGGATTATCTGGTCATGGAGAATCTCAACGTTGAGTTCGAGAGCTCCGTGGAGCCCTATCGCACCCTGGAGGTGTCGGGTCCTGTCAAGGTTACTGAAAAAGAGGTGGCCGAGACGGAAGAAGGGTTGCCTGCCGATACTGTTACCCCCGCCGCGGAGGAGCAGCCAAGTGTCTCCGCCGAGTGCGAGCGGCTGAAGGTGGAGAATACCCGTCTCTCCCAGGAACTGCGCATCACCATGGAGACCATGGGGCGGATGCTGAATGAATATTCCAATATGTTCGGCGGGGGGGCCGATTTCGACCGGGATGGCCAGAACAAACTCGTCGAGATGTTCGAGCAGATGAGAGCGGGGCTTGTGGATGCGGGGAGTATTAGCGGAGAGGTTTCGGCGCCGGAACCGCCGCAGCCGGTGGAGCCGTCCAGCGGGACGGAGCCTGACGAGGCGCAGGAAGAGAGTCTGGAGACACTGGTTGATGCTTTGCCTGAGGAGGATATCCCATCGGATAGCGATGATGACGTCCTGGCCTCGGTGGTGGAGGATATCGCCCTGGATGGGCTTGATGGGGAGGAACCCTTAGAGCAGGGAGAGGATCTTGAATTACCGGGGTCTGAGCCGGAATCAGAGCCAGAACCAAAACCGGAATAAAACGGCCGGCGGGCGTTCAGGTTATCTCGGTTTCCACCTGGCGCCTGTGCCCGAGATTGTCCACCCAGTGGAGGGTGAGGATGTCCCCGGGTTGCGCCCCCCGGAATTTGAACGCCAAATAGGGATCGCGCGCCACATTGCCGCTCCATAGTGCGGTAAGGACGGTACGTTCCCCAATCCGGCAGATGATCTCCTGGATGAAGTGGGGGGCGGTTTCGCTCTCTTCTCCATGCTCGCCCGCTTCCATGGGGTGGGTGATCAACACCTTCGCGGTGGCAATCCCGTCACTGATCTTGGCCCGTATGGCGATGGGATCTTTGTCCTGGGGCATAGGCTTATGCGCACCCGCAGCCGGCCAGGTCCACCTTGCGGGTGGCGCTGAAGAGCCGGTTTCTGGTCTTGATGATGGCTGTTACATCGCCGCCCTGTTCCATCTTCAGGCGCGTGGAGATGAAACACTCCGCCCCTTCGCCCAGCAGGTGTGAGGCGGCCAGCGGCTTAGGCGCGTCGGCGATGAAGAGGGAGATCGATTCGGCCCCGGCGATATCGGCGGCGACCATGACGAAGATTTCGGTGCCCCCATGGTCGATGGCCGGGCGCACCTTGAGCTGGATGCCGGACTGCTCCTCCGTTGCCGCTGTACCGAACAGCAACTGCATTGCCTGTGCGGCGGTATTGGCCTCAAAGGCGGCACGGGGCCAGGCGGCGGCCACGCTCCGCACCCGCAAGAGACCCAACCCCATGGCCAATACGGCCGATGTGCCCGCCAGGGAACGCCGCAGAAAGATTCGTCGCCGGATGTCCACAATGGAGGCTGGCTATGGTTACAGCTTCTGCTGTTTCTGATCCGCCAGTTCCTGCTTCATCTCATTCAGTCTGGCGGTCATCTGGGCGCTGCGGTAGTAGTCCAAACCCTTGTCGGCAAGGGCGATATTCAGTTGTTTCACCGCAGCCACCAGATTGCCGTTGAGATAATAGTGCTCCGCCAGGTATTGATGACCCTCAGCGGGGTGGCCGGCGTTAGCCGCTGAACGGGCAAGCAGTTTGTACAGTTCGGCGTCCCCGGGGCGGGAGCGCACCAGCTTTTCCAGCAGTGTCTTCGCCTCGCCCGACCGCCGCGCCGCCATCAGGGATTCGGCGTAATAGATGGTCAATGGATAGTTGTCCGGGTAGAGCTCCAGTCCGCTTTGCAGTGCCTGCAGGGCTTTACCTGCTTGCCCGCTTTTTTGCAGCACCATGGATTCCAGGATCAGGTGGTGGACCCGGAGCGGGAATTTTTTCTGCAACTTGGCCAGCTCCTGGCCGGCCTCCTGGTATTTGCGCGCCCGCAGCAGGGCGCGCACATAGCCGTAACGCTGCGCCTCCTCATTGCGGTAGCGGCCGTCGGCCAGGGAGCTGCGAAAAAAGGTGACCGCCTCATTGGGATTCTTGAAATCCTGCTCCCGCAGGATGGCGCGGCTCAGGTGATACTCCACGCTGTCCGGGTATTGGCGGTAGGGGTAGTTTTCGGCCCGGTTTCTGGCATCGGCGATGCGGTTGGTGGTGATCGGGTGGGTGCGCAGGAACTCTGGTATCTCGGCATTGGCATAGACGCGATTGGCCTTGCCCAGGCGATGGAAGAACACTGGCATGGCGCGCGGATCGTATTCCGCGTCTACCAGTATCTGGATGCCGATCCGGTCCGCCTCTTTTTCGTTCTGGCGGGTGAAATTGATCTGGCGCTGGGCCATGCCGGCCTGGGCGCCCGCGGCCGCGGCCATCCCGGCGCCGGCATTGTCGGTGGCCGCTCCCACCACAATGGCGGCGATCACCAGGGCGGCGGTGGCGAGATTGCTGTCGCTCGCCATCTCAAAGGTGCGCATCAGGTGTCTTTGGGTCACATGGGAGATTTCGTGGGCCAGTACCGCGGCCAGTTCGCTCTCCGACTCGGTGGTCAGGATGAGCCCGGTGTTTACGCCGATATAGCCGTAGGGGCCGGCGAAGGCGTTGATGGTATTGTCCTCGACCAGAAAAAAGCTAAAGGGCTGGCCGTTGGGGTTGCTGTGGGAGACCAGCTTGCCCCCCAGGGATTCTATGTAGGAGTTCAGCAACGGATCGGAAACCACCGTCATATGGTGGCGGATATTGCGCATGAAGGCCTGGCCCAGGCGGCGTTCTTCTCCGCGGCTCATAAAGCCGCCGCTGGAGTCGCCCATGTCCGGCAGTGGGGTCAGTGTGTCGGGCTCCGCGCTGGCGGCGAAGGCGGCAAGAAACAGCAGCGCGCTTCCCAGCAGGTGAGCGGCGCGACGGAAAAGGGATCTGAAGGGGGAGGGTGACGGCATGGATTTAATGACCTTGGGCAGGTGGTTAAGTTCCAGTGATCACAGCATACTGCGTATGGCGCGGAGAAGCTGTTTGTAAACCTCCGGTCCATCCTTGTCCATGACCTGATCGATTACCCAGCGGTTCTCCTGGTTGTCGCCCATCAGGCACTGAATCTCATGCCCCAGGTGACGCAGAAAGGGGTAGCTGGGACCCTGGTCCGTGAATCCCAGCTCGGCATATTCGGCGGAACGCTGATTGAATTTGGCGATGAAGGGTGAGCCGTAATCACCGCCGCCCAGCTCTTCTTCGCTGTTGCTTTGTACATGTTCGGCCAGTTTCAGAACCAGCGCGGTGATCAACTCCTGCCGCCCTTCATCGTCAAAGCGGCCGTGGGCCAGGCGATCGGTGATCTGGACCTGGAAGATCAGATACTCAATGAGAACATCCATATGCTGGCGCGGGGAGTGGTAGCGGAACTGCTCGCTGTGCAGGTTCATCGCCTTGTCCATGGCGAGCTTCCAGCAGTTAAAGGCGATGGCCCCCGCGATCTCCTGGGTGGAGCGGGTTTTGCCCTCTTTGTGCCATTGACTCTTGATGCGTACCGCCACGGTTTTCTCCCAAACATCCGTCTGATAAGCGCCAAGGATACCATGCCGAATCCGTGGCTTGGCGATGAAACCTCATTGAATGAGGGCGGGGTTACAGATAGCGGAAACCGGTCTGTTTCACCCGATCATAGTAGCGCGCCCGATAGAGCAGCCGCTTATGGCCGCCGTCATCGTGGAAGGCGGCGCGATCGTGGAGGACATTGTTGCTCACCAGCCCCATGCCTGGCTCCAGGCGGCCGCGGAAGATGTAGGGGGAGTCGCTGGCCAGCAGTTGCTGCAGCCAGGCCACCGCCTCTTGGGTCAGGGAATCCTCTTTCCAGACGATGTTGCGCTTGCGCTCGGTGAAGCGCATATGCAGCTCACCCTCGGGGGTGATGGCGAATACCGGCCCGGTCTCCTCCGCGCGCGCCACCTCGCCCTGTTCGGTGCGGCTCGGGATGGTCATCACATCGGGCGCCATCAGCGCCCGGATGTAGTCCGGGTTTTCCTCCCGCAGCAGGATGTAGGCGATCTCGTGGTCCATCAGGGCGTTCTCCCCGCCTTCAGCCGCGCTTCTTACGCAGTGCAGCATCAGGCCGTGGATCTGGTGATTGGCGCTGTTGTAGTAGCCGTCCGTGTGCCACTTGATGGGGCGGTCGGTGTAAGGGATATAAAACTGCCGCGTACCGCCTTCCCGCACCGTGAGCGAGGTAAGGCCGCTGTCGTCCCCCAGCCAGTTGCGGTCCAGATTGCGCAGCCCGAAACGGCGGCCCAGGGCGAGGGGGATCTCCGGGTCGGGGTCGTCACCCGTCGCACTCACATAGAGCGCCATGTTGGCCTTGCGGATGCGCGCCAACAGGGCGTCGTATTCGCCGCCGGTCAGGTTTCTGGGATCGTCCAGCGCCACCAGCAGATCAGCCGTGGCGGCGGGGTAGTCCCGCAGTTTCTTGTCGCGCCACTCCCGGTACAGGGCGTCGTCGGCGGGATCAAAGGGGGTGGCGATGATGCTGCGCATGAGGAGGGTTGTGGCGGGCGGACCTTCCGAAGGGAGGCCCGCCTGCCGCAACTTGGGTGCGGGTTAGTAACCGCCCTTACGACGGGTTTCCGGCAGTCCGGCGATCTTGCCGGCCTCTTTGGCGGGACCACGCGGGAACAGGTTGTAGAGGGCCTTGGTGTCCACCTTGTCCAGATCGGTCCAGATGTCCTTGAAGTGTTTCACCATGTGGCGCTCGTTGGGCTGGTTGCCGTTATTTTCGAAATACTCTTCGCGCAGGTAGTTGATCACGTCCCAGGCCTTGTCGCTGAGGGTGACGCCCTCTTCTTCGGCGAGGTACTTGGCTACGTCTTCGCTCCAGTCATCCAAGTTCACCAGGTAGCCGTTGGCGTTGGTTTCAATGGTGACACCGTTCACTTCTATTGCCATGGATGGTCTCCTTCGTCTCAATATTTTTGTGGACGGGCGCCCACTATCCGGACGCCGCTGAAAAAATGAAAGGCCCTATGTTAAATGCTCTTGCAGGGGGTGAACAACCCACAACCTTCAACGCGGTGGGTTCCCAACCCTTTTTGTTGCAGGATGACGGCATCCGGGAAGGGGAGGCCGCCCACCATCAGGGTCTTGGTGAATACCGCTCCCTCGGGGCTGTTCAGGGTATGGCTCTTGCCGGCCAGCACCTTGGAGAACTTCAGCCCCAGGGCGCGCAACTCCTCTACCATCCGCTCCACGAAGGCCTCGTCCTCTTCCTCCCGGGGCGACACCACATAACGGGAGTAGAGGGTGTTGGTCATGCCCAGCAGCTGGATTTTTCCTTCGCCCACGGCCAGGGAGTGGCCGCCGATGTCCAAAGTCCGGCCGGTCAGGGCCTGGGCGTCGGCCACTCGCGTCTTCGGCAGCCGCAGCTTCAGGCGGGTGCGGCGGGAGGGGTAGATGATCTCCTCCGGCGCCTCCGGGCGGGTCCAGCCGCTGGCGGACTCCGCCACATGGATGATGTGCAGCCCGTGTTCCGGTTGTTCCCCGAACCAGGGGAGCACCGCCCGGATCGCCCGGGACAGGGGCCAGGCGTGGTCGTTACGCAGGCTTTTGCACTCGATCTTGAATACCAGATCCACTACGTCGTCGGGGACGGTGAAAATATCTTCTTCCTGGTCTTCTTGCCAATACATGGATTATTTCCGATAAGTAGCCACAGAGACACGGTGGTCACGGAGAGTAATTACGTACAGCTCTTCTACTGGTCTCAAAACCATGTGCGCTGTTGGAGCCGGATAACAATAGCTTTTCTCCGTGTACTCTGTGCCTCTGTGGCCAATATTCAATCTTCCGGGATTTTGGCCCGGTACTCGTCCCGGTCATACCACCAATCGTAGTCGCTGATGATGTCCAGCACCGTGGCCAGGCGGGGCAGGAACTTGGAGGGGTCTTTCAGCTCCATCCGCTCCACCCAGAAATCGAAGATCTCCTGGTCATCCACCTGGCTGTGGCGCCGCGCCACCTGCGCCAGGAGCTGGCCGGTGAAAAACTGCAGGTCCTTCCGCTGCTGTCCTTCGGCGCGCATATCCACCACATAGGCGGCGGTGGCGGCGGCCACGGCGGCGCCGTCGGAGTTGTCGGGGGTCTCATCCACCAGATGCTGCAGCATGGCCACGGTGAGTTCGGGGTCGATGGGGAAGGTGACCCCCAGCCAGATGCCGTGGGCCAGCGCCTTGACGGACTCCTTGCGGTCCGCCTGGTAGAGCACGTCGTAGGCCTCCACCGCCTGGGTCCACAGCTCCCGCGGCAGGGCGAGTTCCAGCGCCTTCCGGCCGTTGTCCCACGCCTCATCCTTGCGCTCCAGATCCAGCAGCAGGTAACTGCTGTCCAGGATCAGCTTCAACCGCTGCTCCAGGGGCGCGTCCTCGGGGAGCCCTTCCAGCTCCCGCTGCATGCGGTCAAACTGGATTTCGATGGCCTGTTTCGAGGGGACGGCGTCTTCGCCTGTCTCCGCATCGCCCAGCATGAATTCGTTTTTTTGCAGGTACTTCATAGGTATGGTTTCAATGGTGAACTCAGGTAAATGCCGCTTCCAGCCGGTCTTCCCAATCCTCCGGGGTATCCGGGTACTGGGGTTTAACATCGATTTTGAAGAACATCTCGCCCTTGGCGCGCTCCCGGACCACCGCCAGCAACTGCTCAAAGGTCTCCAGGTCGGGGCTCTGGATCAGGACATCGCTCAATAACAACATATCTTTATCTCACTGGGCACAGGGGAGGGAAGGCGGGAAATTCCAGGCCGTTCTGCCTAGGGCCTGTTAACACTAATCGGATTATCGGCGTTGTGGCTAAAAAAGGGCCAATCAAGGCGCACTGAGCGAGGT
>JBNKPL010000062.1:0-13897 GCA_050295355.1 Sedimenticolaceae bacterium
AACCTGAAATAGGCGGCAACCGATGTTGCCTTGAATAAAAAGAGAGAAAGGTGAACGCGCTTGAATTAGTGTTAACAGATCCTGGTTCAGGGGTGTTTTACCGCCAAACTGAACGTGATTAGAGCTTTTTCTGCTCCAGTGATGGCGCTGGTTGCTCTTCCCTTACCTGGGTGGAGATCTGCAGAAACACCCTCTGCGGTTTGCTTTTGAACGCCTTGGAGATAGCATCCAGCGCCGCTTTCTCAAGGTCGGCGATTTTTTCGTTCCTGATCTCTTCGGCATCAAGCACCACGGTGACCTGGGTAAGAATGCCGTTGCTCATATGCCATCCGACCTGAACATTCCAGCCGTGACTCTCTTTGATCGCCTGCTGAACAATGGACTGCTTTTGTCCCATCTCCTTAAGATCTTCCACCGCATCGCATCCGAGCATAAGGATGGAGAGAAGAATAATCGTTAGCGTTCTGCGCATGATCTGAACTCCCTGAGTATCAGTTTGCTGGGCTGAAAATAGAGCGTTTATGTTAACCTATAACAGATGGCAATTTGCGATCGATTTGGCCGGTTACGTTGATTTTTATGTTGAATTTATCCCATAATCCCAAACGAGCTGTGTTTTTGCTGCTACTCTCAAGGGACTGAGTGAACATTTCTCAATTATTTACCTATCCAATATCAACCGACGTCGTGCTGTATTCGGCGTACACATCATCAACTACAGAGTAAGGATTCAATATGGCCGTTAGAAAGAAAACCGCTAAGAAACGTGCAACGAAGAAGAAGGTCGTTGTTGACCGCAAGGCGGCACTGCTCGCCAAGCTTCGTGATGACCTGAAGGCCGCCAGGGCCGATGCCAGGGAAGCCAACGCGAAAACCCGGCAAGCCGAAAAACAGGTGCAGGCGCTGCTCAAGTTGCTGGAGTCCACGCAGAGCGCCACGGACAAGTTTCTTGCCGGCCGGGTGAAAGACGCGAAAACGAAATATGTCATTGCGACCACCAAGAAGAAGCGTCGCCGCAAGAAGGTTGCCAAGAAACGCGTGGCTCGTTAGTACTAACGCTCGCGTTACTTGTCGCAGAGACCCGCCAGCCATACAGGTTGGCGGGTCTTTTTGTTGTGGGCGGTTATTTTGCCGGCGGATTGATGGCGGCGATGCTTTGTCCCATGCGCACCACATTGTCAGGAACAAGCTGCCCGGACCACTCCACCGCATCTTTGCCGAACAACAGGATCACCGTGGAGCCCATGTTGAAACGGCCCATCTCGGCGCCTTTGCGCAGTTTGGTTTCGGCGGTGGACTTGCGTCCATAGTCCCACTGTTGCACCTGCCGCCGGCGCGGGGTGACGGTGCCGGCCCACACGGTATCCATGCTGGCCACAAAGATAGCGCCCACCATGATCACCGCCATGGGTCCGGCTTCGGTTTCAAACAGGCTGACTACCCGCTCGTTGCGGGCGAACAGTCGCGGTATGGCGCGGGTTGTGGCCGGGCTGACGCTGAACAGGCGGCCCGGAACATGGATCATCTTTTTCAGGGTTCCCGCCAACGGGATATGGATGCGGTGGTAGTCGCGGGGGGAGAGGTAGATGGTGGCGAAGCTGCCATCCTCGAAGGCGGTGCTCCATTTGGGATCGCCGCCAAGCAGTTCATGCAAGGTATAGTCGTGCCCCTTGGCTTGAAAGATCCGCCCGTCTTCGATTTTTCCGGCCTGACTGACGGTGCCGTCCACCGGGGAGATTACAGCGTTTTTCTCCGCGGCCAGCGGCCGCGCATCGGCGCGCAGGGAACGGGTGAAAAAATCATTGAAGCTGCGGTAGTTGCCTGGATCCGGGTCCGCCGCTTCCTGCATATCCACTTTGTAGAGCTGGATCGCCTTGCGGATGGCGAAATCCTTCAGCGGCCGCCACTCGCTACGGGTGATCCAGTACATGACCTGAGACAGGAGATGGTGTGGCAGAAGATACTGGAGCAGGATGAAAAGCTGTCCCAGAAAACCTTTGGCTTCGTCTTTCAGTTCGTTTTTATCCATGGCGGGATGGTAGCTTGTGCCGGGGGGGCGGGTAAACCCGTGCGGCCGAAACTATGCAATCGGCGTGTCAGCGCGGTTGCCCCAATCCGACCAGGAGCCGGGATAGCCGCGCACCTGCTGGAACCCGAGGTGCTTGAGCACCACCCAGGTATGCGAAGAGCGGTGGTGGGTGTGGCAGTAGGTCACGATCTCCTTGTCCGGAGTGATTTCCATTCCCTCCAGGGCGGCGAGCAGTTGCTCCCTCGGCTTCAGGCGCAGGTTGCGCTGCTGGTCCATGGCCTCGGTCCAGTCCCAGTTCACGGCGCCGGGTATATGTCCCCCGCGTTCCGCGTAGCGTTTGCTGCCGCTGTACTCTTCGGGCGTACGGCTGTCCAGCAGCTTCATGCCGGGATCGTCCAGCCGCTCAAGGATATAGGCACTGTCCGCTACTACTTCCGGATTGTAATGGGGTGAGAAGCCGGCAGGCTGAGCAGAGACCGGCTGAGCCTGCTTGGGGAAGCCTTCGTTGATCCAGGCGTGAATGCCGCCGTCCAGCAGGGAGTAACGCCGATGCCCCAAAACCTCCAGGGTCCACAGCAGGCGTCCCGCCTTGCCGCCCCCCTCGTCGTCGCAGGCCACCACATGGGTGTCTTCGCCGATCCCGATGGCGGAGAAGAGCCGGTCCAGTTCCTCGCTATCCGGCAGCAGACCATGCACCGGTTTCCGGCTGGCGACGATCTTAGGGTAGTCCAGGTGGATGGCGCCGGGGACATGAACCTGTTGGTAAAGACTCTCCTTGGAGAGGTCGATAACCAGCAGACCCGCACCGCCGAGCAGCGGTTCCAGTGCTTTGGGGTCAAGGATCAAGGGTAAATCGGGGTTTGGCATGATCGGTTTTGGTCCAGGTATAAATTTGGACCCGGGAGTATAAAGAGGTGGAGCAGACGGTTACAAGCCAGACACAGAAAACCATGGTAACATTGATGTATATAGTGTCCGCCGCTGCTGGCTGGGCCGGTTTTCAGGAAAAAGTCTTGTGCCGGGACGCCTCTAACATTAGACAGCTGTAACAAGCGAGTGGATGGTCATTAGCCGTTATCTCTCATTTGCCGGTCGCCGAAATCGCCCCGTTTTCCGGGTGATGGGGCTGCTCTGTGTTTCGATTCTGTTTTGGGGCGGCGCGGCGCTGGCGCAAAGCGATTCGTTGCCTGACCAGGAAATCGTAATCGGGGTTCTCGCCAAGCGGGGTGACGAGCACGCCCTGAAGCAGTGGGGACCAACGGCCGATTATCTGAGCGCAAAGATACCCGGCCACCACTTCACCATTCAGCCTCTCGACTTCAACTCTATTTATCCCGCGGTGGAGCAGGGGAGGGTCGACTTTGTGCTGGCCAACTCCTCGTTCTATGTGGCGCTGGAGAGGCTCTACGGCGTGCAGCGGATCTCCACTCTCAAAAACCGGGTGGGCAACACCGTCTCCTCGGTATTTGGGGGAGTGATTTTCGTCCGCTCGGATAACCAGGAGATCACGGACCTCAACGATCTGAGGGGCGCCAGCCTGATGGGAGTGGACGAGAACTCCCTGGGCGGTTTTCATATGGCGTGGGGAGAGCTCCAGAAAGTGAATCTGGACCCCTACAGGGATCTCAAGCGGCTGGAGTTCGGCGGCACCCACGATGCGGTGGTATACGCGGTTCGGGACGGGAAGGTGGATGCCGGCACCATCCGCACCGATACCCTGGAGCGTATGGCCGAGGAAGGGAAGATCGACCTGAACGATTTCCGGGTGATCAATTTCCAGCCGTCCGACGCCTGGATCAAGTTTCCTTTCCTGCGCAGTACCCCGCTCTATCCCGAATGGCCCTTCGCCAGCCTTGCCTCCACTCCCGACAAGCTGACCCGGGCGGTCACGGTGGCGCTGCTGGAGATGGAGGCGGACAGTCCGGCCGCCGTGGCCTCGAAAAGCGCCGGCTGGGGGGTGCCCCACAACTATCAGCCGGTGCATGATCTGCTGAAGGGACTGCGGGTGGGGATCTATCAGGAATATGGCAGGGTCACCCTGAAAGAGGTGATGCTGCTCTATCGGAACTGGATTGCGGCCGGGGTGGTGGTGCTAATCCTGTTGGCGCTGACCACCATCCACGTCTCGCGTCTGAACGCCAAGCTGAACCACTCCCGGTCAGCGCTGCAGAGAGCCAGGGACAGCCTGGAAGTGCGGGTGCAGAAACGCACCCGGGATCTGGCGCGGATCAACCGCGACAAACAGTTGCTGCTCGACTCCGCGGGGGAGGGGATCTATGGTCTGAACGGGGAGGGCCGGGTCACCTTCGTCAACCGGCGGGCGGTGGCCCTGCTGGGCTGGGAGGAATATGAACTGCTGGGCAGGGGTATGCATGAGCTGACCCACCATACCCGCCGTGACGGCACCCCCTACCCGGCCGCGGAGTGCCGTATTCACGCCTCCGTCAATCAACAAAACCGTCACCATGTGACCGATGAGCTGTTCTGGCGCAAAGACGGCAGCAGTTTTCCCGTGGAGTACACCAGCACCCCCATTGTCGATGAGGACGGAGAGGCGGCCGGCGTGGTGGTGGTATTCAAGGATATTACCGAGCGCAAGCTGGCGGAAGACGCCATACGCAATGCGCTGGCTACCACCGAAGCGATTCTGGAGGGGCTGCCGGTCGGGGTGGTGGTGATTGGCAAGGACAAGAAGATTCGCACTATTAACGAAGCGGCCGCGCGGATCATGCGGCGGCAAGAGACGGAAGTGATCGGCACTACCTGCCATACGACCATGTGTACGTCGGAAGAGGGACGTTGTCCGATCTGGGATTTGGGGGGGCGGGTGGATCATTCAGAAAAGGTGGTTCTGGCCGCCGATGGCAGTGAGGTCCCGGTACTCAAGACCGCCTTGCCCATTGTGCTGAACGGGGAAGAGGTTTTGCTTGAGGCCTTTGTGGATATCGGCGAGTTGAAGCAGACCCAGGAACAGCTGATCGAAGCGAGACAGGAGGCGGAAGAGGCGTCCCGCGCCAAGAGTGAATTTCTGGCGGTGATGAGCCATGAGATACGCACCCCCATGAACGGGGTGCTGGGTATGGCCGAACTACTGCGTGATACGTCCATGGATAGCGAACAGCGGGAGTATGTGAGCATTATCGATCAGTCCGGCCGCGCATTGCTGGATATCATTGATGATGTCCTGGATTTCTCCAAGATCGAGGCCGGCAAGCTGGATCTGGAGCCGGTCACTTTTGATCTGGAGCTTACCGCCTACAGTGTCGCCCGGCTGTTGGCGTCCAGGGCCGAGGCCAGGGGATTGGGCATGATTCTGCGCTATGCGCCCGCCTGTCCGCGTCAGGTGGTGGCGGACCCCGGGCGTCTGCGGCAGATCCTTATGAATCTGGTGGGTAATGCGATCAAGTTCACTGAACAGGGCCATGTGAAGATCGATGTCTCCTGCATGGGAGAGACGGGGTCCGCCGCCCGGCTGCGGATCGCGGTGGAAGATACCGGGATCGGGATCGCGCCAGAGACGCAGGCCAAACTGTTTTCCCATTTTACCCAGGCCGATGTTTCCACCACACGCCGTTACGGCGGCACCGGGTTGGGACTCGCCATCAGCCGCCAGTTGGTGGAGATGATGGGCGGGCGCATTGGAGTGGATAGCACTCCGGGACACGGTTCCACCTTCTGGGTGGATATCAAACTGCCCATCGCCGAGGCGCCGGATACGGTCTATCCGGCCGGGCTGAGGGGGATTAAGGCGCTCCTGATCGACAGCAGCCCGTTGAGCCAGCATGTGCTCAGTGAACAGATGCAGCAGATGGGCCTGGATGTGATTCTGGCCGAAGATATTGAGGCGGCCATAGTCCAGCTCAAGGCGGCGGCTAAAGAGAAAGAGCCGGTTCAACTGCTTGTGTTTGCGCATCATCTGCACGGGATCGAAGCCGAACCATTGGTTGAGCAACTGGAAAAAGAGCAAGCCATTCCTGATTTGCCCCTGGTCCTGATTACCACCGCCGGAAAAAGAGAGGACCAAAAGCGTTATCAAAAGGCGGGGTTTGCCGCCTATCTGACCCAGCCGGTACGAAGCGATGTATTGATACAAACCATCGTCCGCGTATTGAATGCCGAACAAGGCCTGGACGTGCCCATCATTACCCGTCACTGCCTAGCCGATACCGGAGTGAAGGATGCTCCCGCGGGAGAGCACCGTAAAGGACGCGTGTTACTGGTAGAGGATAATCAGGTCAATCAGATCGTGGTGTTATCCATGCTCAAAAAAATGGGTTTGGAGGTAGAAATTGCGAGTGATGGAAAAGAGGCGGTCAGTAAAACGGAACAGAATGAATTCGATCTAATCCTGATGGATTGCCAGATGCCGGTGATGGATGGATACGAGGCGACCAGCGTGATTCGGGAGCGAGAGGGCGAACATCCCGTCCCGATTGTGGCCCTGAGCGCCAACACCATGGAGGATGTGCGGCAGAAGTGTATGCGCATCGGGATGGATGGTTTCCTGGGCAAGCCCTTTACCCAGGACGAGTTGGTGGCCACGGTCGGGCAATGGCTTGGCGGCAAGGTCTGAAGTTAGCGTCACCTGATAACGGCGCGTTGGAGAGAAGAACCGGTAAAGCATTTAGTGTGCGATACAACCGGCTATCAATATGCCTGATATAACAGTAAGAACAAAGTTTCTGCTCGCGCTCGCCGTGGTCACCATTACCATGCTGGCCGGGTTGGAATACGGTTATTCCCACCATACCCGGGAGCATCTGCAAGAGATGCTTCAGGAGCGGTTAGCCGCGGTGGAACACCTGATCCAGTCCGGAGTTAAACAGGATGCCGGGCTGATGAACGCCCAGCTTGATTTTATCGAGCAGGACCCCTGTGTTCGCGGCGCCTGGCAGGCCCGTGACCGCCAGGCGCTGCTGGATTGTAGCGAAGGCCGCTTCAGTGCGATCCGTCAACAGTACCAGATCACCCATTTCTATTTTTATCTGCCGGAGCGGGTGAGTTTCCTGCGCGTGCATAATCCCGCCAGCCACGGTGATCTCATTAAACACTTTACTTTGGCGGCCGCGGCGGATACCGGCCGGCCGGTAAGCGGGCTGGAGCTGGACGTACTCGGCACCTTCTCTCTGCGGGTGGTGCGCCCCTGGAGGATCGATGGCGAGCTGGTCGGGTACATCGAAATGGGGAAAGAGATTCATCAAATCCTGTCCCGGGTCCGGGAGCAGCTCCAGGTGGAGTTTCTGGTGTTGATCAACAAGGATCAATTGCAACGCGAGCAGTGGGAACAAGGGCTGGCTGCGTTTGGCAAAAACGGCGACTGGGATCGTTTTTCACAATATGCGGTGGGTGAATGGTTCCTTGATACACGGCTGCCTCTTCAGGAGCGGCACCTGGAGAGCTGGCAGCCAGGCCGGTCGAAACAAAGTCTCGAACTGGTCATGGACGGGCGTACCTATCATGGCGGATATCTTCCGCTGATGGATTATACCAACCGCCCGGTCGGGATGGCCTTGGTGTTTGCGGATGTTACAAAGGAGTTGCTGCGGGAGAGTACCGATCTGCTCTGGTTTGCCGCCCTGGTCCTACTGGTTTGTCTGGTGCTCGGGGGGATCTTCTGGTTCTTTCTGCGGCATGAGGAGAGACGTTCCGCCCTGGCGGAAGCCCGTGTGCAGACTGAGATGAAAAAACGGCGGGAGATTGAGCGGCAATTAGCGCGGAAAGAGAACGTACTTGTTCAGGAGGTTCAGGCGCGAGAGACCAATGCAGTGGAAGAGGAACTGCTCGGGCGTCTTATGCGGCGGGCGGTTGGAGATGGGCCGACGCAGGATTTTCTGAATACCGCGCTTACCACACTGCTGGAATCGGCCTCCTGGCTGGAACTGTTGCCCAAGGGCGCGGTATTTCTGACTGCCGATGAGGGACATGGCCAGGAACTGGTAATGAGCGCCGCTGTGGGAATGGAATCGGAAGTGATGAGCCGCTGTCAACGGATCGCTTTCGGCGAATGCCTCTGCGGCCGGGCGGCGCAGGGCCAGGATATCCTGTTCGCCGACAGCAGCGATGAGCGCCATGTGATCTCTCGTTCGGGCATGCGGCCGCACGGACATTTCAGTATCCCGGTCCTGGATGGAGAGATAGTACTTGGCGTTTTGCTGCTCCATGTTTCTTTGCAGCATATTTGCCGTAAGAGTGAAACCGATTTTCTGCGCCGGGTGGCCGATGTGCTCAGCGTGGGCATCAGCAGGCGATATGCGCACGAGGCGTTGGTAGCGGCAAGGGACGAGGCGGAGGCGGCCCTGCAGGCGAAAAACAATTTTCTTGCCGCCGTAAGTCATGAGATCCGCACCCCCATGAACGGCGTGCTCGGCATGACGGAGTTGTTGCGCGACACCAAACTGGATACCCAGCAGCGGGAATTCACCGACGCCATTCACCGTTCAGGCCGTTCGCTGATTGCCGTCATCAACGACATTCTGGACTATTCCAAAGTGGAGGCAGGGTATCTGGAGCTTTCACCCATAACCTTTGACCTCGAACGGGCCGTGCATGATGTGGTGCTGTTGCTGCTGCCCAGGGCGGAAGAGAAGGGGCTGGAACTGATATTTAACTATATGGCTTGCCCCAAGCGGCTGGTGGGCGACGCGGGGCGTATTCGTCAGATCCTGATGAATCTGCTCACTAATGCTATCAAGTACACCGAAACGGGACAGGTGGTGCTGACCGTAAGCTGCCAGGATCTCTCCCCCGGGGAGGTCAAACTCCATGTGGAGGTCAAGGATACCGGCATCGGGATCTCCGAAGAGGACCAGCTCAGGCTGTTTAGTTCTTCCCCCCGGCAGGGAAACGGCGCCACCACCCGCAATTACGGCATCGGCGGACTCGGGCTGGCGATATGCCGGCAGCTGCTGACCCTGATGGGCGGCGTTATCGGGGTCGAAAGCCGGTTAGGCGAGGGTTCGCGATTCTGGTTTCATGTACCTTTACCAGTGGGCGAGACGCCTGCGCCGTTGCCCCATGCCCAGCTCAACGGCATCCATATTCTGGTGGCGGACGACAACCGAATGAATCTGCTGGTGCTGGAGGAGCAGCTGCATGGCTATGGCATGCAAGTGTCCACCCTTGACCGTGTGGATCAGGTATTGCCCCGTTTGGAGAAGGAGCTGGCGAAAGGGAATCCAGTACAACTGGCGCTGCTGGATTACGATATGCCGGGACTGGACGGAGAGCAGGCGGCCATGCAGATCAAAGGAGATAAACGATTCGCGGATCTTCCGCTGGTTCTTTTGACCTCCATGGGCAAACGAGGGGATGCGCAACGATTTAAGGAGGCCGGTTTTTCCGCCTACCTCAGCAAACCAGTGGTCGCGGTGGTGCTCATGCAGACCCTTTCCGGCGTACTGGGGCAGAAGGAACAAGGCAAGGAAATGCCGGAACTGATTACCCGTCACACGGTGGAAGAGGCGGTTCATACCGCAAGCCGGCAGGGTGCTGAATCCGGCGGCAGGGTTTTGCTGGCCGAGGACGTGCCCACCAACCAGAAGGTGGCGGCGTCCATGTTGCAGCGCCTGGGGATGGAAGTGGACCTGGCCGCCAGCGGGGCCGAGGCGGTGAGACTATGGAGCCGGTCCCGCTACGACCTGATCTTTATGGACATTCAGATGCCGGAGATGGATGGCCTGGAAGCCACCCGGATTATTCGTGAGCGGGAATCCGGCGGCACGCGCCGCACCCCCGTTATCGCCTTGACTGCAAATACCATGGAGCCGGACCGTGAACTCTGCACCGAGGCGGGCATGGATGGCTTCATCGCCAAACCCTTCGACCGGGATGACTTGGTGATTGAACTGGCGCGCTGGTTGCCGTCCGGCGGAGCGGACCGTCTTGGTCTCTCTCCCTTGGCCATCCCGCGCGAACCGACCCTGGGCCGGAGGCGGGATGACGCCGTGGACCGGACCAGGCTGGACGCCGTCCGCGAGACTCTGGGCGAGGATTTCGACGATCTGCTGGACACCTATCTCCGTACGGCGGATGAGATGCTGCAGGCGATCCCCGGCGCCCTGAGCGCGTCCGATTTGCGGGAGGTGGAGCGGCTGTTCCACAGCCTTAAATCCTCCAGCGCCAGCATCGGGGCCATGCCCATGTCGGAGATGTCCCGTTCTATGGAAGAGAAAATCCGCCACGGAGACACAGCCGGGACGGAACAGGCCGTCCGGGAGATGAAATCGGAACTTCACCGGGTACGGCACTGCTTTGAATCCTGGTGACAGGTTCCAGCATCACGGCTGCCCCGCTGGCGCAACCCGGACAGCGGTGAGTAACCATGTAATAAAAGATGTAACGAAATCTTCTCCGCAGAGTTGCTATATTTGGTAGGTAAAGAGACCTTCGCCGAAGGGGCCGTCCAACATTGACGGGGAGTAAAAGATGGCGGAACCGACCATAACGGAATATCTGGAGGAGATCATTGCGCAGTGGGGCAGAGAGCCGCGCTACCTGTTGCAGATCCTGATCCGGCTGCAGCAGCGTTATAACCATATCCCACCCGAGGCCATAGACCATCTGGCGCACGAACTCGCCTGTACCCGCGCCCACATCGAGGGCGTGATCGGTTTCTACAGCTTCCTCCATACCTCGCCACGCGGGGAGTACGACCTGCTGATCAGCGACAGCATCACCGACTGGATGCTGGGTAGCCGCGAGCTGGCGGCGGATCTGGCGCGGCGGCTGAAGGTCAAGATCGGGACCACCCGCAAGGACGGCCGGGTGAGCCTGGACTACACCTCCTGTAGCGGCATGTGCGATCAGGGACCGGCGGCTCTGGTTAACGGCCGGGCCTTGACCAAATTGACAACCGAACGGGTCAAGCGGATCGCCAAGCTGGTGAAGAACAAGGTCCCCGTGGAAGAGTGGCCGCGGGCTTTTTTCAAAGTAAGAAAGAAGATCCGGCGCAAGGATATCCTGCTGGAGAACGGCCTGCCGCAGGGGGCGGCCATTCAGAAGGCGCTGGAACTGGGTCCCGACCGCATGCTGCAGGAGCTGGATGACTCCGGCCTACGCGGGCGCGGCGGCGCGGGCTTCAAGACCGCCCTGAAGTGGCGTTTCTGCCGCGAGGCGCCGGGCGAGGAGCGGGTGGTGGTGTGCAACGCCGATGAAGGGGAACCGGGCACCTTCAAGGATCGGCTCCTGCTGCAAGCCTATGCTCACAGGGTATTCGAGGGGATGACCCTCTGCGCGGCCACCATCGGCGCTGGCAGGGGTTTTCTCTATCTGCGCGGTGAATACCTCTATCTTTTGGATGATCTGGAGGCGGAGTTGCAACGTCGGCGTGAGGCGGGGCTGCTGGGCCGGAATATCCTCGGTCACGAGGGGTTTGATTTCGACATCGAGATCCACCTCGGCGCCGGGGCCTACATCTGCGGCGAAGAGTCGGCCCTGATCGAGTCCCTGGAGGGCAAACGGGGCAATCCCCGTATCCGGCCTCCGTTCCCGGTCACCCACGGCTTTTTAGGCCTGCCCACGGTGGTGAACAATGTGGAGACCTTCCTGGCGGCCGCCATGATCGGCTGCCACGGCTCCGCCTGGTTCCGCTCCTGCGGCACGGAGGAATCCGCCGGCACCAAACTGCTCAGCATCTCTGGTGATTGTCAGCGCCCCGGTATTTATGAGTACCCCTACGGCGTTACCATTGAGCAGATCCTTGCCGACTGCGGCGCCGAGGATGCCCGCGCGGTGCAGGTGGCGGGGGCGGCCGGGGTGTGCGTGCCGCCGGCGGAGTTCGGGCGCCGCATCGCCTTCGAGGATCTGGCCACTGGCGGCTCCTTCATCATCCTGAACCAGAGCCGCAAGCTGATGGACATGGTGGAGAATTTCATCAATTTCTTCGTCCACGAGAGCTGCGGTTTCTGCACCCCCTGCCGGGTGGGCACCTCGCTGCTGCAGAAGCGGCTGAGCAAGCTGGTGAAGGGCAACGCCACCCGGGCGGATATCCAACGCATGCACGACATCGGCGCCCTGATGCGCAAGGCGAGCCACTGCGGACTGGGCCAGACCGCGGCCAACCCCATTCTCAGCATCCTGGTGAAGTTTCCCCGCAGCTACGCCAGCCGCCTGCGCTCCACCAGTTTCGAGCCGGCCTTTGACCTCAACGCCGCCCTGCAGGAGGCGAGGGATATCACCGGCCGTGAGGATATCGGGGCCTTTCTCGAAGGGGGTGGGGTATGAGTGGACAGATCACCATCGACAACCAGCCGATCCCGTTCCAGGCCGGCCAGACCATCATGGATGCGGCCATGGCCGCCGGGATCTATATCCCGCACCTGTGCCACAACCCGGAGTTCCGTCCCCACGGCAGCTGCAAGCTCTGCACCGTAAAGATCAACGGCCGGGCCGCCTCCGCCTGCACCACCCTGGCGGCGGAGGGCGCGGTGGTGGAGAACAATACGGACGAGCTGATGGAGGACCGCCGTATTCTGCTCAAGATGCTGTTCGTGGAGGGCAACCACGTCTGTCCCGCCTGCGAAAAGAGCGGCCGCTGCCAGCTGCAGGCGGTGGCCTACTACTGCAACATGCTGGCGCCGGAGTTTACCCACTTCTATCCCCAGCGCGCGGTGGACGCCTCCCACCCCGAGGTGGTGATCGATTTCAACCGCTGCATCCTGTGTAACCTCTGCGTGCGCGCCAGCCGCGACGCGGACGGCAAGAATGTGTTCGCCATCAGCGGCCGGGGGATCGGCGCCCACCTGATCATCAACGCCCCCTCGGGCAAACTGGGGGACAGCGATTTCGATGCCGAGGATAAGGCGGCCCAGGTCTGTCCCGTGGGGGCCATTCTGCGCAAGCACCAGGGTTACGACGTGCCCATCGGCCAACGGCTCTACGACCTGGAGCCGGTGAGCGTGGTGGGTGACGTGGCACGGCAGGAGGACGACTGATATGAGCGGTAAGATCAAGGTCGCCACCGCCTCCCTGGCCGGTTGCTTCGGCTGCCACATGTCCATCCTCGACATCGACGAGCGCATCATCGAACTGGCGGAACTGGTGGAGTTCGACCGCACCCCCATCACCGATATCAAGGAGGTGGGGGAGTGTGATGTGGGCATCATCGAGGGCGGGGTGTGCAACGCCGAGAACGTGGAGGTGCTCAAGGAGTTCCGCCGCAACTGCAAGATCCTGGTCTCCCTCGGCGCCTGCTCCATCAACGGCGGCATCCCCGCCATGCGCAACCAGTACACCCTGCGCGAGTGCCTGGAGGAGTCCTATCTCCACGGCATCGGGGTGGAGAATCCCCAGATCCCTACCGACCCGGAGATTCCATTGCTGCTGGACAAGGTCCATCCCATCCACGAGGTGGTGCGGGTGGACTACTTCCTGCCAGGCTGCCCGCCCTCGGCGGATACCATCTGGACCTTCCTGGAGGAGCTGCTCTCCGGGAAACCCATTGAATTTGCCTACCGACAGATCCGTTATGACTAAGACGACCAAAAGCGACATCGACCAGCTGGAGAGCGCGAAGCACCCCGAAAAGCTGAAGCGGGTGGTGATCGAGCCCCTCACCCGGGTGGAGGGCCACGGCAAGGTTTCCCTGCTGCTGGACGAGAAGAACCGGGTGAAACAGGCGCGGCTGCACATCGCCGAGTTCCGCGGTTTCGAGAAATTCATCCAGGGCCGCCCCTATTGGGAGTTGCCCGTCCTGGTGCAGCGGCTGTGCGGCATCTGCCCGGTGAGCCACCACCTGGCGGCGGCCAAGGCGGTGGACCAGTTGGTGGGGGTGGATGAGCTGACGCCCACGGCGGAGAAGGTGCGGCGCCTGATGCACCTCGGCCAGATGCTGCAGTCCCACGCCCTCCATTTTTTCCACCTCTCCTCGCC
>JBNKPL010000063.1:0-13622 GCA_050295355.1 Sedimenticolaceae bacterium
GACCGGGAACTGGTCCACCTCGTTGTAATAGCCCGTGTGATCGCCGAAGGGGCCTTCCGGGGCCATGTCGTCGGGGTGGATGTGGCCCTCCAGCACGAATTCCGCGCTGGCGGGGACCTGCAGATCCGAGCCGACGCATTTGGCCACCTCGGTCTTGCCGCCGCGCAGCAGCCCGGCGAAGGCGTACTCCGACAGGGTATCGGGCACGGGCGTGACCGCGCCCAGGATGGTGGCGGGGTCCGCCCCCAGGGCCACCGCCACGGGGAAGGGTTCGCCCGGGTGTTTCTGCTGCCACTCGCGGAAATCCAGGGCGCCGCCACGGTGAGAGAGCCAGCGCATGATGACGCGGTTACGGCCGATCACCTGCATGCGGTAGATGCCGAGATTCAGGCGCGGCTTTTCCGGGCCGCGGGTGACCACCAGCCCCCAGGTGATGAGCGGTCCCGCGTCGCCCGGCCAGCAGGTCTGGATCGGCAGGGCATTGAGATCCACCGCATCGCCTTCCACTACTATCTCCTGGCAGGGGGCGTTCTTGCGCTCCTTGGGGGCCATGTCCAGAACCTTGCGGTAGAGGGGGAGCTTCTCCCAGGCGTCGCGCATGCCCTTGGGCGGTTCCGGCTCCTTGAGGGCGGCCAGCAGGACGCCTACCTCCCGCAGCGCCTCCACCGATTCTTCGCCCATGCCGAGGGCGACGCGATGCTGGGTGCCGAACAGGTTGGCGAGGACGGGATGGGCGGAACCCTTCACCTTTTCAAACAGCAGGGCGGGACCGCCCCGGCGCAGGGTGCGGTCGCAGATCTCGGTGATCTCCAGGTGGGGGTCCACCTCGGTGGCGACGCGGACCAGTTCGCCCTTGGCTTCCAGTTGCTGGATGAAATCCCTGAGATCCGCGTAGTTCATAGTGCCGTCCTGGTGATCAGACGCGGAAGCCGCCGTAGCGACGGCGAATAATCCGGCCCTTGAATACGATGCCGCCGATAAAGCCCGCCAGGGCCAGAACGGGCAGGATCAGCAGAAACCAGAGCGAGATCCCCTCATCCACTTCGGCCTCGATGGCCAGCTGCTCTTCGGGTACGGCGAGCTGTTGCGCCGCGTCCAGGATGATCTGGCGCAGCCGCTGGTTCTGGGTCACCAGGCGCTGAATGCGGGGTTCCACATCCGCCGAACTCTGCTGGGTCTGGCTGAGTTGATCCTGCATTTTGGCCAGCTCCGTCTCCAGTTCGGCGATACGTGCCTGGCGCGATTCGCTCACTGCGGCGATGGGGGTGAGCTTGAGCAGCTGTTCCCGCAGCAGCTCGGCGTCGATCATGTGTTCTTCCAGCTGGTTGTTGGCGGCCAGCAGCCGGTTTTCCATCTTCTCCAGCTCGGCGGCGGCGTCCTTATCGTCGTCGCTGGAGAGGGACTCCAGCCGCTCGACCTTGGCATTGGCCTTCTCCAACTCATCCTTTGCCTGGGCCAGGTCGATCTCCAGGGCGGCGACCTTGTCATCCGAGGCGCTGGCGCTCTTTCGGTCGGCGGCGGAGCTCTGCAGCGCCTTTTTGGCGGCGGCGAGCTGTGACTCCAGTTGTATGATCTGTTTGGCGCTGGCCTCCGATTTGGCCTTAGATTCCTGCAGGTTGGTGCGGATGATGGAGAGCTCCGACTCCAGCTGGCTGATGCGCTTGGCGCTGGCCTGGTCTGCCTTGGCGGTGGTCTCACTTTGCGCCTTGCGGGCGGCGGCGAGTTCCGCTTCCAGTTGCTTGATCCGCTGGGCGCTGGCCTGGTCCATGTTGGCGGCGGACTCAGTCAGGGTTTTTTTGGTCGCGGCCAGTTCCGACTCCAGTTGGGCGATGCGCTGGGCGCTCGCCTTGTCGGCGCTGGCGGTGGAGGCCTTCTGCGCCGCGCTCAGGTCGGACTTCAGTTTGGTGACCTGCGCCTGCTCCGTCTTCAGGCTCTTCTCCAGTTCGGCCACCTTTTTCTGGGCGGCGGCGAGCTGTTCCGGGTCCGCCCCGCTCTTGGTTTGAGAGGCGGCCTTTTTGGCCTCCTTCAGCTCGCTTTCGGTGTCCCGCAGCTGTTGTTGCAGGTCGCCAAGCTTCGCCTGCATCTCCAGCAGCTTGGCCTTGGCCGGCTTCTCCTGGGTGATGTAGGCGGTCTTGACCCAGCCCACCTGTCCGTTGCCCAGGCGCACCTGGGTGAAGGCGCCCGCCGTCTTCAGCTCTTCCACGGGGGTGCCGCTGGTCAGGTTCTTGATGGGATCGGAGAAGGTGGATTCCGCCCGTGGATAGAGACCCACCAGCAGTTCGTCAGTGATGTGGGCCGCCTGGAGGGGCAGGGCTACCAGCAAAAGCAGTAAAAAGGGTTTTACAACAGGCTTCATATTTCTCTCTAATTCTTTAAGAGGCGATGCCGCTATGGCGCAGCAGCGCGTCGATGCGGGGCTCACGGCCGCGGAAGGCCACGAACAGCTCCATGGCGTCCCGGGAGCCGCCCTGCTCCAGTATATTATGCAGAAAGGCGTTGCCGGTTTCCTTATGGAATACGCCCTTCTCCTCAAACAGGGAGAAGGCGTCGGCGGACAGCACCTCGGCCCACTTGTAGCTGTAGTAGCCGGCCGCGTAGCCGCCCGCGAAGATGTGGGAGAAGCCGTGGGCGAAGCGGTTGAAGGCCGGCGGCCGCACCACCGCCACCTGATCGCGCACCTGTTCCAGGATTTCGTAGATGCGCCCGCCCCGGTCGGGGTCGTATTCGCCGTGGATGCGCATATCGAACAGGGAGAACTCCAGTTGCCGCACCATCTGCATGGCGGACTGGAAGTTGCGCGCCGCGATCATGCGCTCATAGAGTTGCTGCGGGATGGGTTCGCCGCTCTCCCAGTGGCCGGACACCAGATCCAGCGCCTCCCGCTCCCAGCACCAGTTCTCCAGGAACTGGGAGGGTAGCTCCACCGCGTCCCAGGCCACGCCGTTGATGCCGGACACCGCCGGGTAGTTGATGCGGGTCAGCATGTGGTGCAGGCCGTGACCGAATTCGTGGAACAGGGTCAACACCTCGTCGTGGGTGAAGAGGGCGGGCTTGTCCCCCACGGGCGGCGAGAAGTTGCAGGTGAGGTAGGCCACTGGGATCTGGTCCAGTTCTTCGGTGAAGAAGCGCGGGGCGCAGTCGTCCATCCAGGCGCCGCCCCGTTTCTTGGGCCGGGCGTAGAGGTCGAGATAGAACTGGCCGCGGATTTCGCCGTCGGCATCGCGGATCTCAAAGAAGCGCACATCCGGGTGCCAGGTTTCCACGCCCTTGATCTCGCGGATATCGACGCCGAAAAGGCGCTGAACGGTGGCGAACAGGCCGCTAACGACCCGGTTCTCGGGAAAATAGGGCTTTAGCTCTTCCTGGGTGATGGCGTAGCGTTGCTGGCGCAGTTTCTCGGCGTAGTAGCCGATGTCCCACGCCTCCAGCTCCTCCATGCCGTGCTCTTCGGCGGCGAATTTCTTCAGTTCGTCCAGCTCCCGCTGGGCCTGGGCGTGGGAGCGGTTCGCCAGATCGGTGAGGAACTCCAGCACCTCCTGGGGGGAGCGGGCCATCTTCTTGGCCAGGGAGCGCTCGGCATAGTTATCGAAGCCCAGCAGCTGGGCCGCCTCGTGGCGCAGGCGCAGGATCTGCTCCATGGTCCCGCCGTTGTCCCACTCTCCCGCGTGGGGCCCCTGGTCGGAGGCGCGGGTGGCGAAGGCCTCATAGACTTCCCGGCGCAGGGCGCGGTCGTCGGCATAGGTCATCACCGGCAGGTAGGAGGGGAATTCCAGGGTAAGCAGCCACCCCTCTTCTCCCCGCTGCTCGGCGGTCTGGCTGGCCTGATCACGGGCCGACTGGGGTAGTCCGGCCAGTTCAGAGGCATCCTTGATCAGTTTGCTCCACGCATGGGTGGCATCCAGCAGATTTTCTTCAAACTTGCTGGTCAGGCTGGATAGCTCCTGGTTGATCTCCTTGTAGCGCTGTTTTTTCTCCCGCGGCAGGTCCACGCCGGAGAGGTGGAAGTCCAGCAGGGCGTTGTCCAGGGTCTTGATCTGGGCCGGGTCCAGGGGTTCGCTGCCTTCGCGCACCGCCTTGTAGGCCTGGTAGAGCCGTTCGTTCTGACCCATCTCGGTGCCGTATTCGCTCAACTTGGGCAGACAGGCGTTGTAGGCCTGGCGCAGCTCTTCGCTGTTCACCACCGAGTTCATGTGCGAAACGGGGGACCAGGCGCGGCCCAGCCGGTCGTCGGCGATCTCCAGGGGCTCCACCAGATTCTTCCAGGTATAGGGGCCGTCCTGCTGTAGCAGCCGTTCGGTCAGCGCGCGGTTCTCCGCCAGCAGATGATCGATGGCGGGCTCCGCATGTTCCGGTTTGATTTTCGAGAAGGGGGGCAGGCCTTCCAGCTCAAGCAGGGGGTTATCCATATTTGGCATTATGTTTCTGGTCGTTGTTCTGGGTGCATTCCACAAGGGGGGCCTATTCTGACACGATTCAACGGGCGGCCCAATGGCGCCTGCGGCGTGAACCTCCATAGAGCCGGACGGTGGCGAAAGGTTCCCGATATATGAAGCGATCAGGCGAGCAGGCGTGCGGTGAGCATCAGGGTGACCATGGCCCCGGCGATAAAGAACATGGCGATGGAGCCCGCGGCGATCCAGCGGTAGCGTTTTACCAGATCGAACTGGGGCCGGGGCGAGATGAGATAGGGGTGGCGGCGGTTGTCCGGCTTGGTCAGCATGTGCGGGATCAGGTTCTCCTGCTCTTCCCGATACTCCCGCTCCGCCTGGGCGGCGGCGGTGCGGCGGGCGGCCTCCCACTCGTGGGGATCGATGTCGCCGTCGCCGTTGCGGTCGAAGAGCTGCATCTTTTCCGGCTGCTGTTTCCACTCCTTGAGCAGTTCGCGGGCGATCTCGCTGCGGGCGCGGTGGTGGTCCATATCGTCCAGGGATTTGAACAGCCCGATGGCGTAGAGGTGGTTGCCAGAGTAGATGTATTCCTCGGTATAGCGGCGGGAGGCGAGGAAGTTGCCGCCGATCTGGTTACTGGCGCCGGGCTGTCGGGAGCCGTACCACACCTCTTTTTGTTTGGGCGATACCTCCGCCCCTTCCGGGTCGATGATGCAGGCGCCCGTTTCGTCGCGCAGCAGGAACAGCTCCGTGCTGGTCTTCTTTTCCTCCAGCACCCAGTTGCCCTTGTGGTTCTTTTTGTGGATCTGATAGCGCCACCAGCAGCACTCGGTGTTGCTGAGCGGGGAGACGATGGGGATGCCCTCCATCAGTTCCGCGTTGCCCTCCAGCTCCACATAGCCCTGGTGGGCGGAGCGGATGCGGGCGGTGGGGGTGTCCTCAATGATGCGCGCCCGGTAGAGGGCGCGGAATCCGTAATAGAAACCGCCCAGGGTGGCGGCGCTGAGGACGATCGCCCAGATCCAGAAATCGTCGGCCGGAAGGCGGGCGATGTGGGCCGAAAGATCGCCGATCATTCGAACAGCGCTTTCACATCCACGTCTTTGGTCTCTTCCTCACTGAACTCCAGCAGTTCCGCCGATTTGAAATTGAACATGCGGGCCACGATTACGTCCGGAAACTGTTCGATGCGGACGTTGTTGTTGTTGACGCTCTCGTTATAGAACTCGCGCCGGTCGGCGATGCTGTTCTCCAGGCCGGAGATGCGGGTCTGCAGATGCTGGAAGGTCTCGTTGGCCTTCAGATCCGGGTAGGCCTCGGCCACGGCGAACAGGTTGCCCAGCCCCAGGCGCAGTTGACCCTCGGCCATTCCCAGGGCGCCCACGTTTCCCTGCTCCCGGGCGGAGGAGACGGCGGCCCGCGCCTGCATCACCTTCTCCAGGGTTTCCTGCTCATACTGCATGTACTGTTTGCAGGTCTCCACCAATTTCGGCAGTTCGTCGTGGCGCTGTTTCAGCAGCACGTCGATATTGGACCAGGCCTTGGACACCCCGTGCTTGAGGCTTACCAGGGCGTTGTAGATGGTGACGAAATAGACCGCGAGGACGGCGATGATGCCGAGGATAACGAAGGTGCTGATGTCCATGATTGGCTCCGTTTTTTATTGGTGGAGAGAGTATAGCACCGGGCCGATGGCGGCCCGGCGGGTCAGGCGTCGTCCTCCCACTGCCGCCGGTTGATGGCGTAGCCGCTGATCTTGCCCGTGAAGGGCAGCAGCAGCATGCCGGGCAGCCAGGCCACATCCTTCAGCTCGCGGTATTTGCGGATGCCGATGGTCATCCCCTCCTGGCCGGCCCGCGGTTGATCCCGGTAGGTGCCGAACAGCCGGTCCCACCAGGGGAGGTTGAAACCGAAGTTGCTGTTGGCCTCGTCGTCCTCCACCGAGTGGTGCACGCGGTGCATGTCTGGGGTGACCACGAACCAGCGCAGCACCCGGTCCACCCCCGCGGGCAGGCGGATGTTGCCGTGGTTGAACATGGCGGTGGCGTTGAGCAGCACCTCGAAGATCACCACCGCCACCAACGGCGGGCCGAGCAGCAGGATGGTGGCGAACTTGATCAGCATGGAGAGGATGATCTCCAGGGTGTGGAACCGCGCCCCGGTGGTGACGTCGTAGTCCAGGTCCGCATGGTGTACCCGATGCAGCCGCCACAGCAGGGGGATGGCGTGGACCATCACATGTTGCAGGTAGATGGCGAAGTCCATGGCCACCACCGAGAGGATCACCGCCAGGGCAAAGGGGGCCGCCTGGAGGTTGAACAGCCCGATCCCGTGGCTCTGGGCAAAGAGCGCGACCCCTACGGCGGCGGCGGGAAACAGCAGCCGCAGGATCAGGTTGTTGAGAAAGATCAGGGTCAGGTTGTTGCCCCAGCGCACCGCCTTGGAGACGGTGAGGGCGCGGCGCGGGGAGAGGACCTCCCACAGCGCGATCAGGGCGAGGACGCCAAAGAAAAAACCCAGGCGCACAGCCAGCTCATGGGCCAGGATCCAGTCGTTCCAGTTCATCTAGGCTCTCCTCCAGGAGGGAATGTTCGAAATATTTTTATTCGATGGGTTATCTGTTGAAATAGCACCTCTTTAGTATGTTACCAGACACAGAGGTTCCCTCATGCCGAACATTCGATCCTTTCAGTACCTGCACCCCGCTATCGCCGAAGACGCCTGGGTGGATGAGAGCGCCGTGGTGATCGGCGATGTGCAGATCGGTCCCCAGGCCTCCATCTGGCCCCTCTGTGCGGTGCGCGGGGATATCCACTCCATCCGCATCGGCGCGCGCAGCAATATCCAGGACGGCAGCGTCCTCCATGTGACCCACGACAGCGACTTCAACCCTGGCGGCTTCCCCGTGGAGGTGGGGGAGGATGTCACCGTGGGCCATAAGGTGATGCTGCACGGCTGCACCATCGGCAACAACTGTCTCATCGGCATGGGCGCCATCGTGCTGGACGGGGCGGTGATCGAGGCCAAGGTGATCCTCGGCGCGGGCAGTCTGGTGCCCCAGGGCAAGGTGCTGGAGAGCGGCCACCTCTACCACGGCTCGCCAGTGAAGAAGGTGCGCGCCCTGACCGAGAAGGAGCTGGATTTTCTGGATTACGTCGCCGGGAACTACGTCAAGCTGGCGCAGCAGTACAAGGACGCGGGGCAGTAACGCGCTACCACCCACCAGGATCAATTCTCTTTAGCCACAGAGCTCACAGAGGACACAGAGAAAAATTCTTTGTGTACCTTGTAGCGACAAACAGACGTAGGGTGGGATCCTATCCCGCCGCTTCGGGCAGGCGATTTATTCTTCGGAGACGGGCATTCCCTGCAGGTCATGCAAAAACCGCTCTGACCGCGGCAGGTAGTAGTTGTCGTAGTCCAGCGACACCACCACGGTCTCAGAACGGCCCACGATCTCGTTCCGCGGGATCAGGCCGATAACCCGCGAGTCCGCACTGTTGTCCCGGTTGTCACCCATGGCCAGGTAATACCCCGCAGGCACCGTGACCGGGCGAAAGCTGGAGAGGAACGAGCCGGTCTTGTGAACCCGGATGATGTGCTCCGCGCCGGGCAGGTGTTCCAGCCGGTCGGTTACGTGCCCGGAAGAGCGGATGTCCTGGTAGGCGAGGCGCTGACCGTTGATATGCAGGATATTGTCCGCCAACTCCACGGTGTCACCCGGTACCCCCACCACCCGTTTCACCAGCCGTTTATCCGAGGCCTCCGAGTCAAAGACGATGATGTCGCCCCGCTGCGGGTCGGCGAACTTGTGTAATGAGATATGAGTAAAGGGAACCCGGAGGTCGTAGGCCATCTTCTGCACCAGGATGCGGTCACCCTCCAGGATGGTGGGTTTCATGGAGCCGGTGGGGACCTCGTTCCAGTCGGCGATGGAACTGCGGAAGACAAACATCAGCAGCAGGAAGACCGCCAGGGAGCGGTTCTCTTTCCAGATTTTTGTGAGCCGAGGGTTCATTGGGTGTCTCTTTCGTAACTGTGTGCAGGGTCAGAACATAGTAGGAGTCGTTTGCGGGCGCAAGATTCCATCCTTGACTAGACCGACCGGTCAACTATAATCTCATCCCATGAACGCCGACAGCGACACCCGCCAACGCATCCTGGATAGCGCCCGTGAACTGATCTATGCACGCAGCTATGCCGATGTGGGCGTGGCCGCCATCTGCGAACGCGCCGGGGTGAAGAAGGGGAGTTTTTATCACTTCTTTCCCTCCAAGCAGGAGCTGACCCTGGCGGTGCTTGATGAGCTTTTTGCCTCGTTCAAAGAGCGGGTTTACAAGGAGTGCTTTACCTCCGAACGGTCGCCCCTCCAGCGGCTCCACTGCTTTATCGACCGCGCCTATGGCCTTCAGCGGGAAATGGCCGACCTTACGGGCCAAACCCTGGGCTGCCCCTTCGGCAATCTGGCGGCGGAGATGAGTACCCAGGACGGGGCGATCCGTCTAAAGGTGGATGGGGTGTTTCAACAGATGGAGCGTGTCTTTAGCTCCACCCTGGAGGCCGCCGCCGGGAACGGCGAGGTCGGTGCGATCGACATCCCCGCCACCGCCCAGGCCATGGTCGCCTATGTGGAGGGGATCATGCTGATGGCCAAGACCCGCAACGACCCCGAGATCATACGCCGGCTGGGACCGGCGATGGTCGAGATCCGTATTCCACTTCCCCGTTAATCGAAATTATCCGGAGAGCGCGGGTGTTGTTTTGTTTTTATCTAAACCGACCGGTCAACTACAGCCGGCATTTCCAACCATAGTCCTGACACACAAGGAGAAGATCCATGTCATTAATTACCACCGTCGATCCCCAACAGGCCGAGGGCAGCGTCGCCCGAATCTACAACGAGGTGCAGGAGATGTTCGGTTATGTGCCGAACGGCCTGAAGCTCGACAGCGTCAACCCGCAGCAGATGGAGCAGCACTGGAGCGGTATCCTCGCCACCCTCAATCACCCCACCCTCTCGCAGACCTTCTTTACCTGTGTGCGTTATCTGGTCTCCGAAGCGCAGCGCTGTGAGTACTGCATCGGCATCAACGCCGGCATGCTGATCAATATGCACGGCGTCGCTCCGGAGATCGTCAGCGGGATGGCCACTGATCCAACGCTCGCGCCGCTGGATCATAAGGAGAAGGCGCTGCTGCAGTTCGTTTTGCGCATGACCGGGGATTCCAACGCCTCCAGCCGGGAGGATATCGCGGCGCTCAAAGAGGCCGGGTGCAGTGAGAGGGAGATCTACGACGGGGTGAGCAGCGCCGCCCAGATGGTGGCGGGCGATATCGTGCTCAATGTGTTCAAGGTGCAGCCGGATAGTATGTAGTCGTATAGGCATGCACTTGAATAGGCTGCCAGAGCCGGATCAATTTTCCTTAGCCACAGAGATCACGGAGAACACGGAGATAGACAAGTTAAAAGCCTCCGTGACCTCTGTGTCTTCCGTGGTGAAAATACATCAGGCGTAGGGCGGGGTCCTACCCCGCCACTCCTGGCCGGACGCAGCGGGTTATTGGTTGTAACCACAGGGGTCACAGGGGAGCGCAGGGGGGGTAACCATAGAAAACCTCCGTGTGCTCTGTGCCCTCTGTGGCAAAGAAACAGGGCCTATTCACGGGTAGCCGTTCATTCCTCCCGCAACATCCGGATCACCGGCCCGGTATCGGGCCGCACGCCGCGCCACAGGAAAAAGGACTCCGCCGCCTGCTCCACCAGCATGCCGAGCCCGTCCATCGCCTTGGAGGCCCCCTGCGCCTGGCCCCAGCGGACAAAGGCGGTGGGTTCTTCGCCGTACATCATGTCGTAGGTCCAGCCGGCCGCTTTTAGTATCTCGTTGGGGATGTTGGGTGCTTGTCCCTTCAGGCCGGCGGAGGTTCCGTTGATGATGAGATCGAAACGCTGGTCACTGAGGCCATCCAGCCCGCACCCCTCCACGACCCCAAATGGCGCCGCCTGTTTTGCCAAGGCAACGGCCTTGGGGGCGGTGCGGTTGGCGATGACCAGCCGCTTCGGCTGGGCCTCCAGCAGGGGCCGCAGCACGCCGCGGGACGCCCCCCCGGCGCCGAGCAGCAGGATCTCGGCGCCCGCGAGGACGCAGCCGTGGTTGCTCTGAAGGTCCGTTACCAGTCCTACGCCATCGGTGTTGTCCCCCAGCAGGCGTCCGCCCGGCAGGGGGATCAGGGTGTTGACCGCCCCGGCCAGCTCCGCCCGTTCGCTGCGCTCGTCCGCCAGCCGCCACGCCTCCTCCTTGAACGGCACGGTGATGTTCAGTCCCAGGCCGCCTTCGGCGAAGAACCTGCGCGCGTCCTGTTCAAAGTTGCTGCCGAGGATGCGGCCGTACTCCAGGTCCTGATGGGTCTGCTCGGCGAAGGCGGTGTGGATCTGGGGCGATTTGCTGTGCTCAATGGGGTTGCCGATGACGGCGTATCGATCTGTCATGGTGCACAATTCCTTTTTGAACCGCGGAGATGCAGAGTTTACTGTCGTTTGAGTAACGACCAGGACACTATGCTGTATTCAGAGTCTAGACTTATTCACTCAGCCACTGGGCGGCCCGCTTGGCGAAATAGGTCAGGATGCCGTCGGCCCCGGCCCGTTTGATACAGACCAGCGCCTCCATCACCACCGCCTTTTCGTCCAGCCAGCCGTTCTGGGCCGCCGCCATCAGCATGGCGTACTCGCCGCTCACCTGATAGGCGAAGGTGGGGACGCCGAACTCGTCCTTCACGCGGCGCACGATGTCCAGGTAGGGCATGCCCGGCTTGACCATCACCATGTCGGCGCCCTCTTTCAGGTCCAGCGCCACTTCGCGCAGGGCCTCGTCGGAGTTGGCAGGGTCCATCTGATAGGTGTACTTGTTGCCCGCCCCCAGGTTGGCCGCCGAACCCACCGCATCGCGGAAGGGGCCGTAGAAGCTGGAGGCGTATTTGGCGGAGTAGGCGAGGATGCGGGTGTGGATATGGCCGTTCGCCTCCAACGCCTCGCGCACCGCGCCGATGCGGCCGTCCATCATGTCCGAGGGGGCGACGATGTCCGCGCCCGCCGCGGCATGGGAGACCGCCTGCTTGACCAGCACCTCTACCGTCTCGTCGTTCATGACGTAGCCGCTTTTGTCGATCAGGCCGTCCTGGCCGTGGGTGGTGAAGGGGTCCAGGGCCACATCGGTGATGACGCCCAGTTCCGGCACGGCGTCCTTCAGGGCGCGCACCGCGCGCTGGGCCAGGCCGTCGGGGTTGAACGCCTCGCGGGCATCCTCGGACTTGGCCTCGGGCGGGGTGACCGGGAACAGGGCCATGGCGGGGATACCCAGGCTATGGGCCGCTTTGGCCTCCTCCACCAGCAGGTCGATACTCATGCGCTCTACGCCGGGCATTGAGGCGACCGCTTCGCGTTCGCCCGTGCCTTCCAGCACGAAGACCGGATAGATGAAATCGGCCGGGGTCAGCCCGGTCTCCCGCATCATGCGGCGTGAAAACTCATCCCGGCGCATGCGGCGCATACGGGTGGTGGGATAGGGGCCGGACAGGGCGCTCTTCTCTTGCATGGGGCGGTCTCCAAATTAGGCCCTATAAGATACCCCAGGCGTGTGCGGGGTTAAACTTTCCGTTATTTTGACAGGCGAAAGTGATTGGCAAAAGGGGCCGCATGGGGTAAAAAAGCGGGCCCGACGAGCACCGCGTTGGGATCTGGGTGCCTAAAGCGATAATGAAGAGTGAATTACCTCACATTTTTGATGTTGATGAGGCCGGTTTCAATGAACTGGTGCTTGCGGCATCCCATGAGCGGCCCATAATGGTGGACTTCTGGGCCGATTGGTGCGCACCCTGTATCACGCTGGCGCCTGCGCTGGAGCGGGTAATCGGGGAGTATGAGGGTGCGGTGAAATTGGCCAAGGTAGAGGTGGACGACAACATGCGGCTTGCGGGCCGGTATCGTCTGCGGGGGTTTCCTACGGTTATTCTGTTTCACCGGGGTGAAGAAATAAGCCGCTTTGCCGGTTCGCGGGCCAGCCACTGGATCCGGGACTGGATAGAAGAACACGCGGCTGAACATATCGGGTTCTGATCTGCCTAAACGGTTACGGCCGTTGGGTCAGGTGTCCCCGATTTCTGGTGACGGGGTACGGATTAAGGAGTTGGGAGCATGAGTGCGTTGAGCACACGAATACTGGGTTCTTTTGCGGTCCTGCTGGGGCTGGCGTTGGTGGCGCCGCAGCCGGCCGTTGCCGAGGAGCTTGCCGAGCCGCAGGCGGTTATCCAGGGCATCTCGGACAAGATGCAGGCCATCCTGAAACAGAACGCCAGCAAGGTGGATGGCGATTCCGATTATGTCTTCACCCTGGCCAACGACGTCATCGTTCCGCATATCGATTTCGGCCGGGTCTCCGCCCTGGTGCTGGGGCAATACTGGCGCAAGGCCAATCCGGAGCAGAAAAAACAGTTCGCCGACGAGTTCAAGCGTCTCCTGGTGCGCACCTACGCCACCGCATTCCGTGAGTTCAAGGAGTGGGAGATTGAGCATCTGCCGGTCAAGGAAGGCAAGCGCAAGGGCACCGTCTATATCCGCACCAAGGTGATGCGTCCCGGGGCCAGCCCGGTGCTGGTGCAGTATGAGATGTATAAGCACAAGAAGTGGGGCTGGAAGGCGTACGACGTGAAGATCGAGGGCATCAGCCTGGTCACCAACTACCGCACCCGGTTCAAGGCCCAGATCCGCCGCGACGGGCTGGACGGGCTGATCCACAGCCTGAAGGAGAAGAACGACTCCCGCGTACGGACCGCCTTGCAGGACGAGATCCGGGCCAAGGCCGGTTGATATCCGCTCAATAGTGGGGCGGTGGCGGCTCCGGCTCTCCGCCCACGGGTGACGGATTCAGGTGCCGGACCGTCTCTTTCAGCTCCTTGAGCGCCTTCTTCAGCTCCGCGATTTCCAGCTGCTGTTTCGCCACCGTGATGTTGAGCTGTAGCAGGGTATCCTCCTGAAAGGCCAGCTTGCTCTCCAGTTCAATGATTTCTTCTTTCATGGCTTTATCTTAACCGTCTGTTCTATATGGGTTTATGGTTGAGGCTGTCAAAAATATGCAATTAGCCAAAAAAATGTCGGCATAGTGCGTTATTTTGGACCATAATACCCATGAGAGAAGCTTTTGTTCATTATGGACTCCTAAATTAGCGCAGTTTTTTTTTC
>JBNKPL010000064.1:0-13307 GCA_050295355.1 Sedimenticolaceae bacterium
CCGGCCAAGAAGAAGGCCCCGGCCAAGAAGAAGGCCCCGGCCAAGAAGAAGGCCCCGGCCAAGAAGAAGGTTACAAATAAAAAGAGGGGGCGTTCCCGCTAGCGGACAGGATGCCGGGCCGCTGATCGCGGCCCGCGCAGGGGATGTCAGACAATCAGATCAGGGAGTGTACGGTGGGACTCTATACCGGCCTGTAGGGGACAGGACTGGTTATGAAATAACGTAATTTGGGGTCCGAAAAATGCGATATGAAAGAAGAGATCCAAGTCCGGCGCGGACATTCATCAAGGGTGTCCTGATCGGCTTCGCCATCCTGCCGAGTCTGATCGGGCTGCTGGTGATCTACCATGTGCTCCTTGCCACCAAGACCTTCGACGACGGCACCGAACTCACCAACCGGGTGGCGAGGGCCACCTATTTCTGGTTCGCCATCTCCCGCCCGGAGGACGGCGCGCCGCTTTACCCGTGGCTGAAATACGATCTGAAAGAGTTCCTGCAACAGGACGAAAATGCCCAGCCCGGCGTGACGTCCGGGCCGTCCGCCGAACCGGATCGTTCCTGAGTGGTCTGGTGGGCCGAGGGACCGGGCATCTTTTTCCGCCGGGAGTTTACGCGAACGTGAGCCGGTGATGGATATGGATTTCGCCTCCAATTCGCTGCTGCTGGGCATCCTGATCGCGGCCGGGTTGATGCTCGCCCTGCGGCTGGGCATGCGCCTGTACACCTATGCGCTGCTGCGGCGCATGCGTTTTGGGCGGCCCGAATCCGCGCCGGTTCCACGACAGGAGATTCCGTCCGCTATCCGCACGATCCTGGATACGGCCGCGCCCGCCATTGAGACGCTCGGGTTTGAATACCTCGACAGCTTCAGGACCCTTCCAGCGATTCGTAGCGGCGAACCGCAACCTATCTACGGTGACCGTTATTTCAACCCCGCCAGCGGTTGTGTGGCCGGTATCCTTCCGGCGGACCTGCCGGAACCCGGGGCTGTGGCCAACAGCTCCTTCCAGACCCTGCTGGACGACGGGCGGATTCTGGCGACGCCCAATCGGCGGCGCCACCACTATCTGCCTATGCCGGATGGCTATGAGCTGGACGACGGCTATCTCAACAGCGTGGCCGAGCAGTGGGCGCTGCATCAACGGCGTGTTGCCGATGCCGGAGCGGAGGTGGTGGCGGATCCCGAACAGGTGCGGGAACGCGAGGATGCCATCCTCGGCGGATTGATCGATTACTGGATCGAAATCGGGTTTGCTGAAGCGGTGGATGACGAGACGGTGCGCATGACATCCAGCGGGGCGCGCCGCTATCTGCGTAGCATGATTGAGGGCAGTCGGCGGTTGATGAAGCTGCCCCCGCTCGAGGGAACCGAATCCACGGAGGTACGCATCGCGGCGGACCTGCGCGCCTACCACGCCAACGAGGCCCGCTGGGGAAAAGGGGCGTTCAGCCGCACTGGCAAATCGGTGCTGTTCGCGGTCAGCGCGCTGTTGGGTATCGTGGCCTTTGGGCTGCTCTTTTCCTGGGAGTTCGCGGCGGTGCTGCTGGCGCTGGTGTTGTTTCATGAATTCGGCCACGCTCTGGCCATGCTGGCCACGGGCCATCGCAATGTCCAGGTGTTGGTGCTGCCACTGCTTGGCGCCGTGGCCAGCGGCCGCAAGGACGACGCCGGACCCTGGGCCAGGCTGTTCGTGCTGCTGGCCGGACCGGCGCCCGGCTTGGTGCTGGCAGTGGTGTTTTTGTACGCGGCCACAGTGGCCACGCCACCCACCCCGCTGCTGCTGGAGTTCGGGATGGTGGCGCTGTTCATCAATCTGTTCAACCTGTTGCCGCTTACCCCGCTCGACGGCGGACAGGTGGTGGAACTCTTTTTGTTCTCCCGTTGGCCGCACCTGCGTTTTGTGTTTTTCCTGCTTAGCCTGGGCGGCATCGCCGCCCTGGGCCTGTGGCTCGATAGCCATGTGCTGCTGGCGCTGGCCATCTTTCTCGGATTTGCGTTGCGCGGGCTGTGGCGGCGTTTCCGGCTGGCCGCCCAGATCGGGACCGTTGACCGCGAATGCGCCCCCGAGGCGATCTTCACGGCCATCCACCAGCGGCCTGAGCCGAAGCAGAGGGGTTTTACCCACCGCTTGCAGGATGTCCGGGCGGTGCTGCCGCTGGTGGCGGCCAGGCCGCCGCGCGCCTGGGAGAGCGTCCTGGGCCTGGTCATCTATGCGGCGGTGATCGCCCTGCCGGTGGCTGCCGTCAGTCCACTGGCCCCGGCACAACAGCTGTTGGCGAACCTGATGTCCTCCGCCGGTATCGGGGAATCGAAACCGGACTGGGAGGCGGAACTGGCGGCCGCCAAGACCCCGGAGGCGCGCTGGCAGGTACTGATCGATGCGGGCGGTTGGGCGGAGTATGACAAGGAAGACAACGCCTTGGCCCATACCCGTTATCAGCAGGCCGAGCGGATCGCCGGGGCCTTTCCCCCCGACGACCCGCGCAGACTGGATGCGCGCATGGGCCTGATCCGCACCGGCGAACCGGAGCGGGTCGTGGACGACTTTAAGGCTATGTTGGAAGAACTACGGGCGCTGGAGGGAGAGGCGCGCTACCGTCTGGCCGATGTGCTGGAGGAGATGTTCTGGCGGGATGGCCAGTCGGCGGCAGCGGAGCGCATCACCTGGCTGCGGGAGGCGATCGAGGTGCGGGAGGGACTCTCCGATGACTCCCAGGCCTACTGGATCGCCGAAGATCACCAGGGTATCGCCCGGCTGTTGTATGAAGAGGACATGGCAGGAGCCGAGGCCGAACTGCGGGCGGGCCTGGATTGGGACGCCTATCCCATGAATGCCGCCGCCCTGGCGTGGCTGCTAATCAACGATGGCCGTCCCGCGGAGGCGGAATCCCTGGTCCGCGGCAGCCTGTCCGGGACGGAGAAGACCCTGCAGTATGAACTGCGCCAGGCACTGGCCTGGGCGCGGTGGAGGCAGAAGGATCCCGAGAGCGCCAACCGGGAACTGGAGACCCTGCTCAAGGACGTTCCAGGCAAATGGTACTGGCTGCGGAGTTCCCTGATGCTTGATTTGATCCACCTGAACGGCGACTCGCCGGAACTGGGTGAGCGGTGGCGCACCCGAGTCCGGGAGGAGATCGAAGGCAAGAAAAACGGCGTCCGTATTATACGTTCGGTGCTGGAATACGCTGACTCTAATGAGCCGTGGAAAGCCCCCCAGGCGGAGGCGCGGCAGGCCGCGTTCGATGGCCTGGGTTTCCCCCCGCCGAAGCGGTCGAAGGGGTGTACGGAAGGTGGCCCGGAAGAGGAGTGATGCGGGCCGGGGATAGCGTTTTTAATAAGGTTTTTTGCCACAGAGCACACAGAGGGCACAGAGTGCTTTAAGTTGGGGTGGGAGGCGCGACCCGCGCCGATGAACAAGCCACGGTGGAGAGTTAACCCCCGGATTCGCGGCGGGTCGCCGCTCCCACCGCCACGTCCTTATTGCTTCCGGCTTTGCCGGAATCGGCACGGATGGCGGGATCAAAAAATCTCCATGACCTCTGTGTGCTCTGTGGCTAAAGATTTTCAGCCGTTCCCGGCGACCATCATCCGCTCGATCAGCCAGGAGCCGGTGCGGGTGCTGCCCCGGCGCTCTTCGTCGTTGCCTACCGCCACCAGATGCCGGAACATCTCTTTCAGGTTCCCGGCGATGGTGATCTCCTGAACCGGGTACTGGATCTCGCCGTTCTCCACCCAGAAACCGGTTGCCCCGCGCGAGTAGTCGCCGGTGACCATGTTCACGCCATGCCCCATCATCTCGGTCACCATGAGGCCGCTATCCATCTTGCGTAGCAGTCCCTGGCGGTCCAGTTCGCCGGGATCGATTGCGAGGTTGCGCACCCCGCCCGCGTTGCCCGTGGTCTGCAGGCCCAGTTTGCGGGCGGCGTAGCTGTTCAGCACATAGCCCTTGAGAATCCCGTCCTGGACGATATCCCGCGCCCGGGTGGCCACCCCCTCGTTATCGAAGGGGGCGCTCGCCAGTCCGTGGGGGAGCAGCGGGTTTTCGTGGATATGCACAAACTCGGGGAAGATCTGTTTATCCAGATGATCCAGCAGGAAGGAGGCCTGGCGGTAGAGGGCGGAGCCGCGAATGGCGCCGATGAGATTGCGCAGCAACCCTACGGCGATATCCGCCTGAAACAGGACCGGGCACTCGCGGGTGCTCAGGGTGCGGGCGCCGAGCCGGGCCAGGGTGCGTTCCGCGGCTCTGGTTCCCACCGCCTCGGCGGCCTCCAGATCCTCGGCGGCGCGGCCCACGGTGTACCAGTAGTCGCGCTGCATGGCGTCGCCTTCCTGTCCCACCACCGCGCAGCTCAGGCTGTGGCGGCTGCTGGGATAGCCGCCGATAAAGCCATGGCTGTTGCCGTACACATAGAGGCCGCTGTGGCTGTTGAGGCTGGCCCCTTCGGAATTGGTGATGCGAGGGTCCAACTCCCGGGCGGCGTTTTCGCACCGCTGTCCGATCTCGATCGCCTGCTCTACGGGCAGGGGCCAGGGGTGATAGAGGTCCAGGTCGGGCAGCTCCTTCGCCATCAGTTCGGGGTCGGCCAGACCGGCGTATGCGTCCTCGCTGGTAAAACGGGCGATGTTGCAGGCCGCCTTCACGGTTTCAATGATCGCCTCGGGGCTGAGATCGGAGGTGCTGGCGGAGCCCTTGCGCTGGCCGAAGTAGACCGTCACCCCCAGACCGTTGTCCCGGGTATGCTCGATGGTCTCCACCTCGCCCATGCGCACGCTTACGGAGAGGCCCGCGTCACTGCTCACGGCCGCCTCGGCGGCGCTCGCGCCCTGGCGCTTCGCCTCCGCCAGCAGGTCGGCGACCTTCTGCTCCAGTTCCGCCTGGCGTTTCGTTATCTCTTCCTGTTTTTGCATTGGATGCTGTTTCACTATTTTGTTAGCCACAGAGGGCACAGAGAACACAGAGTGGTTAGGTGATTGAAATGTGAGTAGTTATTGGGTTCCAGGTTTTGCTGACGATCCAGCTATTCACTTCAATCTATAGGCATAAAGTCTCAGTGCTCTCTGTGCCCTCTGTGGCAAAAAAATCATCAGGCACTGGTCCCGCCCACGGTGAGTTCGTCCACCTTCAGGGTGGGTTGCCCCACGCCCACGGGGACGCTCTGTCCCTCCTTGCCGCAGACCCCTACCCCTTCGTCCAGGCGCAGGTCGTTGCCCACCATGCTGACTCGGGTGAGGATGTCGGGGCCGTTGCCAATGAGGGTCGCGCCCTTGACCGGCGCGGTGATCCGGCCGTCTTCGATCAGGTAGGCCTCGCTGGCGGAGAAGACGAACTTGCCGGAGGTGATGTCCACCTGGCCGCCGCCGAAGTTGACCGCATACAGCCCCTTCTTTACGGAGCGGATGATCTCCTCCGGTTCGTGCGCGCCCGGCAGCATGTAGGTGTTGGTCATGCGCGGCAGGGGCAGGTGGGCATAGGACTCCCGGCGGCCGTTGCCCGTGGGGGCCACGCCCATGAGTTTGGCGTTCAGGCGGTCCTGCATGAAGCCCTTGAGGATGCCGTTTTCGATCAGTACGGTGTTCTGGCTGGGCACCCCCTCGTCGTCGATATTGAGGGAGCCGCGCCGCCCCGGCAGGGTGCCGTCGTCCACCACGGTGCACTGGCTCGCCGCCACCCGTTCGCCCAGGCGGCCGGCGAAGGCGGAGGTCCCCTTGCGGATGAAGTCCCCTTCCAGACCGTGGCCGATGGCCTCGTGGAGCAGGACCCCGGGCCAGCCCGATCCCAGCACCACGGGCATGGCGCCGGCGGGGGCGTCCACCGCCTCCAGGTTCACCAGCGCGAGGCGCACCGCCTCGCGGGCGTAGCCCAAGGCCCGTTCCCGGTCGAGCAGGAAGGTCAGCGGCTGGCGTGCGCCGCCGCCGGAAGAGCCCTGTTCCCGGCGGCCGTTCTGTTCCGCGATCACATGCACGTTGCAGCGCACCAGCGGGCGCACGTCGCCGCTCAGGGAGCCGTCCGCCGCGGCGATGAGCACCACATCATGGACCGCTACGATGCTGACGGTCACCTGCTTGATGCGCGGGTCCTGGGCGCGCGCCTCGGCGTCCAGATCGCGCAGCAGTTGGATTTTGTCATCCTCGCTCATGCTGTGGAGGGGGTTCAGGGGTTCATACAACCGATTGGCGGTGGGTATCCCTCGCAGCCGGATACTGCCCTCGCCGCCGCTGCGGCTGATGGCGCGGGCGGTGCGTCCCGCCTGCAGCAGATGATCCAGTTGGAACTCGTCGCTGTAGGCGAAGCCGGTCTTCTCGCCGCTCACCACCCGGACGCCGACCCCCTTTTCGATGTTGTGGTTTCCCTCCTTGACGATACCGTCTTCCAGCACCCAGGACTCCAGGCGGCTGGACTGGAAATAGGCGTCCGCGGCGTCGATGTCGCCGCCCAGCAGTTGACCGAGCAGCCGGTCCAGGTCGCCGTCGTTCAGCTCTGCGGGGGTGAGGATGGTGTCGCGGGCGATATCGAGATGGTCAGACATGAATTAACTACAGTTGATCTGCCGATGGTCTAGCGCCGGGAAGGCGCGCCGGGTGTTGGCGAGGTGCTCCATGTTCAGCCTTGCTTTCACAAAGCCGCTGCCCCGCGGCAACTCGCTCAGGATGGTGCCCCAGGGGTCCACGATCATGCTGTGGCCGTGGGTCTCGCGGCCGCTGACATGGAAGCCGCCCTGGGCGGCGGAGACCACATAGGCGAGGTTTTCGATGGCCCGGGTGCGCACCAGCGGTTCCCAGTGCGCCTTCCCAGTGATGGCGGTGAAGGCGGCGGGCAGGGCGATGATCTCCACCCCGCGGTCCAGCATCATGCGGAACAGCTCCGGGAAACGGAGATCGTAGCAGATGGCCACGCCCAGCCTGCCGAAGGGGGTGTCGATCACCACCGGCTCGCTGCCGGGTTCGATGGTGCTGGACTCCGCGTACTTTTCGTTCGTTTCCACCAGGTGGACGTCGAACAGATGGATCTTGTCATAACGGGCCACCTGCTCCCCGCCGCCATTGAAAACCAGGCAGGAGGAGCGGACCCGGTCCGGGTCGTTGGCGGCCAGAGGGATGGTGCCGCCCACCAGCCAGATGTTGTGGCGCGCCGCCAGTTGGGAGAGGAACTCCTGCAGCGGCCCCTCGCCGGCGGGTTCGCGCAGCTTCAGCAGGTCGCGCTCCTCCTTGCCCATGAAGGCGAAGTTTTCCGGCAGCACCACCAGGCCCGCGCCTGCCCCGGCGGCCTCCGCCACCAGCTTCTCCACCTCCAGCAGGTTGGCGCTGACCAGCGGCCCGGAGGCCATCTGAATCGCCGCGGCAGTGGTACTCTCTCTTGCCATGGAAGCCCTTATCTCTAATGGTAATAAAGGACGCAGAATAGCATCCCCGCCGCCGCCAGGAAAACCGGGCTAGGCGCCGGGTAGTTCAGGCATCTTGGAGGTGGACTCGCGGTTGGGGCGGAACAGCTCCTGCCACCAGTTGCCGTCCTCATTGCCCTTCTTCTCTTTGCCGTCCTCACCGCCCAGTCCCTCAAACAGGCGCGAGAAGCGGCTCTCCAGCTTCTCGCCCTGGCGGGTGATGACCGGCTCACTCCAGGGGCCGGTGACGGTGTACTGGATATTGCTGACCTTGTCGATCTGCTTGCCGAACAGCTTCTGCGCCAGCAGCAGGGCCGCGCCCACCGCGGGTCCTCCCGCCACGCCGCCAGCCAGGGGGATGGTGGTGGAGACGCCGGGGGTGACCATCACCAGCTGGTCGAAGTCCTGGGCCACCAGGCCGACGCGTCCCGAGATGTCGATATTGGCGGAGGGGGCCTCCACCCGGAAGTCGTTGGTGTAGGCATCGCCGTTCTCCAGCAGGAAGGAGCCGTGGACGCTGTCAAAGCTGTATCCCTTTGTAAACAGATCGCTGAAGTCGAGGGTAAGCCTGCGTTGCAGGGCGCCGATGTTGAGCAGCCCGAACACCCGGCCCAGGCCGGGTTCGATCTCCAGAAAGCGCCCAGCTTCCAGGTTCAGGCTCACCTTGCCGTTCAGGTTGCTGCTGAACTGGCGCGGATTGCCGCTCCACTGGACGTCGGCCACCATCTTGGCCGGCGCCTTTTCGATATTGGAGCTGAAGCCGAGCTGTTTCAGGGTCCGTCCCAGGGATTCGGTCTGCAGGTCCACATGCAGGTCGGTCAGGGCGCCCTGCTCGGCGATGATCCATTTCCCCTGGGCGAAGAAGTTTGTCTGCCCGGAGAGCAGCGAGATATGGTCCAGCATCACCCCGCCGGGCGCGCGCTGGGTGCGTATCTCCAGCTGTCCGAAATCGTGGCCGTTGATGTTGAGCTTCTCCGCTTTCAGATCCACGGGGGGCAGGTCGCGCGGATCGGTCCACTCCTTCTCCTCTTCGCGCTGCGGGAGTTCGGACAGCTGGTCCGGGTCGAAGCTCAGGTCCATGCGGCTGAAACGCAGCACCACCGGTTTCGTCTCCAGCGGCAGGGGGATCTCCGCCCGGCCGTCTAGGCGCTTGCTGTGGATCTCGCCGCTCAGGCCGTGGCCGTCGGTCCGCAGATCGAGCCGGGCGTTTTCCAGTTCCGTATCGCCGAAGCGCAGGCGGCCGAATTGCAGATTGGAGACCGCGATAGCCGGCCATGCCGCCGCGCCCTCCTGGAAGCCCCCGAATCCCAGCCAGGGGGTGATATCGAAATGTTCCAGCTGACCGCCGATCCGTATCAGCTCCTCCTCGGGGAGACGCACGGCGCCGCCGCCCATGCGCAGCTCACCGCGGGTCAGGCGGCGGCTGTCCGTCTCCAGTTGCAGCAGGGCGTCAGCCACCTTGTCGTAATGGATGCGGAGAGGACGCCGGGTGCCGCCCAGCTGCGTGCTGAGCAGGAAGGGGCGGGACTCATCCTTTCCCTTGCCGAAGGGGGGCGGCAAGAGCAGCTGGGTGCCGCGCAGGTCGGAAGCGAGTTCCAGGCCAATGGGTTGCGCCTTGGCGCCCGGCTTGGCGAAGGGGGGGATGCGCAGCCGCAGCTTCCAGATGGCGCTCCCCTGCAGCCAGGTCTGGGCCTTGCCGGGGAGAAGCGGCGCCAGCTTGGCGCCGGGAAATTTCCCTTCCATGACGATATCGGTGCCGCCGCCCGTGACCAGGGGGGGCAGCACCTGGGCGGTGATCTTTTGATCCAGAAAACGGCCCTCCAGTTGTTTCGCCCTTACCCCCTCCTCGTCGAAATGGAGATCGCCCTGGATGTGGGAGATGGAGCGCCCCCACTCCTTGAGGTGGAGGCTGGAGTCGAGGAAGGAGAGGGTGCCGTCGAGCTGGAACGTCCCCTGCTTCAGGGGGATGGCGAAATCGAGTTTCAGTTTTGCGTCCCCTTCACCTTTGAGGGCGCGGGTGAGGGGGGCGAACTTCTCCGCCAGCGGCGACTCCCGCAACAGCGCCAGCTTGCCCTCCAGCGGGCCGCTGATCTCGCCGCTGAGCAGGAAGGGGGAGCCGTGCGAGAGGTGTTCGATACGGCCGTGCAGGTCGTGCAGGGTACTGTCCAGCATCCGGCCCTGTTTGATCCAGGCGTCGAAGCGGTTGTTGAGGAAGCGGATCTCGCCGCTCAACTGCTCCGAAGGGGGCCACTTGGGCCAGTAGTCGAGACGCAGATCCTCCACCCCGAAGCGCACCTCGAAGCGGCCGCTGGACTGCTCTTCGAAGGGGAAATCCCGCGCCGGGCCGCGGAACATGGCCGTGCCCTGGGTGATGCGGCCCTTGACGATACTGCGGTCCAGCCACTCCACCACCGGGTCGGGCATGATGCGCGCGGGCAGATAGCGGTGGGTGCTGCTCACATCGCCGTCGCGGAAGCTGGTTTGCAGGTCCAGATAGAGGGGTTGCTCCGCCGCCGGGGGCAGTTCCAGCCGCAGCCGGCTGCGGGTGTGGATGTCCTGGTTGTGGGCGTCCAGCGCATCGGATTCGATAATCCACCCCTTTTCGGGATGGCGGCTCCAGTGCAGCTGGCCGAGCAGGCCGTTCAGCAGCAGGGGCTGGCGGAACAGCTTGGGGAATGTGGCGGTGATGGCGTTCCCCTCCAGCGCCATTTCGCCGCCGTCCTGGTCGATGCGGAAGCGCGCGTCCATGTTGGCCAGCCCGGGGGCGGTCTTCCACGGCTGGGAGGAGAAGTTGCGCACCTGCCCGCGCGACGACCAGCGGGTCCCGGCATCGGTCTCGTCGTAGCGCAGCTGCAGGCGATGCAGGTCGGTATGGGGGTGGATGGTGGTCAGGGCCTGGTCCAGTTCCGGCCAGGGGAGGGGGAACATGCCGATGATCGCCCACACATCTTCAAAGCGCAGAAAATCCATGCCGCTGCGCAGATGAAGCCGCCCCTCCCGGTCATAACGGGTTACCAGGCTGAGCCGGGAGGTGGGCCAGGCGCGGCCCTGGCGTTTCAGTTCAATGTCGCTGATATCCAGCGCCCAGCCGTCCGGGGTCCGCTGCCAGCGGAAGCGGTTGCTTAACTGGTCGATCTCCAGCCGGTCGCCAGGGGCGCCGTCCTTGAGAGCGGGGCCCAGCATTTGCAGCTGGTGCCATGCAAAGCTGCCCTCCAGGTCCGCCAGGCGGCCCTTTTCCCAGCGGCTCCAGATCTCCATGTCGGTGGTGCCGTTCTGGATGCGGTACTCCTCGGGGATACGCGCCTGCAGCAGCTTGGCCAGGGAGAGGGTCTGGCCGTAGATATAGAAATCGCCGGACCAGGCGCCGGGCCGATGCAACTCCCCCTCAAAATCGGCGGACAGCGCCATGACGCCGTCCTCCCGGTCGGGCAGATGGAGGGTGGCGTCCAGTTGATGGTGGTCGCCGTCGTTGCTGAGGGTCACGGAGACGTTGCTGAAGCGCAGGGGTTTGGCGCCGATGGCCTGGTTTTCCCAATAGAGCTCGCTCTCCTTGAGGGCGATGCGGTGGGGCAGGAACAGCAGGGCGCCGCTCTCCTCGCCGTTTTGCTCCAGCGCCTCCAGGCCGGACACCACGATGGAGCCGTCGGAGCGCCGTTTGATCAGCAGGCGGGCGCCGTAAAAGGTGATTTCGCGCGGGGTGAGGGCGCCGGAACGCAGGGTGTCGATGAGGCCGATGCCGACCCGGATCTCCGCCAGTTGCAGCGGCGAGGCGTTGCCCTGCGCGTCCACCAGCTGCACCCCCTTGAGGGTCAGTTCCGGGCCGAAACCGCGCCACTGGGCGGAGAGCTCGGTGATGGTGACCTGCTGCCCCAACACCTTGCTCGCCAGCTGCTGGACGTCCTCGCGATAATGGTCCGCCATGGGCAGCAGCAGCCGCAGGGCCGCCACGGCGATACCGCTCAGGATGGTGAGCAGGATCAGGGTCAGCCACAGTTTGGCGGCAAAGGATCGTAACAGACGGATCATCTGTGTTGGGGTCTACAGCAAAACGATGTCGAACTGTTCCTGGGTGTAGAGCGCCTCCGCCTGCAGGCGGATGGTCTTGCTGGTGAAGCTCTCCAGGTTGGCGAGGTTGGTGGACTCTTCATCCAGCAGCCGGTCCACCACCTCCTGCGACGCCAGCACCAGCAGGGAGTCCACCTCAAACTGGCGCGCCTCGCGCAGGATCTCGCGGAAGATTTCGTAACAGGTGGTCTCGGCGGTCTTCAGGGAGCCGCGGCCGCTGCAGCAGGGGCAGGGCTCGCACAGGATGTGCTCCAGGGATTCGCGGGTGCGCTTGCGGGTCATCTCCACCAGTCCCAGGGCCGACACCTCGGTGATGTGGTTCTTGGCGTGGTCGCGGGAGAGGCACTTCTCCAGCGCGCGCAGCACCTGGCGCTTGTGGTCGTCGTCCAGCATGTCGATGAAGTCGATGATGATGATGCCGCCCAGGTTACGCAGCCGCAGCTGCCGGGCGATGGCCTGGGCCGCCTCCAGGTTGGCCTTGAAAATGGTCTCTTCCAGGTTGCGGTGGCCCACAAAGCCGCCGGTGTTGACGTCGATGGTGGTCATCGCCTCGGTCTGGTCGATGATCAGATAACCGCCGGACTTCAGCTCCACCTTGCGCTCCAGGGCCTTCTGGATTTCGCTTTCGATACCGTAGAGGTCGAAGATGGGACGGCCGCCGGGGTAATACTCGATCCCTGCATGGATGTCCGGGATCAGTTTGTGCGCAAAATCGGTGGCCTTGAGCCAGCTCTCGCGGGAGTCGATGCGGATCTTCTCCACCTCGGGACTGATCAGGTCGCGCAGGGCGCGCAGGGCGAGGGGCAGGTCTTCATGGATCTGCTCCCTGGCTCCCGCCTCTTTGCTCTTTTCCTGGATGGATTCCCAGAGCCGGATCAGGAAACGCATATCCGCGATCAGATGCTCCCGGTCCACACCCTCCGCCGCGGTGCGGGCGATGAAGCTGCCGGGCCAGCCCTGTTCCCGGCTCTCGGTGTCGATCAGTTCGCGCAGCCGTTGCCGCTCCCCTTCGTCCTCAATGCGCTGGGAGATGCCGGCGGCGTTGAGGGAGGGCATGAACACCAGATAGCGCGAGGGGATGGATAGATAGGTGGTAAGGCGCGCGCCCTTGCTGCCGAGGGGGTCCTTGGTGACCTGGACCACCAACTCCTCCCCATCGCGCACCAGTTCGGCGATGTTCTCGTTGCGCTCTTCGCCGTTTCCCGCCGCCTGGATGTCGGAGGCGTGAAGAAAGGCGGCCCGCTCCAGGCCCACATCCACGAAGGCGGCCTGCATGCCGGGCAGCACCCGGCACACCTTGCCCTTATAGATGTTGCCCACGATGCCCCGCTTGTGGGTGCGCTCGATGATGAGTTCCTGCACCATGCCGTTTTCCACCAGGGCCACCCGGGTCTCCGGCGGGGTTACGTTGATCAGGATCTCTTCACTCATGGGTTATCACTTTTTCGGTGTAAGTTTGGGGTCGGAGTTATTCCGCCTCACTCTCTTCCGACAATTCTATGCCAAGAAGCGGAATGCCCCCGCCCCCTATTCATTATGCCAGCGGATCAATGCCCGCCGCCCGCAACAGTTCGGCGGTCTCGTAGAGCGGCAGCCCCATGACCCCGGAGTAGCTTCCCTCCAGCCGGGAGATGAACATCGCCCCCAGCCCCTGGACGCCGTAGCCACCCGCCTTGTCGGCCGGTTCGCCGCTCGCCCAGTACGCCTCCGCCTCTTGCGGTGAGACCGCGCGGAAGGTGACGCGGCTGACGCTTAAGCGGCTGTGGGCGCTCTCATCCAGCAGGGCGATCCCGGACAGCACCTTGTGGCTGCGGTTGGAGAGCCGCGCCATCATGGCCAGGAAATCATCCCGCCCCAGA
>JBNKPL010000065.1:0-12803 GCA_050295355.1 Sedimenticolaceae bacterium
TGCAGGATCTGGCGGGTCATGGCGTCGAGGGCGGCGAAGGGCTCATCGCACAGCAGCACTTCCGGTTCGTTGGCCAGGGCGCGGCTCAGGGCCACCCGCTGCTGCATGCCGCCGGAGAGTTCGCCCGGGTAGGCGTTCTCGAACCCCTCCAACCCCACCACCGAAATCCAGTGCCGCGCCCGCTCCAGCCGCTCCTGGCGGCCCACCCCGTTGATGCGCGGACCGAAGGCCACGTTATCCAGCACCGTCATCCAGGGAAACAGGGCGTAGCTCTGGAAAATCATGCCGCAGCGCGGCTCCACGCCTTTGATAGGCTGTCCCTCCAGCAGCACCTCCCCCGCGCTCTGGCGCATAAATCCGGCGACGATATTGAGGAAGGTACTCTTGCCGCAGCCCGAGGCGCCAACGATGGTGAGCACCTCGCCCCGCCGCACCTCCAGATTGAAATCTTTCAGCGCCGTGAGTTCACCCTTGCGGGTGGTGAAGGTCATCTCCACCGACTTCGCTTCGATGATGGGCGTGCTCATCGGCCGCCCGCTCGTTGCCAGGGCAGCAGCAACCGTTCCAGCCCCCGGAACAGCACATCCAGTATCAGCACGGTGAGGCTGATGGAGAGCATCCCCACCAGCACCTGGCCCGTGTCCGACCACTCCTTGGCGGTCCAGATGCGGAAACCGAGGCCGCTGTTGGCCCCCACCATCTCCGCCGAGATAACGCAGGTCCAGGCGATGGCGAGCACCACCTTGAGGCCGCTGAGGATGTTGGGCAGGGCGCCTGGCAGCACCACATGGCGGATCACCTGCAGCCGGTTGGCCCCCAGGTTGCGCGCCGCCATGATCATGGTCTTGTCCACCCGCAGGGTGGCGTCGATGGTGTAGACCAGCACCGAGGCGAAGCTGCCCATGAAGACGATGGCGTACTTCTGCTGCTCATCAATACCGAGCCACAGCATGGAGAGGGGAATCCAGCTCAGGGCAGGCAGGGGACGGATGATGGAGACAATGGGATTCAGCGCCGCGCGCAACTTGGGACTCATGCCCATCAGCAACCCCAGGGGCACCCCCACCAGGGCGCTGAGGACGAAACCGGTCAACACCCGGCTGGCGCTCATCCAGATGTCGTGCAGCAGCACCGCCTCGGGGCCGGTGGCGAGCTGCACCATGCGACGGGCCACGCTGCTGGGCGCGGGGAGGAAATAGGGATCGATCAGGCCGCCGCGGACCAGCAGTTCCCAGCCGCCGAGAAACACCAGCAGGCCCAGGGCGCCGGCCACCAGGACCTGCCACAGGTTCAGCTCGCGGCCGTTCATGGGGCGGGCAGCAGGTCCATTTTCACCCAGTTGCGAAACTCCGGCTTGCGCGGCAACGTCCGCATCTGGTCATGGAGGATGTTCAGGATGTAATCCACCTGGGCGAAGATGCCGCTGTCGCTCATCACCCGCTGGTGATCCGCCGCGTCCTGCCACTGGAACTTCTCCAGGCTGGCCGCGATCCGGGCCCTGTCCTGCTGGATATAACGCCCGGCCACCACATCAAGTGTCTCCGACGGATGGGCCTTGACCCACTCCAGGGCCTCGAAATAGGCCTGCATGAATGCCTTCGCCCGCTGGGGATCGGTATCGGCCCACGCCCTGCCCATCACCAGCACATCGGGGCCGGTCATGGTGCCAAAGCGCTGATACACCTCGGTGTCCGTATCCATGCCCAGCACCGTAGCCCCCTCCACGGCTTTCAATTGAGAAAACCCGGGCTCCCAGATCAGGGCGGCATCCACGTTGCCGGCGCGGAACACCGCGGGCACATCCCCCACCTCCAGGTTCACCAGCCGCACATCCCTGGCCGGGTCGAGCCCGTGCTGGGCCAGCAGCATGCGGGCGGTCAGCTCCACCGAGGAGCCGAAGGGGAAACCGATGCGCTTGCCGCGCAGCCCTGCGAAGCTATCGATCCCGGGCCGGGCCACCAACCCCTCGAAGCCGGGGGCGATGTCCTGATTGCCCACCCAGTAGAAACGGTTGTTGCCCTGGGCCATGGCGGAGAGCATGGCGATCTCGCCCAGGCTGGCGAACTGCGCCTCGCCCGAGGAGATGGCGTTGATCCGGTCCATACTCTTGCCGATGAAGCGCCACTCCACCTGGAAGCCGTGCTTTTGGAACATCCCCTTTTCAATGCCCACCCATACAGGGATATGGCCGTACCACTGGGAACCTACCGCCACCACCTTGTGCGGCCCGGGCGCGGCGGCGGACGGCGGCGGGGACTCACCGCAGCCGGACAGGATCAAGAGACAACACCAGAACGGAAGCAGGAATTTGAAATGGGCAGGAACAGAGAGGGACATGCGGCAACCCCGCGGTTTTCAGTTGGGTTCGAAGTTCGGTCGGACCAACATACCATCCACCGCCGCGGGGGTCGAATCAGGGGCGTTACAACCTCAGGAGGGGCCGTCCTTCTTCATCAGCAGCCAGGCGCCGAGGCCGGCCACCGCGATCCAGAGCCCCATGGCGGCGGCGCCCATGAGCTCCCACAGGGCGCCGAAGTTGAGCAGCATCAGCAGGGCGGCCACCAGCACCGCGTTGCCCAGCATGAAGTAGTTTGTATCGTTGTTCATTTCCGCTCCGCTCCCCCGGTTGTGTGCGCTGGCGACATAGTATCAGAAGCCCGCGCTAGGTTTCCCACTCGCTATTTCGGTTTCAGGGTCCCGCCGCAGGAGCGGCAGAGATAGCGCTGTCCCCGCCGCGCCCGGTTGTGGCGAATGCTGGTCAGGGCGTGGTCGCGGCAGCCGCAGGCATAGCGGAACTCCTTCAGGGTTCGGGTCCGCGCCCGGCTGGTGTCGTACGCATGACAGCGGCTGGGGTCCGCCCCGAAAAAGCCCATCACCCGCCGCCACTCCGCGCCGTGGGGCCGGCAGCGGGAACCGAACACCAGGCGGGTGATCAGGTGCGCCACCTCATGGGGCACGGTGCGGCGCAGAAAATCCTCCCCGTTCTCCCGCAACAGGAGGCCGTTGTAGCGGATCACCATGCCGCTTGCGGCGCCATGACTGGCCATGCCGGCGCTCTTGCCCCGCAGATCGAAACGGACCTCCACCCGGGGCGGTGAGATGCCGTAGTGTTCGGCGGCCCGAATCAGAAGTTGCCGGGTTTGGGCGATGGCCCGCTGTTGAAGCTCCACGTGTGGCATGGGCCATTGTACCCTCTGAACGCCCACCCCTGCCGATTGACAATTGTCAATTAGCCCGATAATGCGTATATAATCCGCCGTTCGCGCGTATCGGCCGTTTAGAGCCGGAAAACGCAAAGGAATTCGAGGAGATACCATGATCACCAGCCAACCGGAATATGATGTGGGCCACACCCAGACCAAACTGGCCGCCATCCCCCACGACATCCTGCTGTTTAACCTCATCGGCAACCATATCCTGATCCAGGTGCTGGCGGGCGGTCTGGCAAAGACCTTCCCCTGGGTGCTGCTGATTACGCCCTCTATCTCTCTGGTCCTGATCGGGTACACCCTGTGGCGCGCCGGCAAGTCCGCCCGGCGGGACACCCCCTTTGTCCAGTGCCACTGGGCGGTGGCGGCCAAGCGCACCCGGCTGTTTCTGGTCATGCTCGGCGTGCTGGCGGCGGTCTCCGCCTTCGCCGCCATCGCCCACTTCTACATGGGCCTGATGCAGGAGGCGGCCATCGCCCTGGTGATCGGCGGCGGCCTGCTGCCGGTGATGGTGACCATGCTGATCCTGATCATGATGGAGTCCGAGGCCCTGCACATGGCGAAGCACAAACGGGCGCCCAGTTGTCCGGGCATCCTGGAAGAAAAGGACGCCATCCAGCCCGCGGTAGAGGTCGTGGCCGAGACCGCCTGAGCCCTTGCCGCTCCTACAGGCCCGTCATTCGCTATTTTCGCGACTGGATATCCAGCACAATCTGGTTGCGCAACGCCTTGACCAGATTGAGCTGGTTCCCTTTCAGCTCCACCCCGCGCGGAGAGGCGTGATCGGCGTAGATCAATCCCAGCGGGCGCTTGTTGATCACCAGGGGAAATACAAAAAATGATCCCGCTCTGGAGACCTTCTGATACCAGTCGGGGAGATCGGCTTTGATCTTCTTGTCACTGGTGTCGGCGATGTACAGATCCACCCCGTTTTTCAGGGCGGCGTGAAAGACATTGGATTCATACTTGATCGGAAAGCGGAACTTCTGAATAAGCTCTTCCACATCCTGACCGAACCCGAAACGACCCACGAACTGTTTACTCTTGGCATCCAACAGACAGACCAGAATCTGCTGTAGCGGCAGGGCCCGGTAAATGGTTTCCAGCACCACATTGAACACCTGGTTCAGGTTGTGCTGCGGATTCACCAGGATCGCCGTTACCTCCTGCAGCCCCTCGGTAAGCACCGCCTCCGGATTCACCTCCGGCGGCTGACCGGCAACGCCTTCGCCCTCCCGCTCTTCCGTCATCGCACCCGGATCTTCCAGCACCATGGTGACCGTGGCATCCTGGGTACGATCCTGTTCCGGGGACCATTTCGTCTCCTCCATCTCGGCGCTAGGTTTCACATAGTTGCTCATGTAGGGGCTCTGCGCCGCCTTGGCGGACATGCCGGAGGCCAGTTCACTGAACTCCCGGCGCGCCTCGCCCACCATGTTCTTGAACTTTTTGCCCCCCACTTTCCAGACCGGGCTGTAGCGCTCCAGCAGCTCTTTCATCGGCGTGTCGTCTTCGGGATCCGCCTCGCCGATCACCTGGGCGGCCTCGTTGGAAAAGGCCGCGATCAACTGCCGTTTCTGCTTCGGGGTCTTGGGTGCTTCCTCTTTCCCCAGATCCATACGTTCCATGCTGCTGGTGATGGTGCCGGGGAAGTTCCACTGTTTGGCGATGGCGATGCCCAACTCCCGGCAGGAGACGCCAAGGATGCGGATCTGCGCCTGCTCCTCCTTGACCTTCTCCTGTTTCACCAGGCGGTCGATCTCCTCGCCCTCATCCGGCAGATAGTAGGTCACCAAAATCTTTCCCAGATTGTGCAGCATGCCGCAGAGAAACCCCTCTTCCGGGTCCTCCAGCCCCTGCTCCACGGCCGCCTGCCGCGCCACGGTGGCGGCGAACAGGGCGGAGGCCACCTCGTTCTTCAGCTTCACCGCCTGGGATTTGTTGTGCAGGTGTTCGAAAAAGATCAGCGAGGCGGCGATGGAACGGATCGGCTGCACCCCCAGCACCACGATGGCGCGGGAGATGGTGCCGATCTTGCCGGCAAAGCGGCTGTAAAAGGCGGAGTTGACCACCTTGAGGATCTTGTTGGTGAGGGCGAAATCCCGAATGATGGCGCTGGCCAGACGGCTCACATCCTCCTCCTCCGAGGCCACCAGCCGGTTGAGGGTGCGGATGGAGTCGGAGAGGGCGGGGAAATCGCTCTTGTGGCGCATACGGCGCAGCAGAAAATCCACCGTGCCCTTGCTGCTCTCGGGCAGGTTCTGTTTCTGGTCCGACTGCTCGCGGTACTCCAGCAGGGCCACCAACATCTCCCCGGCGGTGCTGTAGCGCCGCTGGGGGTCTTTCTCCAGCGCCTTCAGAATCACCGCGTCCAGGCGCTCGCCCACATCCGGGTTGATGGAGGAAGGCGCCGGCACCGGATTGTTGAGCACGTTGATCAGCAGTTCGCTTTGCGACGCCCCGGCAAAGGCGTAGCGCCCGGTGACCATCTCGAACAGGATGGCGCCCAGGGCGAACACATCCGCCTGGGTGCCGATATTCTTGTCGGCGATATACTCGGGCGCCATGTAGCGCGGGGTGCCGATGAGGGGGCTGTCCGTTTTGCCGGGCCGGGTGAGCGCGCTGGCGATACCGAAGTCCATGATCTTGGGCACACCCTCCTTGCTCAGGATCACGTTGGCCGGCTTCAAATCCCGATGCACGATCCCCTGGCGATGGACCTGATCCACCCCCGACAGCATACCCTCGAAGATATCCAGCATCCGATGCAGATCGGGCTGCCTCTTCTGCAGATATTTCGAAAGCAGCTCCCCCTCCACATATTCGAACACCAGAAAAGGGGTCCCCTTCTCCTCGCCCACGTCGTAGATGGCCACGATATTGGGATGCTGAATCCGGCTAATGGCCCGGGCCTCGCGCAGCAGATCCTGTTTCTTCCCGCCGCCGAACAGAGAGCGCTTCAGCAGCTTGATCGCCACCTTGCGCTGCAGCTTGGGATCGCCGCACAGATAGACCGCACCCTGGCTGCCCGATCCCAGCTCTTTGCCTACTTTGAATCTGCCAATGGTCTGCATAACCAATCCACGAAAACACTCATTAGGAAGACTATCGGCACGAAGCCAAAAAACTTTGGGAACAATAATAGAAAATGGAAAAGGACCGGCCAAACAGGCGGCGCGTATAAGACGCACCGCCTGAACCCTCACCCTTGTTTTTTTCGGTCCGATCCGGGGATCAATTCACCCCCTTCTCCTGAAAAAACTCCACGTATTTCATATCAGTGCCGTTGATGTGCTGGATCAGCCAGCGGGTGAGATGATCCGCCACATCCGGCAGCACCTTTTTCCCATCCTCGTCGTACCTTCTAATAAAACCCGCCACATACTGGGCCATCTGATCGTGCTGGGCCTTGTGGCCCTCGTAATCAGGATAGCCGTATTCCTGCATCAGCCGTTCCTCTTTTTCGAAATGGGTCTCCGTGTAGTCCACCAGTTCCTGCAGCGTGTGGCGCTCGAACTCCCGCCCCGTATTGCAAAGCACGGACGAACGCAGATTGTTGATCATGTTTAATAGTTTTTTATGGTCTTCATCAATCTGGTCAATACCCGTGTTATAGGACTTATCCCAGACCAGGAATGCATCGCACCTGCCGAAATGGGTAACCACGTAATAAACCGCCAGCGATGCCGCCAAGAACCAGGGCGTAATGCTGGCAAAACCCAGGTCGGAAAATACCAGCAACACCGACACCACAACCAGAAGATAGGCCAACCACAGCTTCAACTTGGTTATCAGTCGTTTGATCATCATCTCTCTCCTGAATAGGAAACTTGTACTACCAAGTAACGCCGCTCCCCCTGAGGCGTGCGCACTATCACTTCATCATCCAGGCCGCGTTTCAGCAGCGCCCTGGCCATGGGCGCATCCATACTGATCCATCCTTTTACGGTATCGAACTCATCCGGCCCCACGATCCGGTAGATCAGTTCGCCGCCGGACTCGTCCTCCAGCGTCACCCAGGCACCGAAAAAGATCCGTTGCGGATCACTGGGAACCGTATCCACCACTTTCAGCGCGGGCAGCCGCTTCTGCAGATAGCGCACCCGCCGGTCGATCTCGCGCAGCTGTTTCTTGCGGTAGATATACTCCGCATTCTCGGAACGGTCCCCCTCCGCGGCGGCGGCGGCCAATGCCTGCGTTACCTTGCGCCGCCGCGCCCAGAGCGCCCGCGACTCCTCCTGCAGGACCTTATAGCCCTCGGGGGTAATATAGGCCGAAGATTTCGGTTGTGGTGGCCGATAACGCCCCATGGAACTGGAACCTATCTCTGGATGCTGCTGTGGATCGTACTTCAAAGCCCCGAAAGGGGAGGCGATTTTATTACATCGCCCCGGTGGAGAAAACAGATCGCACCGCCTCGTATAGGCGCGGGACAAGCATAAATGTAGAATGGCGGGCCGTAATCGAGAATGAAGCGAGTCCATGAGCGACACCCCCGACATCCTGAAAAAGATCGTCCACCGCAAAAGGGAAGAGATCGCCGAGCGCCAACGGCGCCTGCCGCTGGAGCAATTGGCGGAGCAGGCGCGGGGCCAGGAACCCTGCCGCGGTTTCGTGGCCGCCATTGACGCCAAAATCCGCTCGGGCCAACCCGGCGTGATTGCCGAGATCAAAAAGGCCTCGCCCAGCAAGGGGGTGATCCGGGACCCCTTCCATCCCGCGGAGATCGCCGCCAGCTACCAGCGGGGGGGCGCCGCCTGCCTCTCGGTGCTCACCGACATCGACTTTTTTCAGGGCGCGGATGCGTATCTGCAAGAGGCCAGAAACGCCTGCACCCTGCCGGTGATCCGCAAGGATTTCATCATCGACCCCTATCAGGTATACGAGGCCCGCGTCCTCGGCGCCGACTGCATCCTGCTCATCGCCGCCTGCCTGAGCGACGCCGAACTTAAGGCGCTCAACGATCTGGCCCACCGTCTGGGCATGGACGTGCTGATCGAGGTGCATGACGCGGAGGAACTGGAACGCACCCTGCCCCTGGGCAACCGGCTGGTGGGCATCAATAACCGCAACCTGCGCACCTTTGAGGTCAGCCTCGACACCACCCTGGAGCTGCTGGAGCGGATCGGCGGGGACCGCATCGTGGTCACCGAGAGCGGAATCCACACCCGCGAGGATGTCAGCCGCATGCGCGACCACGCCGTCCATGCCTTCCTGGTGGGCGAAGCCTTTATGCGCGCCGAGGATCCGGGCCTGAAATTGGCCGAACTTTTCTCCTGATTATCCAGAAAATATCTATGGATTTACGATTTGCCTGGCGCTATGCTTGAACGTGGGGACAGCCGCACCAGTTGCTGCTGACAACTATCGTCTAATTTGTGTGTCGGTTATACGGTAGTGTTTCTTTGAACGCCACACAAACACTAGAGATTGATTGATGAATATTTATGTTGGAAATCTTCCCTACGGCGTAACCGAAGACGATCTGCGGGAACTCTTCGCCGGCTACGGGGATGTATCGAGCGCTAACGTGATCATGGACAAATTCTCCGGCCGTTCCAAAGGATTCGGTTTTGTGGAGATGCCGAGCCAGGCAGACGCGGAAGCGGCAATCAAGGCCTTGAACGAAAGTGACCTTGGTGGACGTAACATCAAGGTGAACGAGGCCCGTCCTCGCACCGAACGTCCGCCGCGCAGGCACTAATCTAACTGTCCGAGTTGTACCCGAAACACCCGCTTCGCGCGGGTGTTTCTTTATCCGTCCGCGGCCTATGGATCGGAACAACGCGCTTGAATCGTGACCCGGTTCCTAAAGTTTTGGAAAAACCGGCGGATACATTTTGGGTAACCCGAAGGGGATGCCACGCGATCCCGTATCCGCACTTATCGAGATGGAGTTAATAACGATGTTAAAAAGAGCCTTCCTGCTTCTGCCCCTGCTGTTGCTGTGCGCCTTCCAGGCCCATGCCAACACCCAGAACGGTTACAACCGCGTCGACCTGAACGCCTCCGCCAGCATGGAGGTGGAGAACGACACCCTGGTGGCCGTGCTCTACGCCCAGAAGGAAGGAAACAACACAGCTAAACTATCCAAAGAGGTAAACAAGGCCATCGCCGAAGCGGTAGCCAAGGCCAAGGAGATGCCGAGCATCAAGGTCCAGACCCTGGAGTACAGCACCAACCCCGTCTATAAGCGCAATATTCTGAGCGGCTGGCAGGTGCGTCAGTCCATCCGGCTGGAGAGCAAGGACTCCACCGCGCTGAGCGACCTGATCGGCACATTGCAGAAGAAACTCAAGGTTGACCACATCTCCTACGCCATCTCGCCGGAACGGCGCAAAGAGGTGGAAGAGCAATTGATCGCGGAGGCCATCGCCGCCTTCAACCACCGCGCAGAACTGGTGGCCAAGGCCATGGACCGCAACGGCTTCCGCCTGATCCAGATCCAGGTCAACACCTCCGGGATGGGACACATGCCCTATCCCGCCAAGACAATAGGGATCAGAATGACCGAGGCCGATGCGGCGGCGCCCACCCTTGAGGCAGGCACCCAGCGGGTAACCGTTTCGGTCACTGGCGCCGTGGAACTGAAGCTGTAGAGTCCGTTATCCAGAACAACCTGGGGGAGCAAATACCCCCCTTTTAATTCAGCCACAGAGGCACAGAGTTCACAGAGGAGGTTCGGATTTCCTCGACGCCTGGCCTCTTCAAAAACACTCTGTGCGCTCTGTGTCTCTGTGGCAAAAATGGATTTCCCTCTATCCACTAGCTAGGGGCAAGCCACCCCGGTCCCGCCCAGCCCGCAGTAGCCATTGGGGTTCTTGGCCAGATACTGCTGGTGATACCCCTCCGCATAGTAGAACTCCGGGGCGGACACAATCTCGGTGGTGATCGCCCCCATGCCTCTGTCGCTCAACGCCTGTTGATAACGGCCCCGGCTCTCCTCGGCCTGGGCCTGCTGGTCTTCTGAATAGGTATAGATCCCGGAACGGTACTGGGTCCCCACATCGTTGCCCTGGCGCATCCCCTGGGTGGGATCGTGGGACTCCCAGAACAGCCGCAACAGCTGGCCATAGGAGACCCGGGAAGGATCGAACAGCAACCACACCACCTCATTGTGGCCGGTCAGGCCGCTGCACACCTCTTCATAGGTGGGGTTGGGGGTCAGGCCGCCCGCATAACCCACCGCGGTGACATAGACCCCCTCTTGCTGCCAGAAACGGCGCTCCGCGCCCCAGAAACAGCCGAGGCCAAACATGGCCTGCTCCATTCCCTTCGGGAAGGTTGGCTGCAAAGGATGGCCGTTGACGTAATGGCGTTCCGGCACCGCCATTCGCTCCGCCCGCCCGGGCAGCGCCTCCTCGGGCGACGGCATATGGGTCTTTTTTTGAAGCAGGCTCATGGGATCGCCTCCTTGGAGAGAAACACGCCCTGTTTACATAATTAGAGAGTGTGGTCTATGGGAAGCATGAAAAACAGCCGCCGATTACGGGGAAATATCCGGCGGGGCCTGCCTGTTTGGGCGGCACATCGGCGAGCCTCAGCCGATCTCCGGGCCCAGGATGAAATCGATCAGCTGGAAGCCGTGCGCCTCCAGGGCGTCCTCGATATCCTCCTGGCTGTACCCGCCCTTCTCCTCCACGCTGGCGATCACGCCCGTGGCGTGCTGGAAGGCCTCCTGCCTGGCCACATCATCCGGGATCGAGACCAGCCGGATCTGGCTGGAATCCTTGCTCGGTAACACCATAAGATTGGAAGACATGAATGAACTCCTTGTTGGTAAACGTCCCGCTGACATCTGGATACTTTCTAACATCTCCCGCCGCCCATTGGTAGCCGATATATCACCCCTGCTTGTTCCCCGCTCCAATAATGACTATCCTCCCGCTCCGAACAAGAGGAGAAAGAAACCATGTCCAGCACCGATTCCCGTCCCGTCTTCATCTTCCCCGGCCAGGGCTCCCAGTACCCCGGCATCGGCAGCGACCTGCACGGCGAGTTCGAATCCGTGCGCCGCATCTACGAAGAGGCGAGCGACGTACTGGGCCTGGATATGGCCCGGCTCTCCTTCGAAGACCCGGACGACCAGATCAACCTCACCCGCTACACCCAGCCGGTGCTGCTCACCCACCACATCGCCTGCCTCACCCTCTACCGTGAGCTGGCGGACGCCCCCCTGCAACCCGTCGCCGCGGCGGGTCACTCCCTGGGCGAATACTCCGCCCTGGTGGCGGCCGGCTCCCTCACCTTCCAGGACGGCCTGAAGCTGGTGGCCAAGCGGGGGGAGCTGATGAGTGAATACGGCGAAGGGGAGATGATGGCCCTCACCGTGGACCTGGAGACCGCCCGCCCCCTGGCGGACAAGCACTACTGCGGCATCGCCGGGCTCAACCTGCCGGACCAGACCGTGGTGGGCGGGGCCGGCGCGGACCTGGACGCCCTGGCCGTCGAAATGGAAGAGAAGTACCCCAAGAAAAAGGCGGTGCGCCTCAAGACCGAAGGGGCCTTTCACACCTACTACATGGTGCAGGCCGCGCGCCTGTTCCGCGAAGAGCTCAATCAGGTACAGTTCGCCGCACCCCAGATCAAGGTGCCCTCCAACTACACGGGCGGCTTCCACGAAGAGGACGCCGACTCCATCCGCTCCCGCCTCTTCTTCCAGCTGTTCCACCCGGTAAACTGGGTGAGCTGCCTGCAGAGCCTGCTGGATGACGGCGTCACCCGCTTCGTCGAATTCGGCGGCGGCATCGGCAGCGGCGAAGGCCCGGCGGAGAAGCGGCCCAACCTGGAGAGCATTATCAAAAAGTTCACCCGCCGCGCCGATCCGAAACCGGAATACTCCGCCGCCATCAACCTCGCCACCATCCGGGAAACCGCCGGTCTGGAGTAACGAGGACCAGGAGAGAAGGGGCGCCTGCGCCCCCTGTTCCTTACAATGTCCCCATGAACATCCACCTGATCTCCGTCGGCAACCGCATGCCCCGCTGGGTGCAGGAGGGCTACCAGGAGTACGCCAAGCGCCTGCCCAGGGAGTGCGCCCTTACCCTGGTGGAGATCGCCCCCGGCCACCGCGGCAAGGGGGCCGATCTCGCACGCGCGGTGCGCGAGGAGGGGGAGCGGATGCTGAAGGCCATTCCCGGCAACTCCCTGGTGGTGGCGCTGGAGGTGAAGGGCAAGGCCTGGAGCACGGAACAGCTCGCGGAAAAAATGGAGGGCTGGCTGGCGGACGGCCGGGATGTGGCCCTGCTGGTGGGCGGCCCGGAGGGACTGGCGGAAACCTGTCGCCAGCGGGCGGATCTGCTCTGGTCCCTGTCCCCCCTCACCCTGCCCCATCCCCTGGTGCGTGTGTTGCTGGCGGAGCAACTCTACCGGGCCTGGAGCGTGGTACAGAACCACCCCTATCACCGCGCCTGAGCAAATTTCATCCGCCTGCTAATCTGCGCGTATAATCCCATGATGCTGGAATTACGCACCAACATCCCATGCAACCCTTGATCTACCTGGCCTCCCGCTCTCCCCGCCGGCGCGAACTTCTGAACCAGATCGGTGTCCCTCATGAGGCGATCGCGGCCGATATCGATGAGACGCCGCAGC
>JBNKPL010000066.1:0-12718 GCA_050295355.1 Sedimenticolaceae bacterium
ATGTCGCTCAGGGTGAGGTTCTTGTAGTTGTCCAGGTCGATCTTCACCGCCTGGTCGCTGAACAGGAACAGTTGGCCGCCGCGGGCCCGCACCTCCTGCAGATTGGAAAGCACCTTCTCCAGCAAGGGGTCGTCCGGCAGGGCGCACACCACGGGGATGTTCTCGTCCACCAGGGCCAGCGGGCCGTGCTTCAGCTCCCCGGCGGGATAGGCCTCGGCGTGGATGTAGGAGATCTCCTTCAGCTTGAGCGCCCCCTCCATGGCCACCGGGTAGAAGGTGCCGCGGCCCAGGAACAGGGCGTTCTCCTTGTTGGCGAAATCGTTGGCCATGGCCTGGATGGCGTCGCTCAGCTCCAGCACCACCTCCACCTGGCGCGGCAGCGCCTGCAGTTCGTCCACCAGCTCCTTCTCCCGCTCGGCGCTCATGCCGCGGCGGCGGGCAAGGGCGAGCACCAGCAGGCGCAGGGCCACCAGCTGGGTGGTGAAGGCCTTGGTGGAGGCCACGCCGATTTCGGGACCGGCGCGGGTCATAAGCGCCACATCGGACTCCCGCACCAGGGAGCTTTCGGGCACGTTGCAGATCACCAGGGACCCGAGGTAGTTCCGCGCCTTCGCCCCGCGCAGGGCGGCCAGGGTATCGGCGGTCTCCCCGGACTGGGAGATGGTAAGGAACAGGGTGTCCTCGGGCACCACCGTCTTGCGGTAGCGGAACTCGCTGGCCACCTCCACCTGGCAGGGCACGCCGATCTCCTCCAGCCAGTAGCGCGCCACATAACCCGCATGGAAGCTGGTGCCGCAGGCCACGATCTGCACATTGCGGGTGCGGTCCAGCAGCTCGGCGGCCTTGTGGCCGAAACTCTCCTCCAGCAGCCGCCCCTTGTGGATGCGCCCCTCCAGGGTCTCGGCGATCACCGCGGGCTGCTCGAAGATCTCCTTCAGCATATAGTGGCGATAGGGACCCTTATCGGCGTTCGAAGAGGTGAGCTGCGACACCCGCACCGGGCGCTCGGCCTGGCGGCCCTCGGCATCGAAGACGGTGACGCCGTCGCGGCGGATCTGCGCCAGATCCCCCTCTTCCAGAAAGATAAAGTTGCGCGTGACCGGCAGCAGGGCGAACACGTCGGAGGCGATGAAGTTCTCCTCATCGCCGACGCCGATCACCAGCGGGCTACCCACCCGCGCCACCACCAACTGGTCTGGGTGGTTGGGACACATCACCGCCAGGGCGAAGGCGCCCACCAGCTGCGCGGTGGCGATACGGACGGCGCTGAGCAGGTCCGGTTCGGACGCCAGCACGCTATCCAGCAGGTGGGCGATCACCTCGGTGTCGGTCTCGGAAGTAAAGCGATAGCCCTTCGCCTCCAGCTGCGCCCGCAGCTCGGCGTGATTTTCGATAATACCGTTATGGACGATGGCGACCCGCTCGCCGCTCATGTGGGGGTGGGCGTTGCGCTCCGCCGGCATGCCATGGGTGGCCCAGCGGGTATGGGCGATGCCGATCTCTCCCTGGACCGGTCTGCTGGCGATCATCTCCTCCAGGACGGACACCTTGCCCACGGAACGGACACGGCACAGCTCACCGCTGGATTTACGGATGGCGATTCCGGCGGAATCGTAGCCGCGATACTCCAGCCGCTTCAGGCCGTCAATGAGGATGGGGGTGATATCCCGCTGGGCGATGGCGCCTACGATTCCACACATGATTTTCTAATCCCGTCAGGTCAATGATTGGGCGTCTATCGGCCGTCTAATCCTTCTTCTTTTTTACCGGCCGCGACCAGCTTTTCAGGGACACCTGTTTGGCGCGGCTGAGGGTCAGGGTGTCCGCCGGGGCGTCCTTGGTGATGGTGGAGCCCGCGCCGATGGTGGCCCCCGCCTTCACCTCCACCGGCGCCACCAGCTGGGTATCGGAGCCGATGAAAACGTTATCGCCGATGATTGTACGGTGTTTATTGGCGCCGTCATAATTACAGGTGATGGTCCCGGCGCCCACGTTTACGGTTGCCCCCATGAGGGTGTCCCCCACATAGCTCAGGTGGTTGACCTTGCTCCCCTCACCGATGGTCGATTTCTTGATTTCGACGAAGTTACCGACACGAGCCGCCTTTTTCAGCTCCGTTTCCGGCCTGATTCTGGCAAAGGGGCCGATGATGCACTGCTCTCCAATGACCGCATCATCCAGGACGCAGTTCTCGCGGATATAGGTCCCGGCCCCCACGCGGCAGTTGCGCACCACGCTGTTGGCGCCGATGCGCACCCCGTCGCCCAGTCTTACCTCGCCTTCGAGGATGACATTGACGTCGATCTCCACATCCCGGCCCGCCGTCAGTTCGCCGCGCAGATCGAACCGCGCCGGATCATGCAGGGTAACCCCGTCCAGCATCAACCGCCGGGCCTGCCGCTGCTGGTACTCACGTTCCAGACAGGCGAGCTGCTGCCGGTCGTTTACGCCGGTCACCTCGTGCGCATCCCCGGTGGATGCGGTGCGCACCTCCACCCCCCCGGCCACGGCCATCTCCACGATATCGGTGAGATAGAACTCACCCTGGGCGTTGCGGTTCTCCAGCCGCTCGATCCAGGCGCTGAGCTTGACCCTGTCCACCACCAGAAAACCGGTGTTGATCTCCCGGATGAAGAGCTGTTCGGCGCTGGCGTCCTTCTGCTCCACGATGCGCAGCACGGCGCCCTCGCCGTCTCGGACAATCCGGCCATAGCCATTGGGGTTGCTGAACTCCGCGGTCAGCAGCGCCAGCTCGGTTCCGCTACCCGCTTCAAGCAGGGAAGAGAGGGTGGCCGCGCTGATCAGAGGCACGTCCCCGTACAGCACCAGCACCCGGTCCATGGCCTGCAGCTCGGGCAGCGCCTGTTCCACCGCATGGCCGGTGCCCAACTGCCGGGCCTGCTCCACCCAGATCAAATCCGGATCGGGATGCGCCGCCCGCACCTGTTCGCCGCCATGGCCATAGACCACCACGATCCGCTCCGGCGCCAGTTGCCGGGCGGTGCTAATCACATGTTGCAGCAGCGGCCGGCCGGCGAGGCGGTGCAACACCTTGGGCAGGTTCGAACGCATTCGCGTCCCCTGTCCGGCGGCAAGGATGACCACGCCTAACTTCATTGATGTTCCTCGTTCTTATCGTACGCAGGCCCCGGCTGATCCGGCGGGACTGCGCTCTGTTGCACTGAGATTCCCAGTATAACCGAGCGGGCCGGTTCTACCGAAGGGGGTTCGGGAGGGATGGACCGGCATGGGCGGCCCGTGGAAAGGGCGGGGCGTCAGCCGCCCCGCATCTTGCGCAGCTTTTCGATGGCGCGCAGCTGGGCCACCGCTTCCGCCAGCTCCGCCTGCGCCTTGGCGTATTCGAACTCGGCCTGCTTGCCGGCGAGCACGTCTTCCGCCCGCTGCTTCGCCTCCAGGGCCGCCGATTCGTCCAGGTCGGCGGCGCGGATGGCGGTATCGGCCAGTATGGTCACCACATCGGGCTGCACTTCCAGCATGCCGCCGGAGACGTAGAAACTCAGCTCTTCCTCGCCTTCCTTCACCTTGACCCGGACGGCGCCGGGCTTGAGGCGGGTCACCAACTGAGTATGACGGGGCGCGATGCCCACCTCGCCCATCTCCGCCGGGGCAAAGACCATTTCCGCCAGTCCGGAATAGATTGCGCCTTCCGCACTTACGATATCGACATGGATCGTCATGGCCATCTGATTATACTCCGGTAGCCCTTAGTGGGTTCCCTTCTCCACCGCCTCTTCGATGGTGCCGACCATATAGAAGGCCTGCTCCGTCAGATGGTCGTACTCCCCTTCCACGATGGCCTTGAAGCCACGGATGGTGTCCTTGAGGGAGACATACACGCCGGGGGTGCCGGTAAATACTTCCGCCACGAAGAAGGGCTGGGAGAGGAAGCGCTGGATCTTGCGCGCCCGGGATACGGTCAGCTTGTCCTCTTCCGACAGCTCGTCCATACCCAGGATGGCGATGATGTCCTTCAGCTCCTTGTAGCGCTGCAGGGTGCCCTGCACCTTGCGCGCCACCTCGTAGTGCTCCTTGCCCACCACATTGGGGTCGAGAATTCGGGAGGTGGAGTCCAGCGGGTCCACCGCGGGGTAGATGCCCAGTTCGGCGATCTGACGGGACAGCACCAGGGTGGCGTCCAGATGCGCGAAGGTGGTGGCGGGGGAGGGGTCGGTCAGGTCGTCCGCCGGCACATATACCGCCTGGAAGGAGGTGATGGAGCCGGTCTTGGTGGAGGTAATACGCTCCTGCAGCACACCCATCTCTTCCGCCAGGGTCGGCTGGTAGCCCACCGCGGAGGGCATACGGCCCAACAGCGCGGACACCTCGGTTCCCGCCAGGGTATAACGATAGATGTTGTCGATGAACATCAGCACGTCGCGCCCTTCGTCGCGGAAGAACTCGGCCATGGTCAGGCCGGTCAGGGCCACGCGCAGACGGTTGCCGGGCGGCTCGTTCATCTGGCCGTACACCAGCGCCACCTTGTCCAGCACGCCGCCTTCCTGCATTTCGTGGTAGAAGTCGTTGCCTTCACGGGTACGCTCACCCACGCCGGCGAACACGGAGAAACCGGAGTGCTCCACGGCGATGTTACGGATCAGCTCCATCAGGGTAACGGTCTTGCCCACGCCGGCGCCGCCGAACAGGCCGATCTTGCCGCCCTTGGCGATGGGCATGATGAGGTCGATCACCTTGATGCCGGTCTCCAGGATCTCGGTACTGGAGGCCTGATCCTCAAAGGCGGGCGGGGAACGGTGAATGGGCATGCTCTGCTCCGCGCCCACCGGTCCGCGGTTGTCCACGGGTTCGCCCAGCACGTCCATGATGCGGCCCAGGGTGGCGGTGCCTACCGGGACTGAAATGGGGGCGCCGGTGTTTTCCACCTTCAGACCCCGCTTGAGGCCGTCGGTGGAGCCCATGGCGATGGTGCGCGCCACGCCGTCGCCCAGCTGCTGCTGCACTTCCAGCGTAACACCGGCCTCTTCGATCTTGAGGGCGTCATACACCTTCGGCATGGCTCCCTTGGGGAACTGAACGTCCACAACGGCGCCGATGATTTCAACCACTTTTCCCGAACTCATTTCTGGTTCCTCTTACACTAAACCTTTTGCGCTAGCGGCGTGCCGCCGCTACCTGAAAATAAACCTTTATACCGCGGCCGCGCCGCCCACGATCTCCGAGATCTCCTGGGTAATGGCCGCCTGACGCGCCTTGTTGTAGACCAGCTGCAACTCGTCGATCAGATCGCCCGCGTTATCGGTGGCCGCCTTCATGGCCACCATGCGCGCCGACTGTTCGCAGGCGCCGTTTTCCACCACCGACTGATACACCAGCGACTCCACATAACGAACCAGCAGGGCGTCCAGCACCTCTTTGGAGTCCGGCTCGTAGATATAGTCCCAGTGGCGCGGCTGCTCGTCGCTGGGGTGGTGGGGGATCGGTATCAGCTGCTCGATCACCGGCTTCTGGGTCATGGTGTTGACGAAGTTGTTGTAGGCGATAAACACCCGGTCCACCTTGCCCTGCTCATAGGCGTCCAGCATCACCTTGACGGTCCCGATCAGATCATGGATGCGGGGGTTGTCGCCAAGGTGGTTGTTCTGCGCCATCAGGCCGCCGCCGAAACGGCGGAAGAAGCCGATCGCCTTGCTGCCGATGGCGCAAAAATCGGCCTGGGTTCCCTGCTCCTCATGCCGCGACTTGATCTGCTTCACCAGCAGGCGGAACAGGTTGTTGTTCAGGCCGCCGCACAGACCGCGGTCGGAAGAGATCACGATGTAGCCGTCCCGTTTCGATTCCGAATGAATCTCCATGAACGGATGACGGTATTCGGGATGAGCGTTGGAGAGATGGGCGATCACGTTGCGCATCTTGTCGGCATAGGGACGCGCCGCGCCCATGCGATCCTGCGCCTTGCGCATCTTGCTCGCCGCCACCATCTCCATGGCACTGGTGATCTTCTGCGTGCTCTTGATGCTCGCGATCTTGGTGCGGATCTCTTTAGCGCCTGCCATCTTTTGGTCCCGTGCTTGCTAACTCAATATCCCGAAGGAGGCAATCAATAGGCGTTGTTGGCCTTGAAGTCCTTGAGGGCTTCATGCAACGCCTGTTCGATCTCGTCGTTGTAGTCGCCGCTTGCGTTGATCTGCTCCAGCAGATCGCTGCGCCTGCTGCGGATGTAGCCGTGCAGGGCCGCTTCGAAATCCACCACCTTATTGACGGCCACGTCATCCAGGTAGCCTTCGTTGGCCGCAAACAGGGAGACCGCCATCTCGCCCACGCTCAGCGGCGAGTACTGGTGCTGTTTCATCAGTTCGGTAACACGCTCCCCGCGCGCCAGCTGCTTGCGGGTGGCCTCATCCAGGTCGGAGGCGAACTGGGAGAAGGCCGCCAGTTCGCGGAACTGGGCCAGGGCCAGACGCACACCGCCGCCCAGCTTTTTGATGATCTTGGTCTGCGCGGCGCCGCCCACACGGGAAACCGAGAGACCGGCGTTGATGGCCGGACGGATGTTGGCGTTGAACAGGTCCGACTCCAGGAAGATCTGGCCGTCGGTAATGGAGATCACGTTGGTGGGCACGAAGGCCGACACGTCACCCGCCTGGGTCTCAATGATCGGCAGCGCGGTCAGGGAGCCGGTCTTGCCGGTCACCTTGCCGCCGGTCATCTCTTCTACATACTTCTCGTTCACCCGCGCGGCGCGTTCCAGCAGGCGGGAGTGAAGATAGAACACGTCACCCGGATAGGCTTCACGGCCGGGCGGACGGCGCAGCAGCAGGGACACCTGACGGTAGGCCCAGGCCTGCTTGGTCAGGTCATCGTAAATGATCAGGGCGTCTTCGCCCCGGTCGCGGAAATATTCACCCATGGTGCAGCCGGCATAGGGGGCGATGTACTGCATGGCCGCCGACTCGGCCGCCGGGGCGGCGACGATGATGGTGTGCTCCATGGCGCCGTGCTCTTCCAGCTTGCGCACGATACCGGCGATGGAGGAGTTCTTCTGGCCCACCGCCACGTAGATGCACTTAACGCCCGTGCCCTTCTGATTGATGATGGCGTCGATGGCGATGGCGGTCTTGCCGGTCTGGCGGTCGCCGATGATCAGCTCGCGCTGGCCGCGGCCGATGGGCACCATGGCGTCGATGGCCTTGAGCCCGGTCTGTACCGGCTGGTCCACCGACTTACGGGTGATCACCCCGGGCGCAACCTTCTCGATGGGCGAGGTCTCGCTGGCTTCGATGGGACCTTTGCCGTCCATAGGGTTACCCAGGGAGTCCACCACGCGGCCGAGCAGGGCTTCGCCCACTGGCACCTCCAGCACGCGGCCGGTGCATTTTACCGAGTCGCCTTCGGTGAGGTGCTTGTATTCCCCCAGCACCACGGCGCCCACGGAGTCGCGCTCCAGGTTCAGGGCCAGGCCGTAGGTGTTGCCGGGAAACTCCAGCATCTCGTAGGACATGGCGTCTTCCAGACCGTGGATACGGACGATGCCGTCGGTCAGGCTGATAATGGAGCCTTCGTTACGGGCTTCCGCCTTGAGTTCGAATGCTTCGATTCGGCTTTTGATGAGATCGCTGATCTCGGATGGATTGAGTTGCATGGTGGCTTCTCGCTTAAATTCCCAATTCGTTTGCCAATTGTTGTAATCGGCCTTTGACGGACCCGTCGATGACCAGGTCGCCGGCGCGGATGTGGACACCGCCGATCAGCTCCGGATCCTGTTCACTGATGATTGTTACCTTGCGGCCCAGTTTCTCGCTCAGGGCGGCGGCCAGATCCTGCTCCTGTTTGGAAGCCAGCTCATAGGCGCTACGCACGGTCACATTCAGGGTGCGCAGGCTCTCGGCCTTGAGCTCTTCATACAGGGCGTGGATTTCCGGCAGCACCGGCAGACGCCCGTTTTCCGCCAGCAGACGGGCCAGATTGCCGCCCTCCGCGGAAAGGCGCTCGCCCGTGATATCCAGAATCAGTTGCACCAGCTGTCCCCGCACATACAGGGGGTTGGCGATGACGCCGGCCAGCACGGGATCTTCCACCAACGCCGCCAGCAAAGAGAGCATCTCCGACCAGGCGTCGAGGTTCCCGTCCTCTTCCGCCTTGCGGAATACCGCTTCCGCGTAGGGGCGTGCGACCGTTATGGCTTCTCCTGACATGGCCGCCCCGTCAGATCTGCCTGGCCAGCGAATCTACGATATCGCTGTGGGCCTTGGCGTCGATCTCTTTCTGCAGGATCTTCTCGGCCCCGGCCAGCGCCAGTTCCGCAACCCGTTCCCGCAGATGCTCGCGGGCCCGGTTGACCTCCTGATCCACCTCGGCGCGGGCGGCGCTGACGATGCGCTCACCCTCGGCGCGGGCATCCACCTTGGCGCCGTCCAGGATCTCGGCGGCGCGCGCCTGGGCCTGACTGACGATATCGGCGGCCTGGGCCTTGGCGTCGTGCAACACCTCTTTGGCCCGCTCCTGCGCCAGCTCCTGCTCGTGCTGGCCCCGTTCCGCCGCGGCCAGGCCGTTGGCGATCTCTGTCTTGCGCTCATCCAGCGCCTTGATGATCGGGTTCCAGACGAACTTCATCGTGAACCAGACGAACACAGCGAAAGATAGCAGCTGGGCTATGAGTGTCAGATTGATATTCATACCGTATAAATCCCGTTTTCAGCCTACTCGGCCTGGAATCGCCCCGCGAAAATCGTTTGCCCCCGGCGGACCGGCGCAAACCCGCGGCGCTTGGCTTCCGGTTCGGTTTAGCCGGCGACGGCGAACAGTACGTACATGGCCAGACCCACCGCGATCATGGGTACGGCGTCAACCAGACCCATAACGATGAAGAACTGGGTACGCAGAACAGGGATCAGCTCAGGCTGGCGTGCGGCGCCTTCGATGAAGCGTCCGCCCAGAACCCCGATACCGATAGCTGCCCCGAGCGCGCCAAAGCCCATCATCATAGCGCCGGCAATGTACAGCAATGCGTTTTCCATTTTCCTCTCCCGTAGAGTGATGCGTTAAATACAAATAAAAATCAGTGTTCGCGATGCGCCATATCCAGATACACAATGGTCAGCACCATAAAGATGAAGGCCTGCAAAGTGATGATCAGGATATGGAAGATCGCCCAGCCCAACTGCAGCACGCCGCCGAACAGGCCCAGAGCCCAGCCGGCGTTGTAAAGAATTGCGATCAGGATAAAGATCATCTCCCCGGCGTACATGTTGCCGAAGAGTCGTAGCGCCAGCGAGACCGGCTTGGCGATCAGGCTGACGAATTCGAGTACGAAGTTGACCGGGATGAAAAGCGCCTGAACGATCTTGTTCTCGGCGTGGAACGGATGCAGGGTCAGTTCCCCGGTAAAACCGCCGATGCCCTTGATCTTGATGCTGTAAAACAGCACCAGCAGGAACACGCCGATGGCCATGCCGAAGGTGGCGTTGGGATCGGTGGAGGGCACCACCTTCTGGAAATGCACCAGGCCCAGGCCGTATTCGTTGTAGCCGAGAAAATAAGGGATCAGATCCACGGGGAGCAGGTCCATGAAGTTCTGCAGGAAGATCCACACGAACACGGTCAGCGCCAGCGGCGCGATCAGGGGATTCTTGCCGTAAAAGGTGCTGCTGACGTTTTCGTTGATGAACTCGACCACAACCTCGACGAAAGACTGCAGCCGCCCAGGCGCCCCGGCGGTGGCCTTCACCGCCACCCGGCGGAAGAGGATCAGGAAGAACAGGCCCGTGACCAGGGACCAGAACATGGTGTCCACATGGATGGCCATGAAGCCCATGGCCTTGGCCTCGGCCGCATTGTGAGCCATACCCCAGTGACCGTCCGGAAACTGCCCGAAGGTCAGGTTGGTCAGGTGGTGTTTTATGTATTCACCAGCGGTCAGGGTGTCGGCAGACATGTCAATCCAAAAAGCTACAGGGTCAATCTACGAAAAAGTGCCCGTACAGGAAGGGCACCCACTGAACAACAAAATAGGTTCCGAACATCGCCACAATGTTCACGTCCGTGACGGTGCTGACGGCAATACCAAACAGGCAGGCCGTCAAAACGATTTTCTGCATCTCCGCGCCGTACAACCGGCCGAGGACCTGCGCGGGCTGCTGCGCCCGGTAGGGCGCGAATACCTTAATGGCAGACAGTGCCGTGGTCAGCGTGACAATGGCGCCGCCCATCAGGGCGGAGTAGGACCAGGCCCATCCCAGGGCCAGGAGCAAAAATGAGAGGATCAGCGTTACCAGTAGCTGCGCCAGCACCATCTGCATGGCATCGATTCTACTGGTCAAATACACCCTGGAACCCCCAGAAACCGTTGAAATACTGAAAAAATTCGGCGCGGAGTGTAACCCGATACCGGCATAAGATCAAACGATAGGTCAATAAGTTTTGTATTAATTCCTTAATGCTTAATATTGGGTTTACTGCAAAAGCCCATGCTTTTTTCAATGGTGTCTATTAGAAAACACTAATGCAGATGGCCCGTCTATCGAATGTGCTCCAGAATCCCCTCCAGCTCATCAAGGCTATTATAGGCGATCACCAGCTTTCCTTTGCCCCCTTTTCCCTGCTCGAGCAATACCTTGGCCCCCAGCTTCCCGGAGAGGTCGTCCTGCAGCCGCCGTATATCGGCATCCACCTCCGGCGTTTTCTTCCCGGCCCTGGGTGTCTCTTCCCCGTTCTGCAGGCGGCGGACCAGTTTCTCGGTCTCGCGCACCGACAACCCGCGGCTCACCACCTGCCGGGCGGCGCTGCTCTGTTCCGCCCCTTTCAGCCCCAAAAGCGCCCGTGCGTGGCCCATCTCCAGACGGCGCTCGTCCACAAGGGTCTTCACATCTTCATTCAGGTCCAGAAGCCGCAGCAGATTGGTGACCGTGGTGCGGGACTTGCCCACCGCCTGCGCCACCTCCTGGTGGGTCAGTTCGAATTCGTTCAGCAGCCGATACAGCGCGTTGGCCTCCTCCAGGGGGTTGAGGTCGTCGCGCTGGATATTCTCGATCAGGGCCATGGCCATGGCGGTCTGGTCCGGCACATCCCGCACCACCACGGGGATCTCGTCCAGCCCCGCCTGCTGGGCCGCGCGCCAGCGCCGCTCGCCCGCGATGATCTCGTAGCGGTCCTCGGAAATGGGGCGCACCACGATGGGCTGCACCACACCCTGGGCGGCGATGGAGTCGGCCAGCTCCTGCAGACTCTCGGCGTTAAAATCGCGCCGCGGCTGATATTTACCGCGCTGGATCAGGTCCACGGGAAGGGTATCGAGTTTCGCCGCCTTGCCGGTCCCGGCCTCTTCGGCGGCGCCGGCTTCGGTACTCATGTCCCCCAGAAGGGCGTCGAGGCCGCGCCCCAAACCACGTCGTTTAGCTGCTGACATCACTGCATCCTGAAAATTTTACGGAGCCCATGGCCGGGCGCCTTAAGCGGACAGGGCGCGCTGCTTCTCATTGCGCCGAATGAATTCCCCGGCCAGGGCCGAATAGGAGATGGCCCCCCGGGACGTCTTGTCGTACATCATGACCGGCAGGCCGTGGCTCGGGGCCTCCGCCACCCGCACATTGCGCGGGATCACGGTGTTGAAGACCAGATCTTTGAAATGGCTCAAAAGCTGGGCCGAAACGTCATTGGCCAGGTTATTGCGCGGATCGTGCATGGTGCGCAGGATGCCGTCCACCTGGAGTTTGGCGTTGCGGCTGCCCTGGATCTGCTGAATGGTGTCCAGCAGGGCGGTCAGCCCCTCCAGGGCGTAGTACTCGCACTGCAGCGGGATCAGCACCCCGTCCGCGGCCACCAGGGCGTTGACCGTCAACATGTTGAGCGAAGGGGGGCAGTCTATAAATATATAGTCGTAGCGCTCTTTCGCCGGCACCAACGCCAGGCTCAGGCGCTTTTCGCGCAGGGCGGCGCCCATCAGCTCCACCTCCGCCGCGGTGAGATCGGAATTGGTCGGCAGCACATCGTAGCCCGCGCCCGGCGCCTTGACGACGCTCTCCGCGATCTGGGCCTGCCCGAGCAGCACATCACAACTGGATTTCTTCAGCTGATACTTGTCCACCCCGCTGCCCATGGTGGCGTTGCCCTGGGGATCGAGATCCACCAGCAGCACGCGCTTGCCGTTGGCGGCAACCGAGGCGGCCAGATTGATGGCGGTGGTGGTCTTGCCCACACCCCCCTTCTGATTTGCGATGCAGATGATTCGGCCCATGGTCCGTCTGTCACGATGAAATGAATTTGACCCGTTACCGCCGATCCACGGCGGGCGGAGAGAAGAGCGAGAATAGCAGAAACGGGCGCGGGATGGGTATCCCTTGGCCCGGACCGTCTCAAAACCAGATGTCACAGAATGCCGCGCCCCAGCTACCCGACTTCATCCCCTCTCCCTCAGGGAGAGGGTTAGGGTGAGGGGATCTAAAAGCTAACGCCATGATTTTATTGGTCTCTAGCGCCTTTCCCCCTCTCCCTGAGGGAGAGGGTTGGGGTGAGGGAGATTAAAATAAAACGCTCTAGTAGAACTACAATCCCACAAAATTGACTAATTGAAACAGTAACCGCTTCCGCTACTCGGAATGCCTGCCCTTCAAGGGAGAACACAAGGATGTCAAAAACCCTCCTATCCATCACTGCCCTCGGATGGCTCCTCCTGACTCTATCCACCTCGCTTCAGGCAGGCGACAAAACCTTCACCAATCCCCAGCCGGTCCACATCCACGGCCTT
>JBNKPL010000067.1:0-12256 GCA_050295355.1 Sedimenticolaceae bacterium
AACGAACTGCACGAGGCCCTGGATAGCCTGGACAGCGAACGCATTGAGGCGGTGATCAATGTGATCGCTGAAAAGAGTCCTGAGCTTGCCGTCGCGTTGCACGACCTAGCAGGCAATTTCGATTATCCGGCCATTCTTGCCGCGTTGGAATGTGCCGTAACGCAAGCGAAGGGTGACGGATGAAGCGTATCGCCAGCTTTCTTTTCCTGCTGCTGATTCCTTGCCTAGTCGCCGCCGAACAGGCAAGGGAGCCGCTAAAACTGGGCGTATTGGCCTACCGACCGAAACCGCAGGTTGTCGCGCAATGGCGGCCGGTGGCTGACTATCTTCAGTCTGCGTTGATGTGGCCCGTTGAACTTTCCGTCTACGATCATGCGGAGATCAGCGCCGCGGTGGAACAGCGCGCGGTGGATGTGGTGATTACCACGGCGAACCAGTTCATTCTGCTACAGCATAACTACAAGCTTTCCTCGCCACTGGCGACACTGATTCTGCATGAAGGCCAAAACCGGCTGAATACCTATGGCAGCGCCATTATTAGCCTTTCCAACCGGGACGATATTGCATCGCTAGCCGACCTTTCCGGGAAGCGAATCGCGGTCGTTTCGAAGAAGGCGTTCGGCGGTTATCAGATTCCATCGCTGGAACTGGTGGAGGCGGGTATCTCCATGCCTGAGGAAACCAGCCTGCTGATTACCGGCCAACCCCATGATCGTGTGGTAAGCGCGGTATTGGAAGGCCGTGCCGATGCCGGATTTATTCGTGCCGGGATGCTTGAGTCTCTGGCCGCGGAAGGCAAGCTAGATCTTGGGCGGTTCAAGGTGATTAATCGCCAGCAAGCACCGGGGTTCCCCTATATGCTCTCCACCCGGCTCTACCCCGAATGGCCGGTGGCGGTTATGCCCCATATAGACCAGACGCTGGCCAGCCAACTGGCCGCCACCCTGTTTCTGATGCCTCCCGAGATCATGGAAGGCTCCACCTTGAATCTGTTCGGTTTTGGTGTTCCTGCCAACTACGACGTGGTGGAAAACCTGCTGCGCCGCTTGCGTCTGCCTCCCTTTGACCGCGCCCCGGAGATCGGGCTGCCGGATCTCTGGCGCCAATATAACTGGTGGATCGTTACCCTGGCGACGCTGTTGCTGTTGTTCGTGGCGGCCAGTTTAGGCCTGGTGGTTATGGTGCGACGCTCCCGCAATTCGTTACATGAGCTGGCGCAGATGGCGGAGAATGAGAAGTTGGTTCTGTCCAGCCTGACGGAAGGTGTTTATGGAATCGACCCGCAGGGGCTCTGCATCTTTATCAATCCGCGGGCGCTAACCATATTGGGGCTGAGCGAAGAGGAGGTCATCGGCAAGGATAGTCACGCCTTGTTTCATGCGCATGGAGATGAAGCAACTAACTCTGTACAGAACTGCCCCGTTCACATGGCGTTGCACGATGGCGAGAAAAGGGAACTTGAAGATCGGTTTGTACATAAGGATGGCCGGGAGATTCCCGTATGGATGGGGGTATCGGTCATGTCCAAGGGTGCGGAGATTCTTGGCGCCGTGGTGGTGTTTCAGGATATTAGCGAGCGAAAGCAGGCGGAACAGTCGCTACGTAAGAGTGAAAGGCGATTTCGCAGCTATTTTGAGTTACCGTTGATTGGCATTGCCATCACTTCGCTGGAAAAGGGCTGGCTCGAGTACAACGATCGCCTTTGCGATATTCTCGGTTACTCCCGTAACGAACTCAAAGGGCTGACCTGGGTGGAAATCACCCATCCCGATGACGTGGCGGGAGATATTGCCGAATTCGATAAGGTGCTCGCCGGCCGGCAGGAAGGGTATTCGCTCGAAAAGCGCTTCATACGCAAAGATGGTTCCATTGTATATGCCGAAATATCCGCAAGGTGCGTGCGTGACGATGATGGCCAGGCTGAGTACTTTGTCGTTTTAGTGCAGGATATTAGCGAGCGCAAACGGGCCGAGGCGGCGCTACGGGAAAGCGAATCTGAGCTTCGCAAAATCATTGAGACGGCCAGGGAAGGGATCTGGGTGCTGGATACGGAAGCTATGACCGTCTCGGTCAACGCGCGGATGGCGGAACTGCTCGGTTATGAGGCCGCTGAGATGATCGGCCTGCCCATGGGCGCTTTTATGTTCGAGGCGGATATCCCGGACCATAAGAAAAAGATGCAGGCACGCCGTTTGGGCCTATCCGAGAGCTACGAGCGTAGTTTTCGCCGCAAGGATGGGCAGGCGATCTGGGTGGTTGTCTCCGCAACGCCCATCTATGACGAAGAGCAGAATTATAACGGCTCCTTTGCCATGGTTACCGATATCACCGAGCGTAAACAAAACGAGGCGGTTAATGCGGCACGCCTGCACCTGATTCAGTTCTCGCTGAACCACTCTTTGCCTGATCTGTTGGAAGAAACTCTGAATCAGGCCGAGAAGCTGACCGGCAGCCGGATCGGTTTTTATCATTTTGTCGATGAAGACCAGGAAAATCTGACCTTGCAAGCCTGGTCGACCCAGACCAAGGCGGTTTTCTGTAAGGCGGAAGGAGAGGGGATGCACTATCCCATAGCCGATGCGGGCGTATGGGTGGATTGCGTGCATGAACGCAAGACGGTAATCCATAACGACTATGCCTCACTGCCCCATCGCAAGGGGATGCCTGAGGGACATGCCGAGGTGGTGCGCGAACTGGTGGTGCCGGTATTTCGCGGTGACCGAATCGCGGCCATTCTCGGGGTCGGTAACAAACCCGCGGAGTATACGGAAAAAGATGTTGAAGTGGTTTCACTGGTCGCCGATCTGGCCTGGGAGATTGCCGAGCGCAAACGTATCGAGAATGAATTGGAGCGTTACCACCATAGCCTGGAGGAACTGGTGCGGGAGCGCACCGAGGAGCTGCGGCTGGCGCGCGATGCAGCCGAGGCCGCCAATAGCGCGAAAAGTGCTTTCCTTGCCAACATGAGTCATGAACTGCGTACACCGCTGAGCGCCATTCTCGGTTTCTCCCAGTTGATGCGTCGTGATGAGGGGCTTGATCCAAGTCAGCAAAACTCCCTCGACATTATCAATAACAGCGGCAAGCATCTGCTCAAACTTATTAACGATGTGCTGGAGATCGCCAAGATCGAGGCCGGCAGGATGCACCTGGATATCGCCACCTTTGATCTGCACGAACTGGTGCGTGAGGTGACGGAAATGATGCGTCTGCGCGCCAAGCAGAAAGGGTTGTATCTGGAACTGGATCAGTCCTCGGAATTCCCGCGCTATATCAAGGGCGACGAGGCGCGGCTGCGCCAGATTCTGGTCAATCTGGTCAGTAACGCGGTCAAGTTTACCGAACAGGGCGGGGTGACGATCCGCCTGGGTGTAAAAGAGAGGGCGCGTCATCATCTGGTGATTGAGGTTCAGGATACCGGTCCCGGGATCAGCAAACAGGACCAGCAACGACTGTTTAAGCCCTTTGTGCAACTGACATCAGGTGAGGCGCGCGGTGGAACCGGATTGGGGCTCTCTATCGTTCGTCAGTTCGTGCAGTTGATGGGTGGCAGCGTCGGCGTGGAGAGTACCGCGGACAAAGGCGCGGTGTTCCGGGTTGAGCTGCCGCTGGAAGAGGCCGAAGAGAGCGAGGTGAAACGTCTGGGTAGCGAAGTCAGTGGTGAAATCATCGGTTTGCAACCGGGGCAACCTGTTTATCGCATCCTCATCGTGGAAGATCAGCATGACAATCAGTTGTTGCTGAGGAAGCTCATGGTCGATCTGGGTCAGGATGTGCAGGTTGCCGACAATGGCGAGGCCTGTATAGAACTGTTCAAGAAATGGAAGCCGGACCTGATCTGGATGGACCGGCGTATGCCGGTTATGGGCGGCGAAGAAGCCACAAGGCGCATTCGCAAGCTGCCCGGCGGCGACCAGGTGAAGATCATCGCTGTCACCGCCTCGGCATTCAAGGAAGAGCATGCCAGGATGATTGCCGCCGGCATGGATGGGGTGGTGCGCAAGCCTTATCGTTTTAGTGAGATCTACGACAGTATGGCCAAGCAGTTGGGGTTACGTTTCCTCTACGCGGAAACTGAAATGGAATCTCCGGCCGAGAAGCTGGACCCGGAAAGATTGGCGGATCTGCCAGAAGCGTTGCGCGTGGAGCTTCGGGAGGCAGTGGAAAGTCTGGAGGTCAATGCCATAGCGCAAGCACTTCAGCATATTGGCGAACATGATCCCGAGCTGGAGAAGAGTTTGACAAGGATCGTTGAAAGTCTGGACTACCCCGCGATCCTTCAGGCGCTTGATGATGCCGCGCATATTCCATAGGAGGTAGTTTATGCACACCAGCTTTGATCGACGTAGGCGCGGTGCCTTGCAACAGCTAGGCCTTGCGGCAGCCACTGCTCTAATCGGCAGCCTGTTGCTGACGGTATCGGCGGGTGTGGCAGAACCCGTGCAGACGGCAACTGACGGAAAGCGGAAGACCATCAACTGGATGGGGCATTGGTACAAGGCCGACCGGCGTTATGATCTGGTGTTAGAAATCAAGCGTGACTTTGCCTTCCGCAATCAGGATACCCGGGTCAACCTGCAGTTTCCCGAGCAGATCCTCGGCACCAACGACAAGGTTGCCGTCGCCCGTCTGATCGTCGATATGATCAAACAAAAAAGATTTGACTGGGACATCGTATGGATGGACAACCATATCTACCAGTTCGTGGCCGAGGAACTGAACGATCCCTACTGGGGGCGCAAGCATCTGGTCAATTTCGAACAGGTCCCAGGGTTTGTCCAGAGCCAGAAGCCCTTTATCATCGAAGACCCCGCCTATCGCAACCAGACCGGCGGGATTCTCGTCGGCCCCTATATCGAAGGCTATTATTACGCACTCTATTACAACCGGGATCTGGCGGCGAAAATCGGTATCCAGCCTAAAGCGTTCGGCATGACCTTCGAGGACCTGCTGGGCTATGTCAAAGCCGCCGCCCGCTACAACCGGAGCGCCAAAGACAAAATCCCCATTTTCTTTGACGCCTATGATCTGCCCTCTATGGAGGCGCTGTTCCAGAATCTGGTCAAATCCTGGCTCGCCGATTACACCCTGAGTGCGGCCGAGCAGAGCAGTCCGCAAAAGCTGGAGGCGATGTATAAAGGCTTTCAGGCCTTCGAGGAACTCGGCAAGTACCGGCCGCTGATCCCCTCCTATGCCACCAATGCCTGGTTTCTAACCCGCGATGTGCCGCTGAACGATGGGGCGCTCTTTTATATCAGCGGCACCTGGATGTACAGCCGTTGGCGTGACATCGACATCCCAAAATCCTCCAAGATGGTGCCGACGGAACTGCCGGTTTTCAAACCCGTCAATTACGGCCTGGGTGGTGTCATCACCACCTGGGCGGTAATGAAGGACTCGCCACGCCGCGATGATGCGATCCGCCTGGTGATGTCCATGTCGACCCCCAGAGTCGCGGAAAAGTGGGTGCAGTACACGAAAACACCTACTGGTATTGCCGGCGATTTTTCCAAGGCCACCGTGGGCGGCGATGTATATGAGGTCTATCAGCGGACCCTGTCGGAGAAGTATCAAGACCGCATGCAGTACTCCTTCAATGCCGCCTACCTGTTGGGTGCCGACAACAGCCTGTTGCAAAAACAGATCGTCGATCTGCTGTGGCAACTGCTGGAAGGAAAAATCACCGCCGGCCAGGCGCGGGATTCGATACTGGCTAACATGAGATAAAGACCGAACCATGAACCGTTTCAGCAAAAGCCTCCGCTTCAAGGTCACCCTGCTGGTGATAACGGTTGAATTGTTGATCCTCACGGCGGTCGGTGTCTATTACACGCACCAATTCAGTCAGAAGATTGATAATGCGATTATCGCCAGGCTTTCCATCCCCAGCTTGTTGATGAGCCGCGGCGATCTGAGTTTTGATGCGGTCAGCGACAGGGGCACGATGGAGGGGTTGCTGCGCGCACCTTACAATAAAGGGCTTGTGGTCGGCCTGGATGGCATTGTCTATTTCTCATCCGATCCCGCCGTGCTGGATTCGCATCTGGATGAGGTTAATGGGCTGCGATTTCCCAACTCAGAGTCGATAGCCATTTCCGCTGATACCCCCACTCTGATCACCCCGTTTCAAGATCGTACCGGAACCTTCCTGACATTCCTTTCACCCCTGCTGCCCGACGGCAAGCTCACCGGCTACCTCTATTTAAAGGTGGGAACGCAGGTATCGGAAGCGGAGAAGAGAACGATCGCCATTTTGTTCGCGGCCGGTTCGCTGGGGACGATCTTGCTTACCGCCGCCATACTCTCCTGGCTGCTCAACCTGACGATTATCAGGCGGCTCAATAAACTGGTCACAATCTTCCGCAGTTTTTCGGAGGGGGATTATACGGTTCGTGCGCAAGCCCAGGATGGCGGCGACGAAATCGCCATCCTGATGGATGGATTCAACGAGCTGGCCCAACGGCTGGAAGAGACCCTGGCGCACCTGAAGAACAGCGAGACTTTGCTCAATAATGCACAGCGCCTATCCAAAGTAGGAGGCTGGGAAATCGAGGTCCAATCGGGCAGGCAATTCTGGACGGAAGAACTCTATCGCATCCATGAATTGCCCAACGATCCCGGCATTGATCACATCAAGGAGAGTATGGCCTGCTACCGCCCGCAAGACAGGCAGATTATCAGAGACGCATTTCAACGCGCCTGCGAGCAGGGTGAACCCTACGATCTGGAACTTCCATTTACCACCTGTAAAGGCAGGCCGCTGTGGATACGCACCACGGCGCAGCCGATTTTTAAAGACGGCAAAGTGGTGCGGGTGGTCGGAAATCTGATGGATATCACCGACCGCAGACAGGCCGAAGAGGCGCTGCGCCTTTCATCCGAACGGCTGCAACTGGCCATACATGCCGCACAAATCGGCATATGGGACTGGGATGTGGTCAACAACGAGCTGCTCTGGGATGAGTCGATGTACAAGCTGTACGGTATTCAAAGCGGTGATTTTGGCGGAGCGTACGACGCATGGGCGCAAACCATTCATCCCCAGGACAGGGCGTACGCGGAAGGCGAGATTCAGGCCGCCTTGCGCGGTGAACGCGAATATGCACCCGAGTTCCGTATCGTCAGGCCGGACGGCTCCATCCGCCACATTAAGGCGGAGTCGAAAACGATGCATGACCAGGATGGCAAACCGCTGCGCATGATCGGCACCAATATCGATATCACCGAGCGCAAGCAGGCCGAGGAGGCGTTGCGGAAAAGCGAGGCGGAGCATCGTCAGATCGTCGCTACCGCCCGGGAGGGGATTTGGGTGCTGGGTCCCGACATGGCAACCACCATGGTAAATGCCCGCATGGCGGAACTGCTCGGTTATGAGGCCGATGAGATCATCGGCCGGCCCATGGACGCCTTTATGTTCGATCCGGATGTCCCCGATCACAAGAAAAAGATGCAGGCCCGGCGCAAGGGCGTATCAGAGAGCTACGAGCGGCGTTTTCAGCGTAAGGATGGGCAGGCAATCTGGACCCTCGGTTCTGCCACGCCCATCTTTGACGAGTATCGGCATTTTAACGGCTCCTTTGCAATGTTTACCGACATCACCGAACGCAAACGCAATGAGGCCGTCAATACCGCACGCTTGCACCTGATTCAATTCGCCTCCACCCACTCACTGGAGGAGCTGCTGGAAGAAGCCATCAACCAGGCTGAGATGCTGACCGGCAGCCTTGTCGGGTTCTATCATTATTTGGATGCGGATCAGAAAAACATTTCGCTGCAGGCATGGTCAACTCGAACCAAGGCGCAATTTTGCAAAGCGGCAGGACATCATATGCATTATCCCATTGCAGAGGCCGGTGTGTGGGTGGACTGCGTGCGCGAGCAAAGGGCCGTCATTCATAATGACTACGCCTCTCTCTCTCATCGCAAAGGGATGCCGGAAGGTCACGCGGAAGTGATCCGGGAACTGGTGACGCCGGTATTTCGCGGGGAAAAGATCGTGGCCCTGCTCGGGATAGGGAACAAGCCCGCCGCGTATACAGAGGAAGATATCGGAGCGGTTTCACAGATAGCTGATCTGGCCTGGGAGATAGGCGAGCGCAAACGGGCCGAGCAGGAATTGGCGCACTATCATCACCATCTGGAAGAGGTGGTACAGGAGCGCACCGAAGAGTTGCGGTTGGCGCGCGATGCGGCCGAAGCCGCCAACATGGCGAAGAGTACGTTTCTCGCCAATATGAGCCACGAACTGCGCACCCCGCTCAACGCCATCCTCGGCTTCTCCCAGCTGATGCGCGGGGATCAGGCCCTGAATCCCAGCCAGCATGAAACCCTGGAGATCATCAACAACAGCGGCAAGCACTTGCTTAGACTGATCAACGACGTGTTGGAGATCGCCAAGATTGAGGCCGGCAAGGTGCAGCTGGAGATCACCACCTTCGATCTGCACATGCTGGTGCGCGAGGTCAGCGACTTGATGCGATTGCGGGCGCAGCAGAAGGGACTGCAACTGACGTTGGATCAGGCATCGGAATTCCCTCGCTACATCCAGGGCGACGAGGCGCGGCTGCGGCAGATCCTGGTCAATCTGGTAAGCAATGCCGTAAAGTTTACCGACACCGGCGGCGTGACCATCCGTTTGGGGACCATGAAGAAGGATCGCTACCTGGTGATAGAGGTCGAGGATACCGGGCAGGGGATCAGCGCGGCGGACCAGCAACACCTGTTCAAGCCCTTTGTGCAGCTGGCTTCGGGCGAGACACAGGGTGGTACCGGGCTGGGTCTCTCCATCGTGCACCAGTTCGTGCAGTTGATGGATGGCCGGATCTCGGTAACCAGCACAGAAGGCAAGGGGACGCTGTTTAAGGTCGTGCTGCCGCTGGATAAGGCGGATGAGGACGCGGTGGCGCGTCTCGCAAGCGAGTCCCATGGTGAGGTGATGGGCCTGCAACCCGGCCAGGCTTCCAGGCGCATTCTGATCGCCGAAGACCAGCATGAAAACCAGTTGCTGCTGCGTAAACTGATGACTGACATCGGCATGGATGTGAAAACCGCCAACAACGGCGAGGAGTGCGTAACCCTGTTCGGTACGTGGCGGCCCGATCTGATCTGGATGGACCGGCGTATGCCGGTGATGGACGGCGAGGAGGCGACACGACGTATCCGCCAGCTACCCGGCGGCGAGCAGGTGAAGATCGTCGCGGTTACCGCCTCGGCCTTCAAGGAGGAGCGTAAGAAGATGATCGCGGCCGGCATGGACGATGTTGTTCGCAAGCCCTATCGCATCAACGAGATCTACGACGCCATGGCGCGGCAGTTGGATCTGCGGTTTGTCTATGCGGAAACGGATAGCGAGCGGATCGGGTGGCAACTGGAAGCGGAACGGTTGGCCGCCCTGCCTGAGGCCATGCGCGAGGAGCTTCGGGAGGCGCTGGAGAGCCTGGATTCCTCCGCCATCTTCGCCGCCATCCGGCGCATCGCCGGGCAGGACGCCGAACTGGCGAAGAGTTTATCGAAAATCGCCGAAAGCCTGGACTACCCGGCGATCCTTGAGGCGCTAAAGTAAAGAGCCATCAGGATCGCTATAGTGCCTGCGTGTTTTAAAAAGGAGTGCTAGATGAGAACAATACGCCTCTTTCTGGGCCTTCTGGTGACAGCGTTCGCCATCGCTGCGTGCGATTCCGAACCGCCCCCGTCCGCGGGTCCCCAGTACAGCAGTGCGCCCGTTGACGCGGATCGACCGCACTATCACCTCGCCATTCATCCGCTGCATAATCCGAAGAAACTGGTCGAGGCCTATCAGCCCCTGGTGGATTATCTGAACGCCAATATTCCCGAAGCCGACTTCGTGCTGGAAGCCTCGCGCGATTACCAGGACTACGAACGTAAATTCCGCGCCCGTACCCCCGAGTTCCTGCTGCCCAACCCGTGGCATACCCTGGAGGCGATCAAGGTGGGTTACCACGTCATCGCCATGGCGGGCGATGCCGATGACTTTAAAGGTATCTTCATCGTGCGTAAGGACAGCGGCCTCACGAACCCGGCGGATCTCAAGGGCAAGGTGGTCAGTTATCCCTCCCATACCGCCCTGGCCGCCTGTATCATGCCGCAGTATTTTCTGTACCAGAATGGGCTGGATATCAACAAGGATATCCAGAATATCTATGTAGGTTCTCAGGAATCCTCGATCATGAACGCCTACCTGGGCAAATCCGCCGCTGGCGCCACCTGGCCGCCCCCCTGGCGCCTGTTCCAGAAAGACCATCCTGAGCAGGCGGCTCAGTTGAAGCTGATCTGGGAGACGCCGCCGCTGATGAACAACTCCTTCATGGCCCGTGATGATGTCCCGGCGGAACTGCGGGACAGGGTTCAACAACTGCTTGTTGCCCTTGATCAGAGTGAAGAGGGAAGGATGATTCTGGACAGTAGTACTACCGCCCGCTTTCACAGGGCCGATGATGCCAGCTACGATCGGGTGCGCGACTATGTGGCCAATTTCGAACAACAGGTGCGGTCTGTAGAGCAGAAATGAAGCAACATCGGGAATCCCTGTTTAGCCGCCTGTTGGGGCCTGTATTCGGCACCCTGCGCGGTCAGCTGATCCTGGGCGTGGCGCTGCTCAATGCGGTGATGATGGCGCTGTTTGTATGGTATCTCACCGACCGGCAGCAGGAGATGCTGTTGACGCGCCAGACCGAGCACGCCATCGCCCTGGCCAACAGTATCGCCACCTCCTCCTCGGGCTGGCTGGCGGCGCAGGACTACTCGGGCCTGCAGGAGATCATCGACGCCCAGAGCCGCTATCCGGATCTTCTGTTTGCCATGATTCTTGATCCCCAGAAACAGGTGTTGGCCCACAGCGATACCAGCGCGGTGGGCAAATACCTGACCGATGTCAGCTTCAATGGGCCACACCAGACAAAAAGTCAGATCGTCAGTCGTACGGCGCAATTGGTAGATGTGGTTGCCCCGGTGGTGCTGGCCGACACCGACATCGGCTGGGTGCGGGTCGGTCTGGGGCAGGAGATCATTGCGGAACGTCTGCGCACCATCACCCGCAACGGCATCATCACTGCCATCGTGGCCATCTTCATCGGTTCCCTGGCGGTGGCCTTCCTGGGGTGGCGTCTGACCCGCCGCCTGTACGCCATCCAGGCGGTGGCGGACGCCATTGAGGCCGGTGACCGGGTGCAGCGGGTTCGGCTCAAGGGCCGGGACGAGGCGGCCAGGCTCGGCAACGCCTTCGACGCCATGCTCAATACCCTGGTGCAGAATGAGAGCGAGCTGCAGGAGCATCGGGATCACCTCTCGGAACTGGTGGAGGCGCGCACCGCGGAGCTGGTCAAGGCGCGCGATGACGCCGAGGCGGCCAACCGCGCCAAAAGCGTATTCCTGGCCAATATGAGCCACGAACTGCGTACGCCACTGAACGCCATCCTCGGCTTCTCCAGTCTGATGCGCAACGATCCGAAGTTGCCGGCGGAGCTGCTACAGAACACCGAAATCATCAACCGCAGCGGTGAACACCTGCTGAACCTGATCAATGACGTGTTGGAGATCGCCAAGATTGAGGCGGGCAAGCTGCAGCTGGAGCCGGGTATCTTCGATCTGCACACCCTGGTGCGCGACATTACCGACATGATGCGCATTCGCGCCCAGGAGAAAGGATTGGAACTGGAACTTGATCAATCCTCGCAATTTCCCCGCTACATCCGGACCGATGAGGCGCGGCTGCGGCAGATTCTGCTCAATCTGGTGGGCAATGCGGTGAAATTCACCGAACAGGGCGGCGTGATCATCCGCCTGAATGCGCGCCGGAATGACGGAATGCACCTGTTGATCGAAGTGGAGGACTCCGGTCCTGGAATCAGCGCGCAGGATCAGCAGAAGCTGTTCAAGCCCTTTGTCCAGTTGGCTGAAAGCGGAGAACAGAAAGGCACAGGCCTGGGGCTGACCATCACCAAACAGTTCGTTGAACTTCTGGGTGGTACTATTAATCTGGAGAGTACGGTGGGCAAAGGCTCCCAATTTCGGGTTGAACTGCCGGTCGAGAAGGTGGATGCCGCGGAGGCCGTCAGGCATGAAAAGGTTATGCCGGGCGATGTGATCGGACTGGAGCCTGGACAGCCGAAGTACAAGATTCTCATTGTGGAGGACCAGCTGGAAAACCAGCTGTTGCTGAAACGGCTGATGACCGATCTCGGGCTGGAGGTAAAACTGGCGGAGAACGGGGAGGAGGGGGTCCGTATGTTCAAGCAAT
>JBNKPL010000068.1:0-12199 GCA_050295355.1 Sedimenticolaceae bacterium
CCGCATCGGCGCTGCCCTCCACCACCCCATCCACCAGGTGCTGCAGATTGCCCACCCCGCCGGATGCGATGACGGGTACGGTGACCGCGTCGCTGATGGCGCGGGTCAGGGCCAGGTCGAAACCGATCTTGGTGCCGTCGCGGTCCATGCTGGTGAGCAGGATCTCGCCCGCGCCGTAGGCCACCATCTTCTGCGCCCACTCAATGGCGTCCAGCCCGGTGGGCTTGCGGCCGCCGTGGGTGAAGATCTCCCACTTGAGGGGCTCGCCCTCCGCGCTCACCCGCTTGGCGTCGATGGCCACCACGATGCACTGGGAACCGAACCGTTCGGTGGCCTCTTTCACGAACTCGGGGTTGAACACCGCGGCGGTGTTGATGGCCACCTTGTCCGCGCCCGCGTTCAGCATGCGGCGTATATCGTCACTGGTGCGGATACCGCCGCCCACGGTCAGGGGAATAAAGACCTCGCCGGCCACCGCCTCCACCACATGCACGATGGTCTCGCGGTCGTCGGAGCTGGCGGTGATATCGAGAAAGGTGATCTCGTCCGCCCCCTCTTCGTTGTAACGGCGCGCCACCTCCACGGGATCGCCCGCATCGCGGATATCCACGAATTTGACGCCCTTGACCACACGGCCGGCGTCCACATCGAGACAGGGAATGATACGTTTCGCTAACATAATTAAATTACTTAATTTTGCCACAGAGCACACAGAGATCACTGAGATTTAATACAGGAAACAATGGTTTCATTCAGCCATTGAGTAGATTCCTAAATCCCAAGAATAAAGACTGAACAGCCTCCAATGTAATGCAGCGGTTATTACTCTGTGTTCTCTGTGACCTCTGTGGCTATAAAAATTCTACGTCTCAGCGGCTAATCAGCCGTCAATTCATCCGCCAGTTTCTGACCCTCGGTGAAGTCGAGCGTGCCCTCGTAGATCGCCCGGCCAGTGATGGCGCCCATGATGTTATCGGTCGCGGCATCACACAGATCCCGGATGTCGTCGAGGTTGGTGATGCCGCCGGAGGCCACCACGGGCGTGTCGATGGCGTTGGCCAGCGCCGCCGTGGCCGCCACATTGGGGCCGCTGAGCATGCCGTCGCGGCCGATGTCGGTATAGACGATGGCGCTCACGCCGTCGTCCTCGAAGCGGCGCGCCAGATCAACCACATGCTGGTCGGTCACCTCGGCCCAGCCGTTGATGGCCACCATGCCCTCCTTCGCATCCAGACCCACGATGATGTGGCCGGGAAAGGCCTTGCAGGCGCGGGCTACGAACTCCGGCTCCTTCACCGCCTGGGTGCCGATGATGCAGTAACTGACCCCGGTTTTCAGATAGGCCTCGATGGTGGCCTCGTTGCGGATGCCGCCGCCCACCTGGATCGGCACATCCGGATACTCCGCGGCGATCTCGCGGATCACGCCGCCGTTCACGGGCTCACCCGCGAAGGCCCCGTTGAGGTCCACCAGATGCAGGCGGCGTCCGCCCGCATCCACCCAGCGGCCGGCCATCTCCACCGGGTTATCGGAGAACACCGTGTCGTCCTCCATGCGCCCCTGGCGCAGGCGGACACAGGCGCCGTCTTTCAGATCAATTGCAGGTATAAGCAGCATTATTTATTACTCTTTGCCACAGAGCACACAGAGATCACTGAGGTTCGTAACTAACTAGCACTCTGTGTACTCTGTGCCCTCTGTGGCTATATCTTCCAGTTAACAAAATTCTTCAGCAGCCGCAGTCCCATGTCGGCGCTCTTTTCCGGATGGAACTGGGTGGCGAACAGGTTATCCCGCGCCAGTACGCTGGCGAAGGTGACGCCGTACTCCGTGGTGCCCGCGGTGAGATCGTTCTCTGCCGGGTCCACGTAGTAGCTATGAACGAAGTAGAAACGGTTCTGGTCCGGGATGCCCTCCCACAGGGGATGGGGATGACTCTGATGCACCTCGCTCCAGCCCATGTGCGGAATCTTCAGGCGCCGTCCGCCGGCATCAGTCGCCTCGGGAAAGTGACGCACCTTGCCGGGATAGAGCCCCAGCAGTTCGGTCCCCTCGTTCTCGTCGCTGAACTCCATCAACACCTGCAGCCCCATGCAGATACCGAAGAATGGTTTGTTGCGGGCGGCGTCCAGCACCGCCTGGTTCAGATGGTGATCGGAGATCGCCTTCATGCAGTCGCGCGCCGCGCCCTGGCCGGGGAACACCACCCGGTCGGCTGCCTGGATCAATTTCGGGTCATCGGTCACCACCACGCGGTCGCCGCCCTCCGCCACATGCTCAATGGCCTTGGAGACGGAACGCAGGTTGCCCATGCCGTAATCAATGACTGCGATGGTTTTAGACATATTCAATCAGCTGCTGATGTTTCTTAATGAACGAAGAGCACGAAGAATCAATCAAGCCTCATCCTTCGCGCTCTTCGTAATGGGTTGCTAAATTGCGTTATAACGCCCCTTTGGTGGAGGGCACACTCCCCTCCATGCGGGGGTCCGTCTCCAGCGCCATGCGCAGGGCGCGGCCGAACGCCTTGAACACCGTCTCCGCGATATGGTGCGCATTGCGTCCGCGCAGGCAGTCCACATGCAGGGTCATGCCGGCGTGGTTCACCAAACCCTGGAAGAACTCAAACACCAGTTCCGTATCGAACTCGCCGATCCGCGCCCGTGGAAAATCCACCTGGAACTCCAGGCCCGCACGGCCGGAGAGGTCGATCACCACCCGCGACAGCGCCTCGTCCAGGGGCACATAGGCGTGGCCGTAGCGGCGAATGCCCTGCTTACCACCCAACGCCTGCGCCAGCGCCTGCCCGACGCTGATACCGATATCCTCCACCGTGTGGTGGCCGTCGATGTGCAGATCACCCTTGGCCTCAATCTCCAGATCGATCAGGCCATGGCGGGCGATCTGATCCAGCATGTGCTCGAGAAACGGCACCCCCGTGACCAGGGAGGCGTCGCCCTTCCCGTCCAGGTTCACCCGAACCTTGATCTGGGTCTCGGCGGTGTTGCGCTCGATTTCCGCTGTGCGCTGCATGGGTCTCAGCTCCAATGGCTTGTTATTAAAGGTGCATTTTATTCCAAACGGCTGGAAATTACTTCTCTTCCATGACCATGCACAGAATCGGAAAAGATACGCCACAGAGGGCACAGAGATCTCAGAGACAATATTGGGAGGAGCTGTTGAAAACTCTGACAAACCTACAACCACACAAACCAAATGAAAGAACAACAAACTGAATAGCTCTGTGTCCTCTGTGCTCTCTGTGGCTAAATCTTCAAATCAAACCTGAAGCCAGAAGGTCACCGGCCCGTCGTTGGTGAGGCTCACCTGCATATCGGCTCCGAAAATCCCGCTCGCCACCGTCTCATGCCGTGCCCGGGCCGTTTCACAGAGATAATCGAACAGCCGCCGCCCCGTGTCCGGATCGGCGGCGGGGGAAAACCCGGGGCGGGTCCCCTTGCGGGTATCCGCCGCCAGGGTGAACTGGGGCACCAGCAGCAGCCCGCCGTGGATATCGGTCAGGCTGCGGTTCATGCGCCCCTCTTCGTCGGGGAAGACCCGGTAGCTCAAAAGCCGCTCCAGCAGCCGGTCGGCCTGAGTCTCACTGTCTTCCCGCTCCACCCCGATCAGCACCAGCAGGCCGGGGCCGATCTCAGCGACAACCTGCCCATCCACCTCCACCCGGCCCGTGGTCACCCGCTGCAGCAGCCCGATCATCCCAACTGCTCCGCGAAGCGGTCCGTGGCCTCCACCAGGGCGCGGGTGATCCCCTGTTCGGCGGCGGAGTGGCCGGCGTCCGGGACCACCACCAGTTCGCTTCCCGGCCAGGCCTGGTGCAGTTCCCAGGCGGACTCCATGGGACAAATCAGGTCATAACGGCCCTGCACGATCACCCCGGGGATGCCGGTCAGGCGGCCTGTATCCTCCAGTAGCTGATTGGGACGCAGAAAGGCGTCATTCATAAAATAGTGTGCCTCGATGCGCGCCAGGCTCATGGCGGTGCGGGGATCGCCGAAGTGCTCAATCACCCGCTCGTCGGGCAGCAGGCTGGCGGTCTTCCCTTCCCACAGGGACCAGGCCTTGGCCGCCGCCATGCGCGCCACCTCATCGGAGCCGGTCAGCCGCCGATAGTAGGCCCCCAACAGATCATCCCGCTCCTGCTCGGGAATGGGCGCGAGGAAATCCTGCCAGTAGTCGGGAAAGATCCGGCTCGCACCCTCCTGATAGAACCACTGGATCTCCCGCTTGCGGCACAGAAAAATGCCGCGCAGGATCAGCCCGAAGACCCGCTCAGGATGGGCCTGGGCATAGGCCAGGGAGAGGGTGGAACCCCAGGAGCCGCCAAACAGCAGCCAACGTTCGATCCCCAGCAACTTCCGGATCGCCTCCATATCCGCGATCAGGCGCGGGGTGCTGTTCTCCTTCAGCTCCGCGTGGGGTGTGGAACGTCCGCAGCCACGCTGATCAAACAGGATCATGCGGTAGCGGCCGGGATCGAAAAAGCGGCGGTGATAGGATTCACAGCCCGCCCCCGGACCGCCGTGGACAAAAAGCACGGGGATCCCCATCGGGGACCCGGACTCTTCCACATAAATATTGTGGATGGCGTCCACCTCCAGGCGGTGGCTGGCGTAGGGGTGTATATGGGGATAGAGCCGGGCCATGGCTGGCATGATACCGCGCGGCCGCGGCCGTGGCGATACGGGCACGGGGTATGAAAGAGCTCCCCTCTTCCGGGGGAGAAAATCCGCGCTTGTAGGAAAATTCCTACAAACATTTCAGAAAATTCCTACAAAAAATTGCGGACTATTACCTCCCCTCACTGATCCGGATGTGCCATTCTTAGCACCGTCGCCGAAACAAACGGATCCCCATGGAAGGCCTCCCCGCTACGGATTGTGTTTAGGGATAAACAACCTTTTGCCAACCAAGCCCGGCGACACACCCCGATGGTCTGGATGACCATCGGGGTTTCTTTTTTCATCCCCCACGATTTTCCAGTTTTTGCCACAGAGGACACAGAGATCACGGAGAAGCCGTCCGTGTTTCTTTGCATACTTGGCGGCTTTGCCTGAGGCATGACCCATCTCTGTGGTCAAAGCCGATGGGTGGGGCCGCGCCCCCGCGGCGAATGAACACACCGCAGGGCCGCGCTTGAATCTCTTAACCACAGGGGGGCACAGGTGTCACAGAGAAAATGAATGAATACCTCTGTATTCCCCTGTGTCCCCTGTGGTGAAAACAGAACCCGGGATGGGTTGGATTGGAGAGGCTGTTTCTCTCGCGGCGGGACGTCGCTCCCACATGGCCTCAATCAACCCGCAGCGCGGGACGCCCGTTTCCGCTCATGCTCCTTCAGGTGCCGCTTGCGCACCCGGATCGCCTTGGGCGTCACCTCCACCAGCTCATCGTCCTCGATAAACTCCAGCGCCTGCTCCAGGGTGAAGCGTACGGGCGGGGTGAGCATAATATTCTCGTCCGAACCCGCGGCGCGGATGTTGGTCAGCTGCTTGGCCTTGAGGGGATTCACGGTCAGGTCGTTGTCCCGGGAGTGGATGCCGATCACCTGTCCCTCGTACACCTCCTCGCCGTGACCGATCATCAACCGGCCCCGCTCCTGCAGGTTGTAGAGGGCGTAACCCAGCGCCTTGCCCGTGGAGTTGGCGATCATCACGCCGTTGTGGCGTGGGGCGATCCCGCCCTGGTTGGCCGGCCCGTAGTGGTCGAAGACGTGATATTTCAGGCCCGTACCCGAAGTCAGGGTCAGAAACTCGGTCTGGAAACCGATCAGGCCGCGCGACGGGATCTCGTAGTCCAGCCGCACCCGTCCCTTGCCGTCCGGCACCATATCCTTGAGGTCCCCCTTGCGCTCGCCCAGGGCCTGCATCACCGCGCCCTGGGACTCCTCCTCCACGTCCACCGTCAGCTGCTCGTAGGGTTCGCAGATCTCGCCGTCGATTTCGCGGAAGATCACCTCCGGGCGTGACACCGCCAGTTCATACCCCTCGCGGCGCATGTTCTCCAGCAAAATGGAAAGATGCAGTTCGCCCCGTCCCGAAACGCGGAACTTCTCGGGATCGTTACCCTCTTCCACCCGCAGGGCCACGTTGTGGATCAGCTCCCGCTCCAGGCGGTCCTTGAGCTGGCGGGAGGTGAGGTACTTGCCCTCCTTGCCCGCGAAGGGCGAGGTGTTGACCTGGAAGGTCATGGAGACGGTGGGTTCATCCACGCTGAGCAGAGGCAACGCCTCCACATGTTCGGGATCGCACAGGGTATCGGAGACGTTGGGCGCCTCAATGCCGGTCAGGGCGACGATATCCCCCGCGCTCGCCTGCTCCACCTCATGGCGCTCCAGTCCCAGATAGCCGTAAACCAGGCCGATCTTGGCCTTGTGCCTGTCGCCGTCCGCCTTGGCCACCACCACCTGCTGGCCGGGTTTGATGGTGCCGCGTTCGATGCGGCCCACGGCGATGGCGCCCACATAGCTGTTGTAGTCCAGGGTGGAGACCTGCATGCGGAAGGGAGCGGACGGGTCCACCTCGGGTTGGGGGCAGTGCTCCACAATGGCCTCGAACAGGGGGGTCATATTGCCCTCCCGCACGCTGTCCTCCTCGCTGGCGTAGCCGTTGATGGCGGAGGCGTAGATGATGGGGAAATCCAGCTGCGCGTCGGTGGCCCCCAGGCGGTCGAACAGCTCAAACACCTGATCAATCACCCAGTCCGGGCGCGCGCCCGGCTTGTCGATCTTGTTCACCACCACGATGGGGCGCAGGCCGTGGGCGAACGCCTTCTGGGTGACGAATCGGGTCTGGGGCATGGGCCCCTCCTGGGCGTCCACCAGCAGCAGCACCGAATCCACCATGGAGAGCACCCGCTCCACCTCGCCGCCGAAGTCGGCGTGTCCCGGGGTGTCCACGATATTGATGCGGAAGTCGTTCCAGCGGATGGCGGTGTTCTTGGAGAGGATGGTGATGCCCCGCTCCTTCTCCAGATCGTTGGAGTCCATCACCCGCTCCACGGCGCCGAAGCGCTCCCCCAGGGTGCCGGACTGCTTGAGCAGCTCGTCCACCAGGGTGGTCTTGCCATGGTCCACATGGGCGATGATGGCGATATTGCGAAGCCGTGAGATGTCTGTCTGGTCGTTCATGGAAAAGGGGCCTTGCCGCAGGGGCGTGAAAAAATAGCGGCGGATTATAGCCTTAGAATGCCCTGGGGTGGAGATTTCTTTTATTGATTCGACCTCGAATCGGCCATTCTACCCCCTCTCCCTCAGGGAGAGGGTTGGGGTGAGGGGATTTGAAAAGCTAACGCTTTGATTATATTTACCCCCTCATCCTATCCTTCTCCCTCAGGGAGAAGGGACGCTCATGTTCTACATGGGGGTAGATCGTTGGAGAAAGTCGCTCACCCCTTCCCATCGTGAGTGGTCTTGCCGCTGCCCAGAACGGGCCTGTCAGACTCGGGCAATTCATCCAGCTCCACCTTTTCGATCTGGCCGAACCGCTCGCTGATCTTGCGCGCCGAGATATTCACTTCATCCACGTCTTTGTTGGCCTGCCGGATGTGCTGCGCCAGATTGCCCATGCGCTTTTCGAAGCGGCCGAAGTCCGCCGACAGCTTGCGCAGATGATCCTGGATGATATGGACCTGCTCGCGGGTGGCCTCGTCCTTGAGCACCGCCCGCGCGGTGGTGAGGATGGCCATCAGGGTGGTGGGTGAAACCAGCCACACCCGCTGGCGCTGGGCCTCCTCCACCAGATCGGGATAGTGGGCATGGATCTCGGCAAAGATCGCCTCGGCGGGGATAAACATCACCGCGCCGTCGGCGGTCTCCCCGGAAATCAGGTATTTTCCCGCGATGTCGCCGATGTGTTTTTTGATGTCCTGTTTGAACTGGCGGGCCGCCTGCTGACGTTCCGGGTCCGACAGGTCGCCGTCCATCATGCGCTGGTAGCTCTCCAGCGGAAACTTGCTGTCGATGGGCACGTTGCCCGTGGGCTCAGGCAGGAACAGCATGCAGTCCACGCGGGTGCCGTTGCTCAGGGAGTATTGCAGCGCGAAGGCCTGTTCAGGCAGCAGGTTGCGCACCAGGGCGCTCAACTGCACCTCGCCGAAGGCGCCGCGGGAGCGCTTGTCCGTGAGCACCTCCTGCAGACTCACCACGTTGCTGGAGAGTTCGGTGATCCGCTTCTGCGCCTCGTCGATGCGGCCCAGATGCTCCAGCACCCGGCTAAAGGTCTCGGTGGTCTTCTCGAACCCCTCGCTCAACCGCTTCTCCACCTGGCCGCTGATCTCCTTCAGCCGCTCATCGGTGGAGGTGGTCAGGCCATCCACCCGCTTGCCCAGCTCCTCGGCGTTGCGCGAAAGGGACTCGGTCAACTGGCGGTTGACGGCGTGAAAGCCCTGCTCCAGCCGCTCCTGCTGGGCCAGACGGCCTTCGCTGAGGGACTGGGCGGTGGCCTTCTGCAGGGCCTCGAAGCGCTCGATCAGATTGGTGCGCAGATTCCCCGCGTCCGCGGTGAGGTCCTTCTGCATCTCGCCGAAACGGCGCTCCAGAAACTGTTGCAGCAGGGAGAGCTGCTGCTGCAGCCTCTGTTGCAGCTCATGGGACTGCTCCCGTTCCGCCTCGCGTCCCGCGGCAAGCTCGCCCAGAATCAGCCGCTCCTGGCTGTGCAGCAACTCCTCCAGGCGGCCCCGTTCCCGTTCCATGCGTCCCTGACGCAACACCAGCACCAGGATGCCCAGCAGGGCCAGAAACAGGCCCCCGAGCAGAATCGGGTCCATATGGGCGGTGAGGTCGATCATCCGGGAAGTATACGGTAGACGGGAAGCCGCTGTCCCAATTGAGCCCCCCTCTCCCTCAGGGAGAGGGTTAGGGTGAGGGGACACAAAAGCTAACATCTTGATTTCATTGACCTCACAAACCACTCCTCTGCTATAATTCGCCCCCTTTACCAAACCCCTACCCACTTCATGCGTATCCACCTCAACACCATCGGCTGCCGCCTCAACGAAGCGGAACTGGAAAGCTGGACCCGCGGCTTTCTGGCCCACGGCCATAGCCTGACCAGTGATCCCGAACAGGCGGATCTGGTGGTGCTGAACACCTGCGCCGTGACGGGCGAGGCGGTGCGCAAATCCCGCAAGCTGATGCATCGGGTGCACCGCAACAACCCGCGGGCCAAGCTGGTGGTGAGCGGCTGTTACGCCTCCCTGGAGCCGGGCCAGACCAGCGGCATCCCGGGGGTGGATCTGGTGATCGACAATCGGGACAAGGATCAATTAGTAGAGATCGCCAGCCGCGAACTGGAACTGGACACCATGCCGCAACTGGCCACCGAGCCGGGCGCCAACCCCCTGCTCACGCGGGGACGGCAGCGGGCCTTCATCAAGGTGCAGGACGGCTGCCGCTACCAGTGCACCTTCTGCATCGTCACCACGGCGCGGGGCGAGGAGCGTAGCCGCCCCGTGGGCGAAATCGTGGAAGAGATCAACCGCTATCACCAGGAGGGCGTGCAGGAGGCGGTGCTGACGGGGGTCCACATCGGCGGCTACGGCAGCGACCGGGACTCCGATCTATACCGATTGGTGGAACAGGTACTGCGCGACACCGACATCCCCCGCCTGCGCCTCGGCGCGGTGGAACCCTGGGACCTGCCGGACCGATTCTGGAACCTGTTCGAAAACCCCCGCTTCATGCCCCACCTGCACCTGCCCCTGCAGAGCGGCTCCGACAGCGTACTGAAACGGATGGCGCGGCGCTGCAAAAGCGACGAATTTGAACGCCTGGTGACCGAGGCGCGCCAGAGCGTGGCCGACTTCAACGTCACCACAGATATCATTGTTGGCTTCCCTGGCGAGAGCGACGACGAATGGCAACAGAGCCTGGCCTTCATTGAGCGCATCGGCTTTGGTCATCTGCATATCTTCCCTTTCTCCCCCCGCGCGGGCACGCTGGCGGCCATGATGCCCAACCCCGTGGATGCGGAAACCATCCGCGCCCGCAGCCGGGAACTGCATGCACTGGGTGAACGGATGAAGCGGGACACGCTAGAACAGTACCTAGGCCGCACCTTCCCGGTCCTGATCGAAGGCGGCCGGGACGATGAAGAGAACGGAAAGCAGTGGCACGGCTACAGCCCCAACTACCTGCGCATCACCCTGGAGAATGACGGCGGACAGGAGCTGGAAAACCGAATCGTATCGGTCCGCACGGTTTCTTTGTCGCCCTCTAATGACGGCCTGGTGGGCGTGATCGATTCCTAACCCTCGCTCCCCAAAGACCATCCCCTCTCCCAAAGCCGATAAACCGTCCCCTCTCCCTCCGGGAGAGGGATAGGGTGAGGGGGATTAAAATAAAACATAGGGTGGGGTAAAGCCCCACCCTAACCAATCAACATCCCGCTAAAACCAATAATCCAGTAGAATCCCCCCATGAACACCGAACCCCGCTGGCACCCCCGACTCCTCCTAATCGGCAACCTCATCGCCCTGCTCCTGTTCGCCACCTGGCTACTGGAACCCACCCGCTCCCTCTGGCTGGCGTTGGACGAACAGGTCTTCTGGGCCGCCAACCACTCCCTGGCCGACGGCGAACTATGGCAAAAGACCTGGGCCATCGCCAACAACCGCGCCTTCGACCTGGTGGCCGCCCTCTCCATGATCCTGCTCTACGCGCACTATGTACTGTTCCGCGACCGCGCAAACCTGATCCGCTATATCGCCATCGGCATACTCATGAGCATCTCCATCCTGGTGATCGTAAAGAGCGGCAAATGGATTCCCATCGAACGGCCCAGCGGCACCTTCATCTACCCCGAAGCACTGCGGCTGTCGGACCTGCTCCCCAGTTTCTATCCCAAGGACGCCTCGGACGACAGCTTCCCCGGCGATCACGGCCTGGTGCTGCTGATCTGCGCGGGCTTCATCGCCTTCTACCTCCCGCGCACCTACGCCGCCTTTGCCCTGCTATTCACGGTGATCTTCACCATCCCGCGCCTGATGAGCGGCGCGCACTGGTTAACGGATGAACTGGTAGGGGCGCTGGGCTGGGGCAGCCTGGGGCTGTGCTGGATATTGGCTACGCCGTTGCAGGGAATCGCTGTGGGCTGGTTGGAGAAGATGATCGGGCGGTTCAGAAACCAAAGAACTCAGACCCCTTAAACCACTAATATTCAACAACAAACAACCCAAAGCCAAGGAAGCCATGAAAACAATTCAACAAATAATCATCCTATCCGTAATCATCAGCACCAGCAGCATCGCGGCAGCAAACCAAGACCTGCTCGTGGACTCTAACGAAAAGGTGTCCGGCCTATCCCAGCATGAGTACGTAAACATGTGGTGGCAATGGGCGGTATCAATGAACGCGAAGAACAGCCCAGTTAGAGATCGAATTGGCACCAAGTGCGCTGTCAATCAGGAAGGTCCAGTATGGTTTCTGGCTGGCGGATATGGCTCATCAAAAATCAGCAGAAAATGCTCGATCCCTTCCGACAAACATATATTTTTCCCCGTGATAAATATGATCTACTTCCCTCCCAGCACCAACACGGACACAACATGCGAATCAGTCAAAAAAGGGGCCGCACTAAACAATCAGTATTTAAGCGCATTTAAGGTAAAAGTTGACGACCAGGAATTCATCAATCCAGTTTTTCACAGGATTTCTTCTCAGAGCTGCTTCGACTTGGCTGCCAGAAAAGAACCTGACGCCAGACAGTCCGAAGTCTACCCATCCGCAACGGATGGATACTGGGTAATGCTAAAACCCCTGCCTGTAGGAAGCCACACAATCTCATTCCGAGCCGAATACAACAGACTTGGTGGCGCATTTGGAAAGATGGTTCAAGATATTGAATACACCATTGAAGTTTATAACCCGCAGACATCTTCTGCGCACAACACAAAAGCACATGCCGAAAGAAACCCAGGAAAAGTGGGGATCTAATTTCTTAAGGCAAATCATCAGGCAGTCAGCATACAGGCGGATGAACTGGTGGACACCATAGGCTGGGGCAGGCTGGTACGGAGTTGGATACTGGCTACGCCGTCACAAGGGATCGCTGTGGGCTGGCTGGAGAAGATAATTGGAAGATTCAAAAAACAAAGGGCTCAGACCCGAATGGCACTGACTTAAGCTACTTAGGATGCCCACACATACTCACTTCCATTCTCGCTTCATAGCGCGGTTTTGTCA
>JBNKPL010000069.1:0-12173 GCA_050295355.1 Sedimenticolaceae bacterium
GGCTAACCATCAAAAAACGGGCACGGAGCCTGGGCGGCCACCGTGCCCGTTTGTATTACAGCAGGATGTTTCTTACAGCGCCGCCAGGGCCGCGTCGTAATCCGGCTCGTCGGTGATCTCAGGCACCAGCTGGGTGTAGACCACCTTGTTGTTCTCGTCCAGCACCACCACGCCACGGGCGCAGATGCCGGCGAGACCGCCGTCGGTGATCAGCATGCCGTAATCCTTGGGGAAGTTACGATCCCGCATGACGGAGAGGGAGATCACGTTTTCGATACCCTCGGCGCCGCAGAAACGCTTCTGGGCGAAGGGCAGGTCGGCGGAGATCACCAGGGCCACCGCGTCGCTCCTGTCCGCCATGGCGGCGTTGAATTTCTGGGTGGAGGTGGCGCACACGGGGGTGTCCAGGCTGGGCACGATGTTGAGCAGCTTCTTCTTGCCCGCATAGGTCTCCAGGGAGACGTCGGACAGGTCCGCCGCGGTGAGTTTGAAATCGGGGGCGGTGGTGCCTACCGCGGGCAGGTCGCCGTTGGTGTGGCAGGGATTTCCTTTCAGGGTGATGTCAGCCATCTTCATACTCCTCACAAGTGTGATACGGGGCGATCTATGCCCACGGTTATAAACAGGCGCGGCCCTAATCGGGCCACAATCTACAGGTGAGACTGAACGGCCTGGGCCAGCTCTTGGCAAAAGCGGTCCGACTCCTCCGCGGTCCGCTTCTCCGTAGCGCAGATCAACAGCGCATCGCCCAGCTCGGGATACTCCCCGGAAAGATCAAATCCCCCCAGAATGTTCCGGTCGGCCAGTGACTGCAAAATCTCTTTTGCGGCCGCCGGGAGACGCAACACCTGTTCATGGAATATGGGGCGGTTGAAAAGGGGTTCAACCCCCTCGATGGCGCAAAGCTTGTCCGCCAGGGCGCGGGTGTTTGCATGGCAGGCGGAAGCCACCCGCCGCAGACCTTCGCCGCCCAGCAGCGCCATATAGATGGTCGCCCCGGTCACCATTAGTCCCTGGTTGGTGCAGATGTTGGACGTGGCCTTGGAGCGGCGGATGTGCTGTTCCCGCGCCTGCAGGGTGAGGGTAAACCCTTCCTTGCCCTCGAGATCCACCGTGCGGCCAACAATGCGTCCCGGCATCTGCCGTACCAGCGCCTGTTTGCAGCAGAGAAAACCGAAATAGGGGCCGCCCGAGGAGAGGGGCGCGCCCAGGGGCTGGCCCTCGCCGCAACAGATATCGGCCCCCTGCTGGCCCCACTCACCCGGAGGGGTCAGCAAGGCCAGGGCGGTGGGGTTGACCACGCCGATGGAGAGGGCGCCGTTCTCCCTGGCCCAGTCGGTGAGCCGATCCACCTCTTCCAATACGCCGAAGAAGTTGGGCTGGGGGATCACCAGGGCCGCGATGTCCTGGCCGCTGTAGGCGTCCAGCACCGCGGGATCGGTATGTCCCCCTTCGGGATCGAAGGACAACTCCACCAGTTCGACGCCCTGATTGTGCGTGATGTTGTGCACCACCCGGCGGTAGGCCGAATGCAGGGAACGGGGCACCAGCACACGCTTCGATTTGGACTTGCGGTTGGCGCGCACCGCCATCAACACCGCCTCCGCCAGGGCGGATGCGCCGTCGTAGAGCGAGGCGTTGGAAACCTCCATGGCGGTCAGGGCCGTCATCATGGACTGGTACTCATAGAGCAGCTGCAGGGTCCCCTGACTCGCCTCCGCCTGATAGGGGGTATAGGCGGTATAGAACTCGCCCCGCCCGGCGATCTGCCACACCGCCGCGGGGATATGATGATCATAGGCCCCGGCGCCGATGAAACAGACCGGCTGGCTATCCTCCCGCGCCCGGGTCTGCATGAGATGGGCCACCTCCATCTCGGACAGGGCGTTCGGCAGCTCGTCCGTCCCCTTGCAACGGAGGGCTTCGGGTATCTCGTCGAACAGGGCCTCGATATCGGAAACGCCGATCGCCTCCAGCATGCGGGCCACGTCCTCTTCGGTATGGGGGATAAAGGGCACTGCTACTACTCGTCCGCGATGGAGGCGTTATAGCCGTCGGCGTCCAGCAGGCCGGCCAGTTCGGAAGGATCGGACATCTTCACCTTAAACAGCCAGCCGTTCTCATAGGGACCGTCATTGACCAGTTCCGGGGCATCCTCCAGCTCACTGTTGATGGCGACGATCTCACCCGACACGGGGCTGTAGATATCGGAGGCGGCCTTCACCGACTCCACCACCGCGCAATCACCCCCGGCCGTGACACTGGCGCCCATCTCCGGCAGCTCCACAAACACCAGATCCCCCAGTTGATCCTGGGCATGATCGGTAATGCCCACGGTAACGGTACCGTCGCCGTTGTCCCGCGCCCACTCGTGGCTCTTGAGATATTTCAGTTCAGTTGGCGTTTCGCTCATCTTTGGTTCCCCATAGTTGTATTACGCGACCTGCGCTTTACCGTTCCGTACAAACGGCGGCCTGACCACCTTGCACGGCAGACGCTTGCCCCGGATCTCCACCTCGCACCGCTCACCCACATGAGGGTTCACTCGCGCCAGGGCGATGGAACGGTCCAGAGTGGGTGAAAAACCGCCGGAGGTGATTTCGCCGATCTCCTCCTCACCCTGAAACAGCTTCAGGTGATTGCGCAGCACTCCACGCCCTTCCAGCAGCAGACCCACGAAAGCCAGATTGTCGTCCTTCTTTCGCTGTTGCTCAAGGGCCGGACGGCCGATAAATTCCCGCTCGGCAGGTTCCCAGGCTACGGTCCAGCCCAGGCCGGATTCCAGAGGGGATACCTCCTCGTCCATATCGGAGCCGTAGAGGTTCATCCCCGCCTCCAGACGCAAGGTATCGCGGGCGCCCAGACCGCAGGGGGCCACCCCCGCATCCGCCAGCCGGTTCCAGAAGGACTCCGCCTCGCTCCCCGGCAGCATCACCTCCATACCATCCTCACCCGTATAGCCGGTCCGCGCCACCATCCAGTCACCCTGAATGGCCGATGAGAAAGGCTTCAGCTCCCGCCATGGTTGTCCCTGCGGCAATAAAGGCGAGGCCTTGTCCCACGCCTGGGGACCCTGGATGGCGATCATGGCCAGGTCACGGCGCGGCGTTACGGTCACGCCAAATGGAACGGCCTGCTCCTTGATCCAGGCCAGGTCCTTATCCGCAGTCCCGGCATTGACCACCAGCCGGTAGTGTTCCGCATCAAAATAATAGGTGATGAGGTCGTCGATCACCCCGCCCCGCTCGTTCAGCATGCAACTGTAGAGCGCCTTGCCCGGCGCGACCAGCTTCGCCACGTCGTTGGCCAGCAACCGTTGCAGAAACTCCCGGCAGCGTGCGCCGGCCAGGTCGATCACCAGCATATGGGAGACATCGAACATCCCCGCATCGCGGCGCACCGCATGATGCTCCTCCAGTTGCGAACCGTAGTGCAGGGGCATAGCCCAGCCCGCGAAGGGCACGATCTTGGCACCCATCGCCTGGTGAACATCGAACAGAACCGTTTTTAAACCCATAAGGTATATCCAGAATAGAATCGTTAGTTTTTTGGCAAGAGGCGATCACATCCCACCGCGGGATTGCACTCGCCGTCAGAAGAACTTCATGGTCCCCATCAGTGATTCGATCTCCTCCACTGTCTTGGGGGCATCCTTGCTGAGCACATCATAGCCGTCACTGGTCACCACCACATCATCCTCAATACGAATGGCGATGTTCCACCACTTTTTCGCCACCCCCTTACTGCCTTCGGGGATATAGAGGCCGGGCTCGATGGTCAGCGCCATGCCCACCTCCAGCTGTCGCCATTCGCCATCGATCTTGTAATCGCCCACATCGTGCACGTCCATGCCAAGCCAGTGGCCGGTGCGGTGCATATAATACTCTTTATAGGCCTCGCTCTTGATCAGCGCCGGCACCCGCCCTTTCAGTATCCCCAGCTCCACCAGTCCTTTAGTAATGACGCGCACCGCCGCCTCATGGGGCGCATTCCAGTGATTTCCTGGATAGATCTCATCAATCGCCGCCAGCTGCGCCTTCAACACCAGCTCATAAAGCTGCCGCTGGGGTTCGGTGAACTGACCGTTCACGGGATAGGTGCGGCTGATGTCGGAGGCGTAATAGTCCAGCTCGCAACCGGCATCGATCAGCAGCAGATCACCGTCCTTCAGTTCGTCGCGGTTCTCTATATAGTGCAGTACGCAGCCGTTCTTGCCGCCCGCCACGATGGCCGGATAGGCCTGGTGACGCGCTCCGTGGCGGGCGCACTCGTGGAGGAACTCCGCCTCCAGCTGATACTCGGTCAGGCCCGGACGGCACACCTGCATCACCCGCTTATGGGCCAGGGCCGAGATCTTGGCCGCGGCCCGCATGGCCTTGATTTCGGAGCGGCTCTTGTAGAGGCGCATATCGTGCATATAGTGGTCGAGGGCGATGAACTCCAAGGGCACATGGGCGCCGGCCCGGGAGTGGTTACGGATATCGCTGATCCATTCGGAGATGCGCTTATCCAGGTCCGGGTTGCAGCCCATGGCGTGGAACACCCGTTCCCGTTGCTCCAGCATACGCGGCAGGATGTCGTCCAGATCACCGATCGGAAAGGAGTCGTCGGCGCCAAACTGCCCCACCGCGCCCTCCTGACCGGCCCGCCAGCCGTCCCAGCGTTCCTTGTCTGGATCTTTTTCGCGGCAGAACAGGACATACTCCCCATGCTCACGCCCCGGGATCAGCACCGCCACCGCCTCGGGCTCGGCGAACCCGGTCAGATAATAGAAATCACTGTCCGGACGGTAGGGATACTCTACGTCCCGGTTACGCTTGGCCACGGGGGCGGAGGGCAGGATCGCAATGCTGTTCGGCCCCATCATGCGCATTAGCTGGCGCCGTCTTTTCTGAAACTCCGAGACAACCATAATCTAGCCTGCGGGTGCGACCTCATCATGAATCAAGGTCGCGGCCACCCAAATAAATTCCGCGATCTCCACCAGCGCCGATTCATCCTCTTCACTGTCTCCCATCTCATCGAGATCCAGTTTGGTGATCTCGGTAAGATCGGCCAACGCCTCTTTGGCCTCCGACGACAAGCGCGCCTCCGGCGTCCCTCCCGCCAGGCCAAGGCCGTAGAGAAAACCCACGCACCAGTTACGAAGCGCCGTGGCCCGCAGGATTAGGGGCTCGTTTTCCGGCGGCAGGAGCAGGGCATACCCGGACGCCCCCCCGCTGATGGAAAGCCGGATATCCCGGATAAGCCGCCGCAGGGAGTCCACACACCCGTGAACCGCCGCGTCATCTCCCGGGCCGGCCGGAAACAGCTCCGCCAGCAGCATCGGCTCCACCTGAACGCCGCCCGAGCAGAACAGCCCGCAGGCCAGCCCCTGAACCTCGGCGGCATCCGGCTCAACGCCGGCATCCAGCAACAGCTGCTGCAACTGTCCGTATTCGATTTCCACGTGCTTAATCACCTCCGGAGGGGAATAGTATCACGCCTCGCCAAACGGGCGATTTTGCTCTCTCCCCGGCGGATAATAAAGTAGAATATGCGCGGAGCGGTCCCCTGCGATTGACCCTCATGCCGGGGCGACCTATATTGACCACGACCAGCAGCGAAGAAGATGCTATGACTGAAATGGATCTGACAAAACTCGAGCAGCGCGTCGATGAACTGATTCGCACCGTGAGCCTGCTGCAAGAGGAGAACCAGGCACTCAGGGTTTCCCAGGAAAACCTGACCGCCGAGCGTGCGGAGCTGATTGAAAAAACCGAGCTGGCCAGGACACGTGTGGAGGCGATGATCACCCGCCTCAAATCGATGGAAAGCGGAACGTGAGAGAAAGCCCCATCCCGGTCACCGTACAGATCCTGGACAAGGAGTACCGCATCGCCTGCCAGCCTGAGGAGCGGGAGAGCCTGTTGAAGACGTCTCACTTCCTCGACCTGAAAATGCGCGAGATCCGCGACAGCGGCAAGGTGCTCGGCAGCGACCGCATCGCGGTCATGGCGGCCCTCAATCTCGCCCATGAACTCCTGCAACAGAAATCCGTGAACGAAACCGGCCAGGAGTCGGTCAACAAGCGCATTCAGTCCATGCAGGACAAGATCGACAACGCCTTGAAAGGAACCAAACAACTGGAACTTTGAGCGTTTTCGTTCTAGCCTTGAAGTGTATGAGGCATCCCCTGCGGTGTACGTAAGCAGATCGGGTATTTTCTTGAGCCTAATCAATGCCCCGGGGACATAGTAGTGGCGCCGGTGTGCATACCCGCTTTCAGCGGGGAGCCTGAGTCGCCACGGTTGTCCCCACTTGAACCTACTGGTTCAAGAACGATGGTCAGCGACGGCACAGGTGGGGGCTGCCTCCTCTTTTGACCGATAATTTCCAGCGTTGCAGAACAACACTCAATTACGCAAAGAAATCCGCGCCCGGCGCCGCGCCCTGTCACCGCAACAGCAGCGGAAGCACATGGAAGCGATGACCCGGCTGCTCTGCCGCAGCCCCCTGTTCCAGAAAAGCCGCCGCATCGCGCTCTATCTTCCCGCCGACGGCGAAATGGATACCCGCCTGATAATGACCGCCGCCAGAGCCCGCAACAAACGCTGTTATCTGCCCGTATTGCGGCCTGGAACCTGCCGCTGCTTATGGTTTTCCGAATATCGGACAGATGACCGCCTGTATGGCAACCGCTTTGGCATTCCGGAACCGGAAATCCGCCTGCGGCCTCCTACTCCACCCTGGGGACTGGACCTGATACTGATGCCGCTGGTGGCTTTTGATCCTAATGGGCAGCGGTTGGGTATGGGCGGCGGATTCTATGATCGCACCCTGTCATATTTACAACGGCGCAGCCACTGGCATACCCCAAAACTGATTGGTATAGCCCATGAATTGCAGAAAACATGCGGCATTTCCGGCATGCCCTGGGACATACCCTTGGATGGCATCGTAACCGAGCAAAAATTCTATTTCCGGCGATAGATTTTGCTAACACAAAAACGTTAAACAATGCAGCATTTTACTGGCATTTTTAGTAGAGTTGATTATACTCAACAAAGTATTTCGCCAACTGAGTCTTGGAGGGAAAAAAATGGCCATTAAGAGAGCCGCCAAAAAAGGTACTGCTAAAAGCAAACCAGCTAAGAGTAAAGTAACTGCAAAGAAGAAGGTTACCAAAAAGAAGGTGGCTAAGAAAAAGGTCACCAAGAAAAAAGTAGCTAAGAAAACGGTAGCGAAGAAAAAAGCTGCCAAGAAAACGGTGGCAAAAAAGAAAGCCGCCAAGAAAAAAGTAGCCAAAAAGAAAGTGGCTAAGAAAAAGGTTGCTAAAAAGAAGGCAGCCAAGAAAAAAGTAGCCAAAAAGAAAGTGGCTAAGAAAAAGGTTGCTAAAAAGAAGGCAGCCGCGAAAAAGACCGCAAAGAAACGCGTTCTGCGGCCGCGTAAGGCCACACCGCGCAAAAAGACCGCAAAGAAGTAATACGGCTGTTTTGACCAGCGCGTCTACCTGAGTAATAGGGCCCGCCTCGGCGGGCCCTATTCTTTTGCTAGCGGATTTTTTATATGACCTATCCGGAAGCGCTGCACCCTGGGCCGGCAAACAGCCGATACGCCGGATTGTCACCCTCCTCCCAGTAGGCAAAGCCAACTTTATCCAGCAACTGCCGGAATGCCTTTTCCTGACCAGGCTCGATCTCCGCGCCCATCAGCACCCGGCCGAAAGCGGCGCCGTGGTTGCGGTAATGGAACAGGCTGATATTCCAACGCTTACCGATTTGGGTCAGGAAATCCAGCAGCGCACCGGGCCGCTCCGGGAATTCAAAGCGATACAGCCTCTCATGCTCAATGCAGGGGGCATGCCCACCCACCATGTAGCGAATGTGGAGCTTGGCCGTTTCGTTTTCGGTCATATCGATGACCGAATACCCCTTCTCCGTCAGCCGCAGGATCAGCCGCTCCCGCTCTTCCCTACCCTGCTCCAGCTCAATGCCCACAAAAACATGGGCCTCTTTGGTATCGCTGTAGCGGTAATTAAATTCCGTTATGCTGCGTCGGCCCAGCGCGCGGCAGAATCTCAGGAAACTCCCCGGTTTTTCCGGAATCCGCACCGCCAGCAGCGCCTCGCGCCGTTCACCCAGTTCCGCCCGCTCCGCCACATGGCGCAGGCGATCGAAATTCATATTGGCGCCGCTCTCGATGGCCAACAGATGCCGCCCCCGCAACTGTTCGCGTTGGACGTACTTCTTTAAGCCCGCCACGCTCAGGGCGCCCGCCGGCTCCGCGATGGTGCGCGTATCATCGAAGATATCCTTGATCGCGGCGCAGATCTCGTCGGTGGAGACCAGAATCACCTCGTCCACCACCTTGCGGGCCACCCGAAAGGTCTCTTTTCCGATCTGGCGCACCGCCACCCCGTCGGCAAAGATGCCCACCTGCTTCAGCTTGACCCGGCGTTTGGCCTCCAGGGCGGAATAGAGGGTGGGCGCGTCCTCCGGCTCCACCCCGATCACCTTCACCTGGGGATAGACATATTTCACATAGGCGCCGATCCCGGCGATGAGTCCGCCGCCGCCCACCGGGATAAAAATGGCATGGGGTGGTTGCGGACACTGGCGCAGCATCTCCAGAGCGATGGTGCCCTGACCGGCGATCACCTCCGGGTCATCGAAGGGGTGGATAAAGGTCATTCCCTTCTCTTCCGCCAGTTTGAGGGAGTGGGCATAGGCCTCGTCGTAGGAGTCTCCCACCAGTACCGTCTTGGCGGCATGGCTGCGCACCGCCTGCACCTTGATAGGGGGGGTGGTCTTGGGCATCACGATCAGGGCGTTGATTCCCAGCCTGCTGGCGGAGAGCGCCACGCCCTGGGCGTGGTTACCCGCCGAGGCGGCAATCACACCACGCGCCCGCTCCTCCTCCGTCAGGCTGCGGATCTTGTTATAGGCGCCGCGCAGTTTGAAGGAAAAGACCGGCTGCAGATCCTCCCGCTTCAGGAACACCTCGTTGTCCATACGCCTGGATAGGGCGTTGGCCCGGTCCAGCGGGGTTTCACTTGCCACATCATAGATCTTGGCGCGCAGTATCCTTTCTACATAGCGTTGGGACATGGTGAACTTGATCTCTTGTCATCTGTTGCCAATGGATACATTATCATACCCTCAATGTATACGAGCCAGGAGCCTCCCATGAGCCAGGACGAACAGAAAAAAGCCGCCGCGGCCGCCGCCATTGAATATGTCCAGGAAGGCATCATAGGGGTCGGCACCGGCTCCACGGTGAATCACTTCATCGACCTGCTGGCCGACATCAAGCACCGTATCGAAGCCGCGGTATCCAGCTCCGAGGCCTCCACGGAACGAATGAAAAAGCACGGCATCCCAGTGCTGGATCTCAATGCCGCCGGGCCATTGGAGCTCTATGTGGACGGCGCCGACGAGTCCAATCATCAACTGCAACTCATAAAAGGTGGCGGCGGCGCCCTTACGCGGGAGAAGATCGTCGCAGCCGCCAGCCGCACGTTCGTCTGCATCGCCGATGAGACCAAACTGGTGGATTGCCTGGGCGCCTTCCCCCTGCCGGTGGAGGTGATTCCCATGGCGCGCAGCTATGTGGGCCGCGAACTTGTGAAACTGGGCGGTACGCCCGTATGGCGGGAGAACTTCGTTACCGACAACGGCAACCTGATCCTCGACGTGCATCACCTGGAGATCATGGAGCCGATCAAGCTGGAACAGCGCATCAATGGCATCCCCGGGGTGGTCACCGTGGGGCTGTTCGCGGAACGGCCGGCGGATGTGCTGATATTGGGAACCGCGGACGGCACCCGAACCATCACGACCTAATTATTATTTATAATTCAGTAAGATACGCAGATCTGAACGTTACACCTGAGGCTACTGGCGGCAGCCTTTGCTACCGAGTTACTCGATGGCCCCACCCTCGCGCAACACCCGGATCAGGGGCTGCAACTGCTCCTCATACTGCTGCCATAGCTTGACCGAGCCGGAGTAGATCTTCTTCCTGACCTGGCTCTGACTCGCCGTAAGAACCGCCCGTCGTGTCTTGTGGAACTCCAGACAACCGTCTTCCCAGGGCAGCTCACAAAATTCCAACAATTTGCGCGTCATGCCCTCCTGGTCCGCCACCATCTCTTCATAGTCCAGATCAAACACATACCCTTGAGGCAACACTTGTGACCAGTGGGCCATCAGATCACGGTACAACAGATAATAGCGCCCGAGCTCTTCTAGATCGTTGGCATACTTATGTAGGGATTTAAAATCCTGCTTAAATATCGACAAGCAATTATCGACTGGATTGCGCCGACAGTGAATGACCTTGGCATCAGGAAACAACATACGAATCACGCCTAAGTGGACAAAATTATGCGGCATCTTATCCGTTACCCGCTGCGCATCATGCGAAAGTTGATGTAATTTATCTAAATAACGCTTCCGAACCTGCTCCAACGTAGCAGTGTCCTGCTGCGTAAACACCTGAGGGAACTTCTGGTATTCATCAGGCTTACTCAGCTCTGTGAGCAGTCTTCTCACCTCAGTCAGTTCACCCGCACCAAAGACCTTGGAATGACTGGCAAGAATTTGCTCCGTCAATGTGGTGCCAGACCTAGGCATACCCAAAATAAAAATCGGACGACCTGTTAGAGATTCCCTAAGACTATGGTCATTTAGAATTTCTCTGGTAAAGCGCTCCTTAACCAAGTCAAAAAACACCCTATCCTGATCTACTTCATATGCATAGCCTTTTCGGCGTATCCGGTTGCCATCCACAAGATACCCAAAGGCCTTTTCGAACTGCTCATGCTTCTCAAGGTATTTGCTCATAGAGAACGCAAGGGTCCTTTTAGCCTCATTTCCATCATCCTCTTGTCTGAAAACCCGCTCAATTTCCTCCAACTGGATACCCATCGTTTCTGGGTTACCCAAATTTAAAGCCAAAGAGTATGCACCAAGAGAGCGGCCATTTTTGGCCAGAATTTTCTGACACAATTGCTGTGCCTGTTCGAACTCACCCATCACCATATGTGCATTAGCCAGTCCCTGCATAGCCCCAAGAAAATCTGGCTGCAATGCAACACCCTTGGAATAGACCTCAATAACCTCATCCCATTGTTCAGCCTGCTCCAAGACGCGCCCCAGATTAAACAACGCATCCGGTACATTGGGCAGTGTAGAAACCACTTGGCGACTAAGGAGCAATGCCTCTTCTACCTGTCCTTGCGCAGACAGCACGCCAGCGAGGTTAGTAAGCACCTCAGCCTCATTTGGCGCAATTGAATATGCTTTCCTTAAGTACTTCTCCGCAGGATCCAAGTCACCTTCAGAGAAAAGGACAGCACCCAAATTGGCGAGAGCCATGGGAAAATCGGGTTGAATCTCAACCGCCCGCTCCAAAACCTCTCGCGCTTTTTCAGGCTGGTCAGAGCGCCACAGAAATTGACCCAGATTGGAAAGTGCCGACACATTGGATGGATTTATTTTCAAGGCCTTCCGGCAGGTAGTAATCCCTTCTTCCAACCGATTCATCTTGCCATATACCACACCAAGATTTACCAATACCCACTCGTCTTTCGGATCAAGCTTCGCTGCGGTGCGAAACGACGCAAGAGCCTCTTTTAGCTTACCCTGAACTTCCAGAATATGGCCTAGATTGTAGTACAGCTTGGAAATGCCCTTGTCCTGGCGGATCGCCTTGCGCAGATATTGCTCCGCTTCTGCAGGTCTTCCCAACTGAAAAACCGTCAAGCCCAGCAACTGTAAGGCATCAATATTTATTGGGCTAACATTAAGAATGCGCACAAGTAGTGCCTCGGCCTCCTTCAAACGCCCAGACTGGAAAAAGCTCATCCCTTGTCGCAGTGCTGCTGCAATATGACTATTCATGACTTTCTAGGTCTTTCTATATCAAATTCTGAATTAGAAGTTTTAATTATGTGTTGGAGCGACAAAAATCGCCACAAAAAAAGCGGGGCCCGAAGGCCCCGCTCTGCAAGTCACTAAGAGTTTAAACTTAGAAACTGTGCTTCAGGCCGATGGAAAGACCGTCCCAGTCAGCTTCGGCTACTGCTACACCCGGAGCAAAACCCTGGTCCACGTCCACGGAGGTGTACACAATGTAGGCAGTGGTACGCTTGGAGAAGTTGTGGTCCAGACCAACAGCCCACTGCTGTA
>JBNKPL010000070.1:0-12015 GCA_050295355.1 Sedimenticolaceae bacterium
CGCATCCAGTGCTTGTCCGTGGCATTTCAGGCAGATTTCTCCAGTGGGGATCGCCTTCATGTAGCGGAAGTAGCGTTTGCCGTCCTTTTGCATGGTCCAGGCCATTTCCAGCCCGGTGCCGTCTTCACCCGCCGCCTTGCGGGCGTCGAACATTTGCAGGATGTTGGCTTCATAGGGGTCTGGGGCGTTGTCGGGGTTGCGGTTTTTGAGGCTGGTGCGCGCCAGTTCCCAGCCGGACGCCTGGGATTGCTGGGCGGCGATTTCCGGGGCTTTCAGGTTGCAGACGCCGATGGCGTTGACCGGGCCGCCTTCCTTCATGGCGGCTTGCAGTTCGCCCTTTAGCGCCTCCATGAACTCTTTCACCAGGCCTCTTGCCTGCTGGGTGTTTGCCTCGGTCTGGTCCGCCAGCAGGTAGCCGGGCAGTAACGCGCAAAACAGGAACGTGAGTAGCTTGTTTTTCATAATGGTATCTCCTTAGGCATGTAATGGCTCTGCGGCCGAAACAACGTCGAATTGATTGTTATGTTTTAAGACGTTGGTAGTCGATGGTTATTTGTATTATCCCCTCAGCCTATCCTTCTCCCTGAGGGAGAAGGGACTCTCTTATCCAATCCCTGTGACTCATAACGAGTAACTGTGCGCTTACAACCCCGCTGCGGGAGATTCAGTTGGCTTCCGGGGGCACAAAGTGGTCGTCGTTGGGATTGAGGAAGATGAAGCGGAAATCGCCCGGTTCCATTTCCACATAGTCCATGACGGTCCCTTTCAGGAGCACTTCATACTCCGGCGCCCACACCACCTGCACCTCGCCCGCGCTGATCTGGATATCCTTGTCATTGGCCTCGTCGAATCCCATCAGGTATTCAATGGAGCCGTCCTCTTTCCTGCGCGCCACCAGACGCAGGGCCATGCCCTCGGCGCCGCCCTGCTTCGCGGCAACCTGCACCTGTTGTGTGGCGGCTTCCGTCAATGTGAACATACAAACACCTCAAATCTCAGTTCATTGCGGTTTCCGTTCCGCCTTTTTCAAACGTTTCACATGGGCCAGAAAACGCTCCGCCCAGTGGTTGTGGCCCACATTCCGCATATGGGTGTAGTTGGCCAGCAAATTTTTGTAGACGATGCCGTCGTGCCTGCCATCGATCCCTGTGCCACGCACCACCTCATAGGCATAGGTGACATCCGAATCGAGGTTTTCAAGGCTTGAGTAGTGGAACTCGTGGGCCGGAATCTCCTGCCCCGCCTCGGCGGTGGGGGACCAGGGCGCGGCGCCCGTCTCCCGCAACCGGACATAGCCCCTGCCCCGCGGCCGCTCATGCATGACGGCATCCCCGGGGATGACGCCCACCATTCTACCGCTTTTTTCCTTCCAGGTGAGGGAACGGGCGAGATACATGAGTCCGCCGCATTCCGCGTAGACCGGGCCGCCGTTCTCGATGAACTGCCGAATCTCCTCTCTGAGGGAGGCGTTGGCCTCCAGCTCCGCGATGGCGATCTCGGGAAAACCGCCGCCCAGGAACAGGCCGTCCACGGCCGGGAGATGGGGGTCTTTCAGGGCATCGAAGGGCACCAGTTCCGCCCCGTGCCGCTCCAGGGTCTGCAAATCGTCCGGGTAGTAGAAGCCGAAGGCCCGGTCCCGGGGGTAACCGATACGCACCGAGGGGGCCGCCTGCTCGCCGGGAAAGTCCGCCGCGGGCAGCTTCGGCGCGCTGGCGGCGATCTGGATGACCTTTTCCAGGTCCACCTGTTCCGCCACGGCGCGGCCCAGGCGTTCGATCTGGCCGCGCGCCTCCCCCGCCTCGTTGCTGGGAACCAGTCCCAGGTGGCGCTCTTCGATCATGAGGGTTCGGTCGTTGCGCACCGCCCCCAGCACGGGGATGTCGGTGTAGTGCTCCACCACCGCGCGCAGTTTGCCCTCGTGGCGCTCGCCCGCCACGCGGTTGAGAATCACCCCGGCGATATTCACCTCCTCGGAGAAGGCCTGGTAGCCGAGCAGCAGGGGCGCGATGCCGCGGGTGATGCCCTGGGTGTCGATGACCAGGATCACGGGGGCCTGGAGCAGCACCGCCATGGCGGCGTTGCTGTCGCTGCCGTCCAGGGCCACGCCATCATAAAGCCCCTTGTTGCCCTCGATGACCCCCATATCCGCCCCGCTCATCTGGCGGGCGAATAGCGTGCGGATCTCCTCCGGGCTCATGGTATGGAAGTCGAGGTTGTAACAAGGGCGTGATGCCGCCTCTCCCAGCCACATGGGATCGATATAGTCCGGCCCCTTCTTGAAGGGCTGCACCCGCAGCCCCTTCTCACACAGCGCCGCGGTGAGACCGATGGAGAGCGTGGTCTTGCCGGATGATTTGTGGGCGGCGGAGAGGTAGAAGTAGGACATTATTTCGGTTTTGCCACGGAGGGCACAGAGATCACGGAGTGGTTAGTTGCTTGAAACATTATCGGGATACCAGGGGAAAATGCCAGTCCAAATATCATTGAGTACCCCCCTCACCCTCTCCCCCCAAGGGGTGGAGAGGGGATGCCTTTGTTTGGCCTCAGTGAACTCTGTGCGCTCTGTGGCTAACCCCTATAACGAAAAATCCACTGCCAGCAAAACCGACAGTGGATCTTTCGGGAAACAACCAGGGAGTGAAGCTTACGCTTCTTCAGAATCCCCCAGGCGCTCAGGCAGCAGCGGCAGCATGCGGGAGGTGACCGCCATCAGGATCAGGGTGATCACGATGCCGCCCAGGCCAAGCAGGGTTTCCGCCAGGGTGGGTGCATAGCTGTTCACCATACCGTCAAAGAAACCGCTCTCCACTACCTCTTTGCCGGGAAAGATGTTCATGGGATAAGCCTGACCGCCGATCAGCAGCACATAGACCTGGCTCAGTCCGCCCAGGATCACCAGCACTGGCGCCACGATGTTGGCGAAACGGGAACCGTCGAACGCGGGTGAATAGATCAGGATCAGCGGGATGATGCAACCGATCAGTATCTGGCCGATCCAGAACAGCTGGGTGTAGACGCCGCCGTTCAGCAGGATGAACGCTTCCACGCCATGGTGCTGGGTAACGTACAGGTTGGCCAGATGATAGATCACGGCGAAATAGAACACCGCGCCGACAAACACGCCCAGCAGCCGTTTCATCACCGTCAACTGCTGCTGACCGACGCGCTTGCCCGTCCACCAGTAGGCGGCCATCAACACCAGGATGAAACAGGCCAAACCATAGGCGAAGGAGTTGATAATGAACATGGGCGCCAGGATCGCGGCGTCATAGGCCTCACGCGCCACCAGGAAACCGAAGATGGAGCCGGTACCCGTGGTCAGGATGAGACGCCAGATGAAGGCGGCCACGCCGATGGGCTTGTAGAAGCGGTTCGCCGTGCGGTCCATCATGGCCCAGAGGTAGAAGCCGACAATCACGAAGAAGCCCGTGTACAGATAGATGTTCCAGGCGAAGATCGACTTGAAGTTGTACTTGGTCATGGCCACGATCAGGCGGTCGGGACGGCCCAGGTCGAGCACCAGCACCGCCAGCCCGCCAGCCAGCAGCGCGATAGCCAGCATGCTGGAGAAACGTCCCAGCGGCTTGTACATGGGCTTGCCGAACACGGTGCCGATGGAAGCGACATTCAGCGCCCCGGATGCCGCCACGATCAGAAAGATGGCGAACACATGGGGCATGCCCCACACGATCTGGTTGCTCATGCCCGTGACCCAATGGCCGTGATGCTCCATATAGAACGCGGCCCCCAGGGCGATAAGAACCAGCACGCCCAGCAGCGCCAGAGTACCCCAGTAGCGGGGAGATGCGAGCGTTAATTCGCGATAGCTAACTTTTTCCATCTCTGACTCCCCTTAAATATTGGTGTACCGAACGCCAGTATTCAGTTCCAGGTCGGCGCGGATCTGCCGGCTGCTGACACTCTTCAGCTTGAGGGAGATCTTGCTGTCGGGATCGTTGAGATCGCCGAACAGGATGGCATGGTGGCCTTCCGCGGCACAGGCCTCGGCACAGGCGGTGTTACCCTCGCCCGCGTCGATGCGGCTGGCGCAGAGATTACAGGCTTCCACGCAACCCTTGCCGCGCGGCGCCTTTACCACCTGCTCCGCGATATCCTCATGGATGAAGGAACGGGCCTTGTAGGGGCAGGCCATCATGCAGTAGCGGCAACCGATGCAGATGTGGCGGTCCACCATTACGATGCCGTCCGCGCGCTTGAAGGAAGCACCCGTGGGGCAGACATCCACGCAGGGCGGATGCTCGCAGTGCTGGCACATCATGGGCAGGTTAGTCATAACGCCGGTCTGCTTGTCTTTCAGCACCACCTTGCGGATCCAGCGCGGCTTTTGCTGCGCCCACATCTCGTCGGAGAGCGCTTCCGGCTTCTGCAGCAGGTCGATGCCGTTCTCCTTATCACAGGCGGAGACACAGGCACTGCAACCGTCGGCGCACTGGTTGGTGTCGATCAGCATGCCCCAGCGGTTTTCCGCCGAGGCGCCTTTCTCTTCCGCTGAGGCGCTGGCTACGGTCAGCAGCACTCCAGGCGCTACCGTGGCCGCGGAGGCGGCGATGGCGGTCTTGCCGAGGAATTCGCGGCGATTCATATCTGGCTGATTCTTATTGTCACTCATGATCACTTCTCCTCCGGCACCTTGCGGTGGCACTGGAAGCAGGGAATGCTAACCGCCGCATAGTGATGGCAGGAATCACAGAACTGCCCATCGGCATTGACCGGGACCGGACGGCCCTGATCGTCGTGCGCGCCATGGCAGTTCACGCATTCCGCCAGGCTGTACTGGGTGTCGCGGACACCTTCCCGCACCACCTCGTCACGCTCGTGCTTGAGATATTCCATGTGGTTACGCCGCATGTCCGCGGTCGGGGCAACGCACGATTCCATCGTGGCCGCTTTGGAACCCGGAGTAACCCCACCAGCCAGCGCCGCCGCGGACAGAACCAGAACGGCTCCGCTCACCAGCAGCGCTGCAAATCGCTTGAATCCGATTGTTCTACGCATTACGTCTCTGCTCCTGATCAAATGGAGAGATTTATTCTTCGTTCGCCTGCTCGCCGGCATCCGCTTCATCCTCTTCCGTCTTATGACTGGTGAGGACAATGGCGTTGCTGACCAGCTGGTGAACGCTGACGATCTGGTCCATCTGCATGCCGTAGTAAGGCAGCACCTTGGTGAACTGACTCTTACAGATGGCGCAGATGGCCGCCATGTGGGTGACGCCCTGATCATTCATCGCATTCTGCAAGGCGGTCATTCGCGGCATGGCGCCCTTGACGCGGATCTCCATCAGATCGTCGGTCAACAGACCGCCGCCGCCACCGCAGCAGAAGGTCTTCTCGCCGATGGTGTTGTGATCCATATCCACATAGTTGTTGCAGACCGCCTTGATCACCGCACGCGGTATCTCAAACTGCCCGCCCGGCTTGTCGCCCATGCGCGTGGCGCGGGCCACGTTGCAGGAGTCGTGGAAGGTAACCACCATGTCGTCGTTCTGGGACTTGTCGAACTTGAGCTTGCCCTGCTGGATCAACTCGTTGGTGAACTCGCAGATGTGCTGCGGCACGGGGTAGTCGGGATCCAGAAAATCGAACGGACCGGCCAGGGTGTTGAGGAAGGCGTAGGCCACGCGCCAGGCGTGGCCGCACTCGCCGAACACGACGCGCTTGACGCCCAGCTCCAGGGCCGCCTTGCGTACCCGCATGGCCACCCGGCGCATGTTCTCGTAGGAACCGATGAACATGCCGAAGTTGCCCGCCTCGGAAGCGGTGGTGCTGAGGGTCCAGCTGATGCCGGCCTCATGGAACACCTTGCCGTAGCCGATCAGGCCGTCCACATGGGGTTCGGCGAAGAAGTCGGCGGAGGGGGTAACCAGCAGCACTTCGGCGCCTTTCACGTCGAGCGGATATTTCACTTCGACGCCGCAATCGTCCAGTACGTCCTCTTCCAGGCCGTCCAGGGTGTCGCGGATGGCGGGGCCCGGCAGACCGAGGTTGTTGCCGATCTTGTGCACCTTGGCGATGATCTCGTTACAGTACTTCTGGCCGTAGCCGATGCTGTCCAGGATCTCGCGCGCCGCCATGGAGATCTCGGCGGTGTCGATACCGTAGGGGCAGAACACCGAGCAGCGGCGGCACTGGGAGCACTGGTGATAGTAGCTGTACCACTCGTCCAGGGTCTCGCGGGTCAGATCTTCGGCGCCCACCAGCTTGGGGAAGTACTTCCCGGCCAGGGTGAAATAACGGCGATAGACCTTGCGCAGCAGGTCCTGACGGCCCACTGGCATGTTTTTGGGATCACTGGTGCCCAGATAGTAGTGACACTTGTCGGTACAGGAACCGCACTTCACGCAGGCGTCGAGATAGACCTGCAGCGAGCGATAGCGGCTGCGCAGATCATCCAGTTTCTCCAGCGTCTTGGCGTGCCAGTCGTCCACCAGTTCGCCCGGAAATCCCAGGTCGGTGTTGTGCTCAGGATTGGTCACCACAAATGGCTTCAGATGCGCCATGGTGCCTTCCTGAATCGCCGGAACGTCTACATGCTCTTGTAGTTCCGGAACCTCAAAATCGTCCTTAGCCATGTATTGCCCCCGTAGGCTCGGTAAAGGTTAATTCTGCTCTTGTTCTTCCAGCGCCTTCGCCCACGGGGCGAGATGGCGCTGTTCACGCGGATTGTCCACCTGATTGCGGGTCGGGCTGAAAAAGATGCCCGGCACATGCAGCAGTTTGCTGAACGGGAAGATCAGCATCAGCACCGCCACCAGCAGCAGGTGCACCATCAGCGGCTTATCCGCCGGCAGCGCGCCGCCGCCAAAGGTGAAGAACTGCTTGATCGCCACGATATCGGTATGGGCGACGAAGCTCATCATCAGGCCGCTGGCGCCGATGGTCATCAGCAGGATGAGCATCAGGTAGTCGGAAGGGGCCGAGATGTAACGTACCCGATCCACCAGGATACGGCGCAGGAACAGGCCGCCCAGGCCCAGCGCCATGGCGAATCCGGCGTATTTACCGAACGGCTGCACCAGTTCGATCAGCAGCCAGATGAAACCCGGCGCCCAGGAAGGGTCTACGAAATAGCGCAGGTGGCGTACCAGCACCAGTAACAGCGCCATGTGGAAGATCCAGGAAAAAATCCAGGTCCACTTGGTGCTTTTGAAAAGACTTTCGAAGAAAACCACCTCGCGGAACAGGCGCAGAACTACACCAGACTTGGTGGTAGGCGCCGGAGTGGTGGCGATCTTTAGGGGTGCTGGCGTCTTGGCATACTGATTGATCTTGATGGCCAGGCCAACGATCAATACCAGGGTCGCAACGATGAACAGCAAGCCGAAGAAAATAGACATTTTCCTGCAGTCCTCTGTACGGATTTAACCTCGATCCTGTTGGTCGTACCTAGTGAGCGCGAGAGCTGCAACTACGGCGAAAAAACGGCTGGAATCCCGATACTGTTCCCCGAATTTCTTATGCCGGCTCTCTTAGCGAAGCCCTTGTACTTAAACAGGATTCAGTTTGAAAGACCGAAGGGGGCACGAAGCGCGCCCCCTTCCGTCAGTCTGTATGGCTTAGATACAGCCAGTCGGCTTCGGCAGACCGGCGAAACGGCAAGCCTGCTTACCGGGACCATACGGGAACAGCGCGTACAGGTACTTGCTGTTGCCCTTTTCCTTGCCCAGCTTCTTGCCCACGGCCTTGGTCAGCACGCGCACGGCAGGAGCGATCTGGTACTCGTCATAGTACTCACGCAGGAAGTTGATGATGTCCCAGTGCTCGTCGTTCAGCTCCAGGTCGTCCTGGGCGGCCATCACGTTGGCAACTGCCGGGAACCAATCGTCCAGGTTTACCAGAAAACCTTCTTCATCGACCTCAATGGTCTTGCCTTCTACTTCGATAGTAGCCATCTAACTTTCTCCTAAAAATATATAACGTTTAAAGACCCGGATTCGGATTAAACCCAGGCCTGAACCTTGTCGTGCTCGGCGGCAAGATCGACGAAACCGGCGTAGTCTACCACTTCAACGCCTTCAATCAACCTGTCCGCAGAGACGCCCCGTGCCTTCATGTCCGGGCCCATAACGTAAAGCTTCACGCCTTGCGCGGCCTTCACCTGCCCTTCAATGGCAGTCCCGGTCATGGCGGCATATACCGCATCCTCATAGAAGAGAACGGCGCTCCCTTCTTTTGCATAGGACATACAGCTTGCTACGGAGCTCTTCTCAAACGGTGATTTGTTTACAGTGTGTAAAGTACTCATTCCTGTCACTCCGTATTAGAAACTGAAAAGGATGTCCTGCTGATCCATCAGGTCGGCCATTTCTGCGCGGCTGACCAGCTTGATCGAGTCCTTCTCGGCCCAGTCGTCGTCCTCATCCTCATAGGTGAGGTGCGTCAGATCCTCCAGGGAAAGGCCACGCTCCTCCAGCGATTCCTTCTCGACATAGATCTTGGTGACATCGTAATCACCGAGCGCCGAGTAGGTCGGGGAGAAGTTTTTCATCTCAACTTCCTTCGTGTCCTGACCCTTAACCAACTGGTACACACCGTCATCCAGAAACGCCAGGCTGACGTCCTGGTCGAAGGCGGCGCCAATCAGTACAACTTCAAGCGATTCCCAAGCGTAAATGGTGCCATAGGGAGCACGACGATTGAGGTACATGAACTTTTTGATAGCTTCAGACATGATTCAATCTCCGTACTCAGTCACCAAACACCATCAGCCGATCCGACTGAATGGCGGCCTCGATCAGCTGACCGAGACCAGAAATGCGGAACTTGGGATGGATGTTGGTGGCATCTTTACCATTACGTTCAGCCTCGCCGTCATCCACGATACCGCGGCGCTGGGCGGCGGCCACGCAGACCACCAGGTCCAGATCGTGCTGTTCCGCAAGATCGGCCCAGCGGTTGACGATGTGGCGGTCATCCTGGGGCGGAGTGGTGAGGCGGGTGCTGTTACCCACACCATCGTGGTAGAAGAAGACGCGAAAGATTTCGTGTCCCTTCTCCAGCGCGGCCTTGGTGAACTGATACGCCGAGTCCACCGCCTGGTGCTGGTAAGGTCCTTCATTGATTTGAATCGAAAACTTCATTTGCGATCCTTGTTCGTTATCGGTGGTTAGCGATTAGAAGCGGATGTGACCCGAAGCGTTCAGGTTCACACGGCCGCCGTGCCAATCGTCCAGGTGGTACTTGGTGAACGGCAGACCGGTCTTCTCGAAGAAGCGGCCCCAGCCGATACGCTCGGCCCACTCGCCAACGCGTTCCCAATCCTTAGCGTCCTCTTTGTAGGCGTTCAGGATCTTCTTCACGATTTCGGCAACTTCCGGCCAGCGCGGCGGGTTGTTCGGCACGTTGGCGGCAACCAGCTTGTGGAAGGTCGGCTTGCTACGGGCGTTGGAGCTCTTGCCACCCACCCAGATCGCGAAGTTGGAGTGATCCGGATCGTTGATCTGCATCGGCGGGCAGGGCGGGAAGCAGGCGCCGCAGCAGACGCACTTCTTCTCGTCCACTTCCAGGGACGGCTTGCCGTTGACCATGGCCGGACGGATAGCCGCAACCGGGCAGCGGGCCACAACGGTAGGACGTTCACAGACGTTACCAACCAGATCGTGGTTGATCTTGGGCGGCTTGGTGTGCTGCACGTTGATGGCGATGTCACCCTGGCCGCCGCAGTTGATCTGGCAGCAGGAGGTGGTCATCTTCACGCGGTTCGGCATGTTCTCGTTCTGGAACTCGTCGATCAGCTCGTCCATCAGGGCCTTCACGGCGCCGGAGGCGTCGGTACCCGGGATGTCGCAGTGCAGCCAGCCCTGGGTGTGGGCGATCATGGATACGGAAGGACCGGTACCGCCGATGGGGTAACCCTTTTCCTTCAGCTTGTCGATCAGCGGCTGAACCTTGGACTCGTCGCCGACCATGAACTCGATGTTGGAACGAGCGGTGAAGCGCACGTAGCCTTCGGCCTGCTCGTCACAGATATCCATCAGTTCACGGATCATGGTGACGTCCATCTGGCGCGGGGTGCCGGCGCGGACGGTCCACACCTGGTCACCGCTCTTGGCGACGTGGTGCAGTACGCCCGGACGCGGACGGTCGTGGTAGGCCCAGGCGCCGTAGTTCTTCTTCAGCACCGGATGCAGGTACGGATCCATCTCCGGGACGCCACTCTCAATAGGCATGCGAGGTTCGGACATTGTATTCCTCCAAAAATCTCTATATCTGATTCGTTTCAGGGCTTCCCCGGACCCGTTGCCCGGGTTCCGCCCCAATCACCAGCCGGTCTCAGACCGGCAAGCAGCGTGTTACTTAACCGTGGCGCTCGTTCCACTTCTCAACTTCGGCATCCCACTCGTCCATACGGACGTAGGAGTTCATGCGCGGACGGTTGATCATGTTGGTGTCGAGTTCCAGACCAACGCCTTCCAGGAAGTTGGCCAGGCCGATACGCTCGATCATCTCACCAGTACGCTCGTGTTCCAGGGCGTTGTCGGCGAAGAATTCGATGATCTCGGTGGCCAGCTCTTCCAGGGCTTCGAAGTCCTCGTCGGATTCCAGCTTCATGAAAGGAACGATCACGGTGCCCATCAGGTCGCCGATTTTCAGGGTACGCTTACCGCCGCAGAGGATGGTGACGCCCTTGTCGTCGCCGGGGGAGAGAGCCTTGGTCATGACGTTGATGCAGTGCATGCAGCGCACGCAGTTGCTGTTGTCCACTTCCAGCTCGTCGCCGTCGGTGAGGGTCAGGGCCTGGGTCGGGCAGCGGGTGATGACGTTGTCGATCACGTACTGGCGGCCTTTGTCACCCACGAAGTTCTTCACTTCGGCCTGATCCACCTTGATGTCGTCACGCCAGGTGCCGAGGATGGAGAGGTCGGAACGCTGAATGGAGTTGACGCAGTCGTTACCGCAACCAGAGACCTTGTACTTGAACTTGTACGGCAGGGCCGGACGGTGCATGTCGTCCAGCACGTTGTTCACCAGCATGCGCATGGTGCGGCCTTCGTCGAAGCAGGAGTGCTCGCAGCGTGCGGCGCCCACGCAGGACATGCCGGTACGTACGGCCGGGCCGGCGCCGCCCATGTCGAAGCCCATTTCGTTGATTTCGTCGAAGGCTTCCTGCACCTGCTCGGTGGTACAGCCCTGGAGCATGATGTCACCAGACTGGCCGTGCAGCGCAATCAGGCCGGAACCGTGCTTTTCCCAGATGTCGCAGAACTTGCGCAGGGTGGCGGAATCGTAGTGCATGCCGGGAGGCGGCATGATACGCAGGGTGTGGAACTCGGCGCAGGCCGGGAACTTCGGGGTGCCGTCCGCGTTCTTCAGTTCGGTGAAACGCGGGATAACACCGCCACCGTAACCGATAACGCCCACGGTGCCGCCTTTCCAGTAACCCATACGGGTCTCGTAGGAGGTTTCCAGCTGACCCAGCAGGTCAACCATCATATCTTTATCCTTAGCGAGACGCTTGATTCCGGTCACAAAGCTAGGCCATGGACCCTTCTCCAGCTCATCCAGCATCGGGGTATTGTGCAGCGGTTTCGCCATTACATTTCTCCTCAAGTGTTGACGGTTTGCGCGCCTTCCACCTGCCTTGAGGCGGTCGCCGCGAACCCATGCAATTTAAAACCTGGGTTGACGGACCCTAGGGTCCTTTATCAATGGCCCGAAATTCTAGGGATTGACGGCCGGGGAACCTATCCTCCTGATGGGGGGCATATCTATCCCCCGCATATCCCAAATGGGATATACGGAAGATCCATCCCCCGCGGAGGGTAAATACGGAGCAGACCGCAAGGGAGCGGTTTCCGGCCGCCGCGGAATTTGCCCCGCCTCGCCTCGGGTACTTTAATCTACGTGGTTTCGTTCCCATTTAGCGTTACAGGCCCCCTTGCCAACGGAAAGGGGATAAGGTTCAATTCGGGACCATTTAGGGCCTGTTAACACTAATCGGATTGTCGTCGCTGGATCCATTTTTTCGTCCAGCAAGGCGGAACGAGAGAAGTTT
>JBNKPL010000071.1:0-11870 GCA_050295355.1 Sedimenticolaceae bacterium
GGTTGCTAACTGCATGCAGGACGGACTTGTGGTGCTGAATCAGGAAGGGGAGGTGACCTACGTCAATCCGGAAAGCGAGTGGATGCTGGAACGAAGTGCCGATCAGATACTGGGCCAGAAATTTGTCGATCTGATTTATACAGGCCGCAACGGTGATTTCGATCCCTCCCAGAGCGTTATAAGCCGGACCCTGGAGGATGGAGAGGTCCGCAAGGAGACGGACGATCTGATGATCGACCGGTCGGGTGTGGAGTTCCCGGTGGCCCTTTCGGTCGCCCCCCTGCTGGGTAATGAAAAACTGAGCGGCGCGGTGGTGACCTTCCACGACATCAGCGCCCGCAAGCAGGCGGAGGAGCAGCGCAGTTACCTGGAACGTGAACTGAACCAGATGCACAAGATGGAAGCGGTGGGGCAACTGGCGGGAGGCATCGCTCATGAGATCAATACGCCGATTCAGTATGTAGGCGATAACCTGCGATTTCTGCAGGAAGCCTGCAATGACATTACCGCGCTTTTGAATGCTTACCGGGAACTCCTCGCTCAGGCGGAATCGGTAGAAAAGCTGAAACCGCAGGTGGATGCGGTACGGGAAACCATGGAAGAGATTGATCTGGAGTTTCTGCGGGAAGAGACGCTAACCGCCCTGCAGCAATCTATTGCTGGCACCGAACAGGTGGCGCATATCGTGAAGGCTATGAAAGAGTTTGCTCATCCCGGGCAGAAGCAGATGGCGGTGGCCGACCTGAATCAAATTGTTACCAGTACCGCCACGGTCAGCAGGAACGAGTGGAAGTACACGGCCGACGTGGAGTTTGACCTGGCGTCGGATCTACCGCAGGTTTTGTGCATGGCGCCGGAAATATCCCAGGTGGTGTTGAACCTCATTGTAAACGCGGCTCACGCCATCCAGGGAGCGGGTAGGGACGAAAAAGGCGTGATCAGGATTTCCACCCGCAGTAACGACAGGTATGCAGAAATCAGCGTTAGCGATAACGGAACCGGCATCCCCAAAGCGGCGCAGTCCTCGGTATTTAATCCCTTTTTTACCACCAAGGATGTGGGCAAGGGGACCGGGCAGGGGTTGGCCATCTGCCAGGATGTGGTGGTCACCAAGCATCACGGCGAGATCTTTTTCGAGACCGAGGAGGGTGTCGGAACCACCTTTGTGATCCGGTTGCCGTTGAAACGATACAGCGGCGAGCAATCCATCTGAAGCCAGGAGGCTTGCCAATACGCCCCCGGTTATTCGCTGTCGGTGGCCTCGTTCGATGAATCCTGGCGCTTCGAGCCGGAGCGCAGGCCCAGCAGGAATCCGCCGACGCCGCCTAAAACCAGCCCCACCAGGAGTACAAAGGGAATGCCGATCAGGTGAATGGTAATTGACATCGCGGGTCTCCCCCTTCTGCTGCTGACTCGCTATGGGAACGGCTGTTTTTTTCCGGACCCTAATTACCAGCGTTGTACATTCATCAGGGTTTTTCAAGGCCTCGGCCCTAACCCTTTGCGCGGGTAAGTGCTAAGGTACTCTGAGGTAGCTTCAAATCTGCCCCGTGGGGAATAACAGCGTCAGTAATCTCCATTTTCCGGGATGTCCGATCAGGAGCCTTGATGCATGAAGGACTACGCTATTGATCCTCGGTTGTGGCTGATACCTCTTCTAGTGGCGGTATGGAGCGCCTGTTCCGCCGCCGATTCTCAAGCAACTGAAAATCCCGCCTCCGGCGCCGCGCTGACCCTCGTTGGCAGCAGCAACCTGTCTCCCTTCAGCATGCTTAACGAAGAGGGTAAGGCGGCTGGTATCGGGGTGGATATCTGGCGGCTGTGGTCGAAAAAAAGCGGGCGCCCCGTGCGCTTTATGCTTACCGATATCCCCACTTCACTGCGGGAACTCAAGGCCGGACGCGCCGATATCCATATCGGCTTGATGTCCTCCCGGGAGCGCGGTACCTGGCTGGCTTTTTCCAAACCCTTTCTGCATGTGCCGGCCATGCTCTACTACCCATACGGCGATGGAGCGCCCCGGACCCTGGCCGATTTTCACCATGCCCGCATAGGGATTCGCGGACCACCGCCCCAGAACGGCCTGCAGGCGCGGCTTCCCGGGGCGGCGTTCGTGAGTTACGAAAGTATTCCCCGCATGGTGGAGGCGGTGCGGAAGGGAGAGATTCAGGCGTTTATCGCCGATAAACCTTCGGCCGATCTGACGCTCGTAAGCATGGGTAAGCGGGGTGAGTTCACTCATCTGGAGCAGGCGCTGTTTGCGCTCGCCCTGCATGCCGCCGTTCCCCATGGGCAGGAAGAGTTGCTACGGGTGGTTGAGCAGGGACTGGATGCCATCACCCAGGAGGAAATGGACCGGATTCTGGATCGCTGGCTGGGCCGCCAGGCGGAATACGGTATCGCCTTTCCGCTGCAGCAGGATCTCGGTTTGACCCCGGAAGAGCAGCGCTGGCTGGCGCAGCACCGGACGGTGCGTATCGCTATTGATCCCGATTACGCCCCCTATGAGTTTCGTAACAGCGAGGGAGCGCATGGCGGCATGTCCGCCGACTACCTCGAACTGCTGGGCAAGCGCCTGGGGCTTGAATTCGTCCTGGTACCCACCGCCACCTGGCAGGAGTCGCTGGCAAAAGGCTACGCCAGAGAGGTGGATCTGTTGCCGTTGCTGGTTCGTACATCGGAACGCGAACAACTGTTGCACTTTACCGAGCCCTATATCACCTCGCGTCAACACATCCTGGTCCGCAAGCAACGGGAAGATATCCAAAGCGAAGCAGACCTGGCCGGCAAGCGGGTGGCCCTGCCTGCCGAGTACGCGGTGATCGACCATCTACGCGCCAGCGTACCGCGGGCCAAGGTGGTGGAGGTGGCGGATATTGCCGCCGCACTGCAACAGGTATCCTTGGGCGAGGCGGATGCCACCATCTTCACTATCGGTGTGGCTGGGTATTGGCTGGAGCGCACCGAGATCAGCAACCTGCGCGTCGCCGCCGTTTTTGGCGCGCCAAGCGCGTTGGGGATGGCCTGTCGTGGCGACTGGCCGGAACTGGCCTCCATACTGCAAAAGGGCTTGAACAGTATCAGCGAAGAGGAGCAGCGGCAGATCCATAATCGTTGGATACTGTTCGCTGAACAGGAAGAGTCCACCCCGCCGCAGATTTTTACCGAGGCCGAGCTTGCATGGCTGCAAGCGCATCCCAGTATTGAGATCGGCGTCATGAATGCCTGGCCGCCGATGGATTTCGTGGACGCCAAGGGACGGCCCAGCGGCATCGGCGCAGACTTCGTGCGCGCCCTGAACCACCGTCTGGGCGGCGTGTTGCAACTGCGTCCGGGGAGCTGGGACGAGATCTACTCGGCGGTGCAGACGAAGCAACTGCCGGCCCTGGTCGGCATCACCCCGCACCCGAGCCGGGCCAGGGATTTTCTTTTTACCGATCCGTATCTCACCGTTCCGCACGTCATTATCGCGCGCAAGGGGAGTCCCTACGCCAACGAAGTCGGCGACCTGAAGGGGCGGAGTGTTGGCATTGAGAAGGGATTTATTCTCGGGCGCATTCTGGCGGAACGCTATCCTGACATACAGGTGCGGGAGTATGCCCATACCAGTGACGCCCTCGATGCGGTGGCCAAGGGGGCGGTGGATGCCTACATCGGCAACCGGGCGGCGGCGCTCTATTTGATTCAGCGCGAGTTGATCTCCAATCTGCAAATTCAGGGCAAGATCACAGAGGCCGCTTCCATCAACGCCATCGGCGTTCGTAGCGACTGGCCCATGCTACAGGGGATTCTGCAGAAGGCGCTGGCCGACATCACCGAGGCGGAGCGGCGCGCCATTCTCAGTAAGTGGGTGCCTGAGGCGGAAGGGCCGCAGGAAAAAGCAACGCCTAAACCTGCATTGATCTTGAGTGAAGAGGAGCGGGCGTGGCTGGAGGCGCACCCGGTAATTCGTCTCGGACTCGATCCCATATGGGAGCCGGTTGAATTCATCGACGACGAGGGCGAGTACCGCGGTATCTCGGCGGCCTTTATGCAGCGCCTGGCCGGGATGCTGGGAGTGAAACTGGAATACGACCCCAAGCAGACCTGGCGTCAGGCGGTAGAGCGGGCACAGAAGGGTGAGGTGGATGTGCTGCCGGCGCTCAACCCTTCGCCCAAGCGGTCGGAGTTTCTGAACTTCACCAAGCCCTATCTCCATTTCCCCTTTATGATCGTCACCCGCACCGATGCGCCGCTGATTGCGGGCATGGAGGATCTGGGTGACTGGCGTATCGCCGTGGAGCGTGACTATGTCACGCGCGAGTACCTGGACCGGGACTATCCCGCGCTGCAACAGCTACTGACCGGCGATACAGCCGAGGCGTTGCAAGCGGTGGCCAGTGGCAAGGCCGATGCCTATGTAGGCAACCTGACCATGGCCAGCTATCTGATCGACAAGCTGGGACTGGGAAACCTCAAAGTGGCGGCGCCCGCCCCCTACGACAACGACCTCTCCATCGGGGTACGCAAGGATTGGCCGGAGCTTGTGGTCATTCTGAATAAGGCGCTGAACGCCATCGGTGATGATGAGCGGCGCGCCATTCGGCAGCAGTCCCTGGCCATCCGCTATGACGTGGAGGTGGATTACAGCCTGCTGTGGAAGGTGGTGGCCGGAGCGGCAATGTTGTTATTGCTGACCCTGCTGTGGCTAGCCCAGACCCGGCGGCAGAAGGCGGCTTTGGCGTTGGCCAAGGCCGAGGCGGAGCAGGCCAACCGCTTCAAGAGCTACTTCCTGGCCAATATGAGTCATGAAATCCGCACTCCCATGAACGCCATCATGGGGTTCAGTTATCTCGCCCTGCAGACGGAACTGGATACGCGCCAGTATCACTATCTGGACAAGATCAACACCTCGGCCCAGACCCTGCTGGCGGTGATCAACGATATTCTCGACTTCTCCCGCATCGAAGCGGGTCGGCTGGAGATCGCCAGAGCGCCATTTTCCCTTGACGAGGTGTGCGAGAAACTGGCCAGCGTCACCATGATACGGGCGGAGGAGAAGGGGCTGCGGCTGGTTTTTCTCCGTAGCCCCGAGGTGCCGGACAGCCTGACGGGCGATCCGCTACGCTTGGGGCAGGTGCTGATCAATCTGGTGGGTAACGCCATCAAGTTCACGGAACAGGGCGAGGTGCGGGTGGGCATCGATCTGGAGCGGGTGGATGAAGGGCGGGCCTGGATACAGTTCCGGGTCAGCGATACCGGGATCGGCATTGAGCCGGCCCAGATCCCGCGTCTGTTCAGTGCCTTCACCCAGCTGGACGAATCCACCACCCGCCGCTATGGCGGCAGCGGTCTGGGACTCAGCATCTGCCACCATCTGGTGCAACTCATGGGCGGCGAGATCAGGGCGCAAAGCGTTCCGGGCGAGGGCAGCAGCTTCAGCTTTTGCCTGCCTTTCGAGGTGCGCACCCTGCAGGATGGCGACCGGTTGCCGGAACCCGGTCTGCGCGGCCTGCGGGTGCTGATGGTGGACGACAACCCCTCCGATCTGGAGATTCTTGGCGGACGGCTCGCCTCTTTCACCTTTGAGGTAAGCACGGCCAGCGGTGGCGCCGAGGCGCTGGAGCAGGTACGGCGCGCGGACAGCGATGGACGGCCCTTCGGTCTGGTGCTGATGGACTGGCGCATGCCGGAGATGAACGGCGTGGAGGCGGGAAAGCTCATCAAGCAGGGAGCGGGTCTGCAGCGGATCCCGGCGGTGATCCTGATCACCGCCTACGGCCGCGAAGAGGTGATGCGGGAGGCGGAGCTGGCGGGGCTGGACGGATTTTTGATTAAACCGGTCAGTCCTTCCACCCTGTTCGATACGGTGATCCGCGTTTTGAAACAGGGCGGTGCGGCGGGCGGATCGGTGAAAATGGACACGCGGCAGCTCTGCGGGCGGGTGCTGCTGGTGGAGGATAATGTGGTCAACCAGCAGGTGGCGCGGGAGATCCTGGAGGGGATGGGGCTGGAGATTGATATCCGGGACAACGGACGCGCGGCTATCGCCGCCCTGCATGAAGGGGATTACGACCTGGTGCTGATGGATATCCAGATGCCGGAGATGGACGGCTATGAGGCCACCCGCCGGATCCGTGCCGAACCGGCCTTTGCGAAGCTGCCGATAATCGCCATGACCGCCCATGCCATGAGCGGTGAACGGGAGCGCTGTCTGGAGGCCGGCATGAACGAACATGTGCCCAAACCCATTGATCCGGCCTATCTCTTTACCACCCTGAGCCGTTGGCTGGAGAGCACCGACAAGACGCCGCGGCGGGCCGTTACAGGCGGCGACGTGGAACTGCCGCAAGATATTCCCGGCATCGATCTGCGCTGGGGTCTGGAGCGAATCGGCGGCAACAAGCGGCTATTCCTTAAAGTAGTGAAGGAATTCGCCGCTAACCATCGCAAAGCGGTGCAGCTTATCGAGCAGCGGTTGGCTAGCGGCGACCGTGAAGAGGCCCGGCGCGAATTGCATACCCTCAAGGGGGTGGCCGGCAATATCGGCGCCAGAATACTGCAACAGGAGGCGGGGAATCTGGAACGGCTGCTGGAAAAGAATGAACTGCCTGAAGCCAGGCTGCCGCAATCGTTCCGTGATGCCTTTACTACCCTGTTTGACGGTCTCTCCAGCCTGGGAGAAATTGAAGCGCCAACCCTCCCCGCGGCCGCTACGGATGAGATATCCCCGGCGGGCGAGGATCTGGACGAATTGCTGCAACGTTTCCGGCAGATGTTGTCGCAAGGCAATCCAGAGGCGGCGCATCTGCTGGCGCCGCTCGAACGGCTGTTGCCGGGGACGGTGCAACTGCAGCAGATCCGCGTCCAGCTCAACAGTTATGACTTCGACGGCGCGCTGCAAAAACTGAACGAACTAACCTCGAGCCTGACAGGTGACGATAAATGAGTGACGATAAAGCCAAGATTCTGGTAGTGGACGACGAGAAGTTCTTTATCGATGTCATCGTGGAACTGCTGAATGGAGATTACACGGTTTCAGTTGCCATGGATGGACAGCAGGCACTGCGCCGGGCGCAAACCGAGCCGCTGCCGGACCTGATACTGCTGGACATCGTCATGCCTGACATGGATGGCTACGAGCTGTGCAAACAGCTTAAAGCAAATCCCGCTACCCGCGACATTCCCTTGATCTTCCTTACCGTAAAGAGCGAAGTGTCCGATGAGGTGAAAGGGTTTGAACTGGGAGCGGTGGACTACATTCTCAAACCGATCAGTCCGCCCATCGTCAAGGCGCGGGTAGCCACGCATCTTGCCCTCAACCGGGCGCGTAGCCAGCTTGCGCATCAGAATCAACAACTGGAAGAGAAGGTCAAAGAGCGCACCTCGGAGCTGAGCCGCACCAAGGACGTGGCCATTTACTGCATGGCGTCACTGGCCGAGACCCGCGATGCGGAGACCGGCAAGCACATCCTGCGCACCCAGAACTATGTGCGGACCCTGGCCCTGGGGCTGCAGGACCACCCCCGGTTTTGCGATTATCTAAGCGACGAGATTATCGAGATGCTGTACAAGACCGCGCCGCTGCACGATATCGGCAAGGTGGGGGTGCCTGACCAGATCCTGTTGAAACCCGGCAAACTGGATCCGGACGAGTGGGAGGAGATGAAGCTGCACACCGTCTACGGTCATGACTCGCTGTTGCGGGCGGAGCAGGTATTGGGCACCACCGATTTTCTGCAAATGGCCCGGGAGATCGCCTATACCCACCACGAGAAGTGGGACGGCAGCGGTTATCCCCGGGGGTTGAGGGGAGACGAGATCCCTGTCTCCGGCCGGCTCATGGCGGTGGCCGATGTCTACGATGCGCTGATCAGTTACCGCGTCTACAAAAAAGCCGTTCCCCATGCGGATGCGGTGGAAATTATCGCCCAGGCTTCGGGCAGCCATTTCGACCCGGATATCGTGACCCAGTTTCTCACCCAACAGGAGGAGTTCCGCGGCATCGCCGAAGAGCTCTCGGATACCTGAACCGCCTCTCTGCCCCCTCCGAACAGATTGCCAAACAGGGAGCGGAGTGGCACCATAAAACGCCGGGTTTTTGGATACCGTTTCAAAATCCCACAATGGCCGGTTTGTTGCGGCGTGCCATCTCCTCTGCCGGGCACTTTGATCAATGGGCCGCCATTCCCAATCACCAAATGGAATATCCGAGGGTCGTAATGAAAAAGTTAGTAATTTCCGCTTTTATCGCCGTTACCCTGGCCGCCTGTGGCGACCAGCCTGCCGAGCAAGCGGGCGGGCCTGCCTCGCCAGCACCGGAGCCGGTTGCCGCCGAGCCTGTAGCGCAGCCCGCTGCTGAGGAGGCACAACCCGCCGCTGAGGCCGCTGCCGAGCAGGCCGTGGAGGCGGTAGAACCCGCCGCTGAAGCCGCTGCCGAGCAGGCCGTGGAGGCGGTAGAACCCGCCGCTGAAGCCGCTGCCGAGCAGGCCATGGGGGCGGTTGAGCCCGCCGCTGAAGCCGCCGTGGAGCAGGCCATGGAGGCGGTAGAACCCGCCGCTGAAGCCGCTGCCGAGCAGGCCATGGGGGCGGTTGAGCCCGCCGCTGAAGCCGCCGTGGAGCAGGCCACAGAGGCCGCTGGAGAAGCCGCTACCAAGTAACGCGGCAGTACCGATCGGAGGCGTATGCCTGGCCGACCAAGAAAGCCCGCCTTTTTAGGCGGGCTTTTTTTTCTGGTGTTGCGGGGTTTGGCCTGCAAATGGGTTAAAATGGGAGACCGTTAGAAACGGTATCCGGCGTTTGCGGGCCAAGGCGATGGGCTTCGCCGACCGCCGGAGTGATCTGAACGGCAGTTCGCCGGGCGCTTCATCGGATGAGCAGGAGAAGGAAGTCAACAACAGGCGGTTGGTAAGCCGGAGCGGAGGGTATGCCGTTATCTTCGGCGGAGGTGTTCCTTGTGAACCGATGGCTGCTTGTAATGGTTGTTGGCATGGCGGTATTAGTAACGGCCAGCGGCGCTACGTCCATCGCCGTGGCCGAAGAGATGGAGGGGGCGGTGCAACAGCCGCCTCCGCCCCTGATTGTGGGGGTCTTTCCGCGCCGTAACGCCACCCTGACCAGTGATCTGTTTTCCCCCCTGACCGAATACCTTTCCCGCAAACTAGAGCACGATGTCCAGTTGCAGACGGCCAAGGATTTTCCCGCCTTCTGGGAAGGGGTGCAGGCGGGGCGGTATGATCTGGTCCACTACAATCAGTATCACTATGTGGTGTCGGCGGATCGCTACCGGGTGATCGCGCACAATGAAGAGTTTGGTCAGGGCGCCATCAGCGGCGCCGTCTATGTGCGGCGCGACAGCGGTATCCACTCCCTGCAACAGTTGCGCGGCCGGGACATCCTGTTCGGCGGCGGACCAAGCGCCATGATGAGTTATATCCTTCCCCGCTATCTGTTGAAACAGGCCGGACTCGCGGAGTCCGACTATACAACCCGCTTTGCGCCCAGTCCGCCCAATGCGGTATTGGGCGTGTTTTTCCGCCAGGCCGACGCGGGCGGCGCCGGCGATGTGGTGATTGATCTGCCGGTGGTCAAGAAATCGGTGCAGGTGGAAGAGATTGCCATCCTTGCCAGGAGCGAGCCGATTGTTCATCTTCCCTGGGCGGTGAAGCGGGAGATGCCGGAGCCGTTGGCGCAGCGTATTCAGCAATTGCTGGCCGGCCTTAAGGATGACGAGGAGGGGCGGGCCATCCTGAAGACGGCGCGGCTCACTGGCCTGGCGCCGAGCGAGGACCGTGATTATGACCGCTGCCGGGAGATCGTCCGGGAGCTGATGCCCGAGGCCATGCAGCCGGAGCGAGCCGCAGAATGAGCGTTCGGCTCGGTACCAAATTCATTCTCCTGGTGGTCACGATTCTGTCGCTGACCCTGGTGTCCAATGCGTACTACTCCCTGCGCGCCGACCATGATCTTATGCAAGAGCAGTTGCTGGACAGCGGCCGGACCCTGGGTCACATGGCGGCCTACCTGGGGGCGGAGGCCATCATCGCCTACGACTTCGTGACGCTGGAAAACTATGTGCGGGATGTCAGTCAGCGGCGTGACGTGATTTTCGGCGTCTTTCTCGATGCCCAGGAGCGGCCCCTGACCTCCTATCTGAACCGGGACAATGCCCATGTGACCGCGCTGATGGATGAATCCGGCAAGGTGGAGATTCAGGATCTGCTCCGGGTCTATGCCCCCGGCAGCGATCAGCAGGTCTGGGTGAACAGATTTCCCATTGTGCATCACAACGAGACCATCGGCCATCTGGTGCTCGGTATAAGCCTGCATCGGCTGCATGCGCAGTTTGAACACGCCTTATGGAAGCAGTTATGGCTCTCTTCGATGGTTATTCTGGTGCTCGCCTGCGGCATCTATCTGGTTTTTCGCCTGAATGTATTGCGGCCGATCCGAAAACTGGAGGCCGGAGCGCTGCGCGTGAAAGAGGGGGATTTCAAGCAGCCGGTGGAAGTGCCCTCCAATGATGAGTTCGGGGCGCTGGCCGAATCGTTCAATGCGATGATGGAAGAGGTGCATAAGGATCGGGAGCTGCTCAACTACCAGGCCAATTACGACAGTCTTACCAAGCTGCCCAACCGGCTGATGTCCCTGGACCGGCTGGGCGCCGAAATCAGCCGCGCTTCCCGGGAGCAAACGCGGTTCGCCATACTGTTCATCGATCTCGATAATTTCAAGATGGTGAACGACACCATGGGGCATCAATTCGGAGACGATCTTCTGGTGGAGGTGAGCGAAAGGCTCAAGGCGGAACTGCGGGAGAGCGATACCCTGGCCCGGCTGGGCGGGGATGAGTTTCTTGTGCTGTTGCCGAAAGCGGATACGGTGGCAGAGGTGGATCAGGTGGCGTGCCGCCTGATCAAGGCGATTGAGCGGCCGCTCAAGCTGGATCTGCGGGAGCTGTTTGTCCAGTGCAGCATCGGCGCCGCATTTTTTCCAGATGACGGTGAGACGGCGGAAGAGCTGATGGCCAATGTGGACAACGCCATGTACCAGGCCAAGCGCTCCAAAGAGGAGGCGCTCTGCTTTTTCGCGCCCGAGATGAATGCGGCCTTGAAGGAGCGGCTGCTTCTGGAGCACGATCTGCGCTTTGCGGCGGAACGGGGTGAGTTGCTGCTCGAATTTCAGCCCATCGTGGATGCGGCTGACGGCGGCCGAATGGGGGCGGAGGTGTTGCTGCGCTGGAATCATCCGCAGAAGGGAAGGATCGGTCCGGCGGTTTTTATTCCCCTGGCGGAAGCTACGCAGAGCATCATACCCATCGGCGAATGGGTACTGCATCAGGCCTGTAGAAAGATGTCCGAGTGGACCGCCGCCGGCCTGGAGCCGGGCTTTATCTCGGTGAATGTCTCCAGGGTCCAGCTCTACGGTGATCTATTGCAGACGGTGCAAGCCGTTTTACAGCAATACGCGCTGGCCCCGGACAAGCTGCACCTGGAGGTGACCGAAAGCGTGCTGATGGAGTATCAGAACAGTGATATTCAAAGGGTATTGCGGGGGCTGGAGGAGTTGGGGGTGCAACTGGTGCTGGACGATTTCGGGACCGGGTTTTCCTCCCTGAACTATTTGAAGCATTTTCCATTTCATATTCTGAAAATCGACAAAAGTTTTGTCGCTTGCCTGCCTGATGACGAGGGTGATGTGGCGCTGGTGCGCGGCATCATTGCCATGGCCGGCGGGCTGGGCCTGAAAGTGGTTGGTGAAGGGGTGGAGCGCGATGTGCAGTGGCAAACCCTGCGCACGGAGGGCAGTCATATGTTGCAGGGAAACCTGTTCGGGCAGCCCATGACGGAGCGGGCCTTCGGCGCGTTTCTCCGCGTAGTACGGGATTCGGG
>JBNKPL010000072.1:0-11848 GCA_050295355.1 Sedimenticolaceae bacterium
GCACCTCGGCCTTGATCTGCTTGCCGGACGGAGTGTCTTCCATCCCCTGCACCATGCCACGGCGGCTGTTCAGGTCGCCCATCACATCGCCCATATAATCTTCGGGCGTCACTACTTCCACCTTCATGATCGGCTCCAGCAGTACCGGCTTGGCCTTCTTGGCGCCCTCCTTGAAGCACATGGAACCGGCGATCTTGAACGCCATTTCCGAGGAGTCCACATCATGATAGGAACCGTCGTACAGAGTGACCTTGACGTCCACCACCGGGTAACCGGCAATCACGCCGTTCGTCATCTGCTCCTGCACGCCCTTGTCCACCGCCGGGATGTACTCTTTCGGCACCACCCCGCCAACGATGGCATTTTCGAATTCATAACCGGCGCCCGGCTCACGCGGCTCAATACGCAGATAGACGTGACCGAACTGACCGCGGCCACCGGACTGGCGCACAAACTTGCCTTCCTGCTCCACGGTCTGACGAATGGTTTCACGGTAGCTCACCTGCGGAGCACCCACATTGGCCTCCACGCCGAACTCGCGGCGCATGCGGTCGACAATGATGTCCAGGTGCAGCTCGCCCATACCGGAGATAATGGTCTGGCCCGACTCTTCATCGGTGGCAACGCGGAAGGAGGGATCCTCCTGAGCCAGCTTGCCCAGGGCCACGCCCATCTTCTCCTGGTCGCCCTTGGTCTTGGGCTCCACCGCCACGGAGATCACCGGCTCGGGGAACTCCATGCGCTCCAGGGTGATAATCGCGCCGGTATCGCACAAGGTGTCACCAGTGGTTACCTGCTTCAGGCCCACGGCCGCGGCGATGTCGCCGGCGCGAACCTCTTTGATCTCTTCGCGGTTATTGGAGTGCATCTGCAGGATACGACCCACGCGCTCCTTTTTACCCTTAACCGGGTTATATACGGTATCACCCGAATTCAACACGCCGGAATAGACGCGGAAAAAGGTCAGGGTGCCCACATAGGGGTCGGTGGCGATCTTGAACGCCAGCGCGGCGAACGGCTCGTCGTCGCTTGCCTTGCGGGTCGCCTCGGTCTCGGCGGCATCATCCAGCACGCCGCTAATGGCCGGCACGTCCACCGGGGACGGCATGTAGTCGATCAGCGCATCCAGCATGGCCTGCACGCCCTTGTTCTTAAAGGCGGTGCCACACATCATGGGGACGATTTCGTTGTTCAGGGTGCGGATACGCAGACCCTTCTTGATCTCTTCCGGAGTAAGCTCACCTTCTTCCAGGTACTTCTCCATCAGCTCTTCATTGGCCTCGGCGGCGGCTTCCACCATGTGCTCGCGCCACTCTTCGCAGAGTCCGTGCATCTCCAGGGGGATATCCTGCTCTTCGTACTTCATCCCCATGTTCTCTTCTTCCCAGATGATGGCCTTCATCTTGATCAGGTCCACCACGCCGGCGAAGTTCTCTTCGGCGCCGATAGCCATCTGGATCGGGACGGGATTGCTGCCCAGGCGCGTCTTGACCTGCTCAACCACGCGCAGGAAGTTGGCGCCTACACGGTCCATCTTGTTTACGAAGGCAACACGGGGCACGCCGTACTTGTCGGCCTGACGCCATACAGTCTCGGACTGCGGCTCCACGCCGCCGACGGCGCAGAATACGGCGCAGGCGCCGTCCAGTACACGCAGTGAACGTTCCACCTCAATGGTGAAGTCCACGTGTCCCGGGGTGTCGATAATATTGATGCGGTGTTCCGGGTATTGCTGACCCATACCCTTCCAGAAACAGGTAGTGGCAGCGGAGGTGATGGTAATACCGCGCTCCTGCTCTTGCTCCATCCAGTCCATGGTCGCGGCGCCATCGTGCACCTCACCGATCTTGTGAGAGATACCGGTGTAGTAAAGGATGCGCTCGGTAGTCGTCGTCTTACCCGCGTCGATATGGGCCATGATGCCGACATTACGATACCGCTCAATAGGTGTGCTACGTGCCACGTCTAATCCCGTCCAAAAATGTTAAAGAGCAAAAACTAAATCTGGTGCGCCGCCGCCGTTACCAGCGGTAGTGCGAAAATGCTTTATTGGCTTCCGCCATGCGATGCGTATCTTCCCGCTTCTTCACCGCCGAACCGCGCTCTTCCGCGGCATCCATCAGTTCGCCCGCCAGACGCTGCGCCATGGACTTCTCGCTGCGCTTGCGCGCCGCTTCGATCAGCCAGCGCATAGCCAGGGTGTTACGGCGAATCGGGCGCACTTCCACCGGCACCTGATAGGTGGCGCCACCCACACGGCGGGATTTCACCTCTACCACGGGGCGCACGTTTTCCAGGGCCTTTTCCAGCACTTCCATCGGCTCGCCCTTGCCACGCTCGGCAACGGTATCCAGAGCGCCGTACAGAATTTTTTCCGCTACCGACTTCTTGCCGCTCTCCATCACCATATTGATGAACTTGGCCAGCAGTTGGCTCCCGAACTTGGGATCGGGGAGAATCTCGCGCTTCGCTACAACTCTTCTTCTTGGCATGACTATTACCTGATAACTATTTCAGTGAGCCGATCAGCTCTTCGGCCGTTTGGCGCCGTACTTGGAACGGGCTTGGCGACGATTCTCAACACCAGAGGTGTCCAGGCTGCCGCGCACGGTGTGATAACGCACGCCGGGCAAGTCCTTTACACGACCGCCGCGGATCAGTACCACCGAGTGCTCCTGCAGGTTGTGGCCTTCGCCACCAATGTAGGAGGTCACTTCATAACCGTTGGTAAGACGCACACGAGCAACTTTCCGCAGCGCCGAGTTCGGCTTTTTCGGGGTGGTGGTATACACACGGGTGCAGACACCACGCTTCTGCGGGCAGGCCTCCAGGGCCGGCACGTTGCTTTTTTCGATCTTGCGCTTGCGAGGCTTGCGCACCAACTGATTGATTGTCGCCATCTATTTCCGTCTCCGGGAACACATCCAAACGGTGTCCCTTGCGTACCAGAAAAGCAAGCAACCGACCCTGCCCTTCCTGCCGTACGGCATGGGAGCACCGATTGCCAGCCATTAATCTCGCCCCAGGGCCTTGTTTAGCGGCCTTGGGAGGTAATCTGAACGCCGAACCGGGCAGTTAACCGGTCCAACGAAGAGCGCGCATTCTACGCACCCGGAAAAACCCTGTCAACCGTAAGCGCCCCTTCCGGACGTAAAAAAACCGGGGCGCATCACCCCGGCCGCTCACCCGGACCAGGGGGTTTTCGCGCCCCCCGGCCCGGGCCTGCCGGTCCTTATTCGGAATCGGCGGTGTTGAGCTCCTGCCGCAGGGCTTCTTCCACCTGGTCCACGGCCATTTCCACCTTGCCCTCATCGGCTTCCGCCTCCAGCTCCTGGGCCCGGCGGCTGCGCCGCTCGTTGTGGTAGAAGAGACCGGTGCCGGCCGGGATCAGCCGTCCGACAATGACGTTTTCCTTCAGGCCGTTGAGGGTGTCGCCCATGCCGCGCACCGCCGCTTCCGTCAGCACGCGGGTGGTCTCCTGGAAGGAGGCCGCGGAGATAAAGGACTCGGTGGCCAGGGAGGCCTTGGTGATACCCAGCAGCATGGGCTCAAAAATGGCCGGTTGCTTGCCGTCCGCCATCACCGCCTCGTTGACCTCCAGAATCCGGGAGCGCTCCACCTGCTCGCCGCGCAGGAATTTGGTGTCGCCGGGTTCCTTGACCTCCACCTTGCGCAACATCTGACGGATGATCACCTCGATATGCTTATCGTTGATCTTCACGCCCTGCAGACGGTAGACGTCCTGGATCTCCTTCACCAGGTAATCGGCCAGTTCGGTGACGCCCTTCAGGCGCAGGATGTCATGGGGCGCCAGTTCGCCGTCGGCGATCGTCTCCCCTTTCTCCACATGCTCACCCTCGAACACATTGACGTTGCGCCACTTGGGAATCAGCTCTTCGTGGTTCTCGCCATCGGCATCGGTAATCACCAGCCGCTGTTTGCCCTTGGTGTCCTTGCCGAAGCTGACGGTACCGGTGGCCTCCGCCAGGATGGCGGGGTCCTTCGGTTTGCGCGCCTCGAAGAGGTCGGCCACCCGGGGTAGACCGCCGGTGATGTCGCGGGTCTTGGAGGATTCCTGCGGGATACGGGCCAGTACGTCACCCTCACGCACCGCGGCGCCGTCGGCCACACTCACCACCGCATCCGCGGGGAGGAAGTAGTGCGCCGGGATATCGGTGCCGGCGAGGTTCATATCCTTGCCCTTCTCGTCCACCAGCTTCACCATGGGACGCAGGTCTTTGCCGGCGGAAGGACGCTGTTTGGGATCCATTACCACGGTGGAGGCCAGACCGGTCACATCGTCCACCTGGCTCTGCACGGTCACGCCGTCCACGAAATCCACGAACTGCAGGGTACCGGCCACCTGGGTGATAATGGGGTGGGTATGGGGGTCCCAGTTGGCGACCATCTGACCGCCTTCCACGTCATCCCCTTCGCCCACCAGGATGGTGGCGCCATAGGGGACCTTGTAGCGTTCCCTCTCACGGCCCACATCGTCCACCACGGTCAGTTCACCGGAGCGGGAAACCGCCACCAGGTTGCCACTGTGGTGTTCCACCAGTTCGATGTTGTGCAGCCGGATGGAACCGCCCGCCTTCACTTCGATACTGTTCACCGCCGCCGCCCGGGAGGCCGCACCACCGATATGGAAGGTACGCATGGTAAGCTGGGTGCCCGGCTCACCGATGGACTGGGCGGCGATTACGCCTACGGCTTCGCCCATGTTCACCCGGTGACCACGCGCCAGATCACGGCCGTAGCACTGGGCGCAGACCCCGACGCGGGAGGAACAGGTGATGGCGGAACGCACGCGGACCTGGTCCACGCCTTCCTCCTCCAACCGCTCCATCCAGCCTTCATCCAGCAGGGTGCCCGCTTCGCAGACGATCTCGTCCGAGCCCGGTTTGTAGACGTGGGTAGCGATCACACGACCCAGCACCCGTTCGCGCAGCGGTTCCACCACGTCACCACCTTCAATGATCGGGTGCATCATGATGCCTTCTTCGGTACCGCAGTCCTCTTCCAGCACCACCATATCCTGGGCCACGTCCACCAGACGGCGGGTCAGATACCCGGAGTTGGCGGTCTTGAGCGCCGTATCGGCGAGACCCTTACGAGCACCGTGGGTGGAGATAAAGTACTGCAGAACGTCCAGACCTTCGCGGAAGTTGGCGGTAATGGGGGTCTCGATAATGGAGCCGTCCGGCTTGGCCATCAGGCCGCGCATACCCGCCAGCTGACGGATCTGGGCGGCGGAGCCACGAGCCCCGGAGTCGGCCATCATATAGATGGAGTTGAAGGAGTCCTGCTCCTCCTCTTTACCGTCCGCGTTGACCACGCTCTCCTTGCCCAGCTTGGCCATCATCGCCTTGGCCACCTGGTCATTGGTGTGCGACCAGATGTCCACCACTTTGTTGTAGCGTTCGCCGTTGGTCACCAGACCGGAGGCGTACTGGTGTTCGATCTCTTTGACCTCTTTTTCGGCCGCCGCCAGGATGCCTTCCTTCTCTTCCGGGATGGTCATGTCGTTCATACCGATGGAGACACCCGCCTTGGTGGCGTAGCGGAAGCCCATATACATGAGCTGGTCGGCGAAGATCACCGTCTCCTTGAGGCCCACCTGACGGTAGCAGGAGTTGACCAGGCCGGAGATGGAGCGCTTGTCCATGGTGCGGTTGATCAGATCGAAGTGGAGCCCCTCGGGCAGGATCTCGGACAGCAGCACACGGCCCACGGTGGTTTCGAACCGCTTGAGCCCTTCCTGGCGTTCGCCCTTCTCATCAATGGTTACCTGCGGGATGCGGACCTGAACCTTGGCCTGGATATTCACCGCCCCGGATTCATAAGCCCGGCGCGCCTCTTCCACGTTGCTGAAGACCATGCCCTCGCCCTTGGCGTTTACCCGCTCGCGGGTAATGAAGTAGAGGCCAAGCACCACGTCCTGGGAAGGCACGATGATGGGCTCGCCGTTGGCGGGGGACAGAATGTTGTTGGTGGACATCATGAGGCTGCGCGCCTCAAGCTGCGCCTCCAGAGAGAGCGGCACATGCACCGCCATCTGGTCGCCGTCGAAGTCGGCGTTGAAGGCGGTACAGACCAGCGGGTGCAGCTGGATCGCCTTGCCCTCGATCAGCACCGGCTCGAAGGCCTGGATGCCCAGACGGTGCAGGGTCGGCGCGCGGTTCAGCATGACCGGATGTTCGCGGATCACCTCTTCCAGGATATCCCACACCTCGCCGGTGCCGCGCTCCACCAGCTTCTTGGCCGCCTTGATGGTGGTGGCCAGGCCGCGCAGTTGCAGCTTGGAGAAGATGAAGGGTTTGAACAGCTCCAGCGCCATTTTCTTGGGCAGACCGCACTGATGCAGCTTCAGGGTCGGACCCACCACGATCACGGAACGGCCGGAGTAGTCCACGCGCTTACCCAGCAGGTTCTGGCGGAAACGGCCCTGCTTGCCCTTGATCATGTCGGCCAGTGACTTCAGCGGGCGCTTGTTGGTGCCGGTGATGGCGCGGCCGCGGCGGCCGTTATCCAGCAGCGCGTCCACGGACTCCTGCAACATGCGCTTTTCGTTGCGCACGATGATGTCGGGGGCGCTCAGATCCAGCAGCCGCTTCAGACGGTTGTTACGGTTGATCACCCGGCGGTAGAGATCGTTCAGGTCGGAGGTGGCGAAACGGCCGCCATCCAAGGGCACCAGCGGACGCAGTTCCGGCGGCAGCACCGGCAGCACGGTCATCACCATCCACTCGGGACGGTTGCCGGACTCGTGCAGGGACTCCACCAGCTTGAGCCGTTTGGTGAGTTTCTTCAGCTTGGTCTCGGATTTGGTGCTGCCGATCTCTTCGCGCAGCTGTTCGATCTCGGTGGGCAGATCGATGGTGCGCAGCAGTTCGCGCACCGCCTCGGCGCCCATGCGGGCATCGAACTCGTCACCGTGATCCTCAATCGCCTCCAGGTACTGATCTTCGGTCAGCAGCTGGCCGCGCTCCAGGGTGGTCATGCCGGGATCGACGACCACATAGGATTCAAAATAGAGCACCCGCTCGATATCGCGCAGGGTGAGATCAAGCAGCAGGCCGATGCGGGACGGCAGGGACTTGAGGAACCAGATGTGCGCCACCGGGGAGGCCAGCTCAATGTGGCCCATGCGCTCGCGCCGCACCTTGGCCAGGGTGACCTCCACGCCGCACTTCTCGCACACCACGCCGCGATGCTTGAGCCGCTTGTATTTGCCGCACAGACATTCGTAGTCGTTAACCGGACCGAAGATCTTGGCGCAAAACAGGCCGTCGCGCTCGGGCTTGAAGGTCCGGTAGTTAATGGTCTCCGGCTTTTTCACCTCGCCGAAAGACCAGGAACGGATCATGTCGGGTGACGCCAGACCGATGCGAATGGCATCAAAATCTTCGGCCTGACCCTGCTGCTTCAGAATTTTCAGTAGATCTTTCAAGATCGTATCTCCTACTAGCGGATTTCGGGGTTACTCGTGTTTGCCTTGGGCGGCAAGCCCGAAATCTCTATTCCCGTTCCAATTCGACGTTGATACCCAGCGACCGAATCTCTTTCACCAGCACGTTGAAGGATTCGGGTATCCCGGCTTCCATATAGTGGTCGCCGTCCACGATGTTCTTGTACATGCGGGTACGGCCGTTCACGTCGTCCGACTTGACCGTCAGCATCTCCTGCAAGGTGTAAGAGGCGCCGTAGGCTTCGAGGGCCCACACCTCCATCTCACCGAAGCGCTGGCCGCCGAACTGCGCCTTACCACCCAGCGGCTGCTGGGTAACCAGGCTGTACGGACCAGTGGAACGGGCATGCATCTTGTCGTCCACCAGGTGATTCAGCTTCAGCATGTACATGTAGCCCACGGTGATCGGCCGTTCGAAGGATTCCCCCGTGCGGCCGTCATAGAGGGTGGTCTGGCCGGTTACCGGCAGATCACCCAGTTCCAGCATGGCCGTGATCTCCTCTTCGGCGGCGCCGTCGAATACCGGCGTCGCCATCGGCACTCCGCCCTTGAGGTTGGTGGCCAGCTCGATGATCTCCTCATCGGAAAAGGACTTGAGATCCTCTTTTTTGCCGCTGGTGTTGTAGACCTTTTCCAGGAACTTGCGCAGTTCCGTGATCTTGGCCTGGGTCTCCAGCATCTGGCCGATCTTGAGGCCGACGCCCTTGGCCGCCCAGCCGAGATGTGTCTCCAGCACCTGCCCGACGTTCATACGGGAGGGTACGCCGAGCGGATTGAGCACCACATCCACCGGCTCGCCATCGGCGGAGAACGGCATATCCTCCACCGGCACGATGGTGGAGATCACACCCTTGTTACCGTGGCGTCCCGCCATCTTGTCGCCGGGCTGAATGCGGCGCTTGACCGCCACATAGACCTTGACCATCTTGAGCACCCCGGGCGCCAGGTCGTCGCCGGTGGTCAGCTTGCGCTTCTTCTCCTCGAACTTCTCGCGGAAGGTCTCACGCTGGGCCTTGATCTGCGCGGCAACGGCCTCCAGGTCGCTGGCCGCGTCTTCGTTGCGCAGCCGGATCTCCAGCCACTGATCCTGCTCCAGTTCGCCCAGGTAGGCCTTGGTGATCTTGGAGCCCGCCTTCAACTTGTTGGGGCCGCCGTCGGCGGTCTTGCCCAGCAGCATCTTCTCCACACGCTGGAAGGTATCGCCTTCCATGATGCGCAGCTGGTCATTCAAGTCCTTGCGCACCCGCTCCAATTCCATATCTTCGATCTGCAGGGCGCGCGCGTCCTTCTCCACGCCGTCGCGGGTGAAGATCTGGACGTCGATCACGGTGCCCGCCATGCCGGACGAGACGCGCAGGGAGGTGTCTTTCACATCCGCCGCCTTTTCGCCGAAGATGGCGCGCAGCAGCTTCTCTTCCGGGGTCAGCTGGGTCTCGCCCTTGGGGGTGACCTTACCCACCAGGATATCGCCCTCTTTCACCTCGGCGCCGATGTAAACGATGCCGGACTCGTCCAGCTTGGCCAGGGCCGCCTCGCCCACGTTGGGGATGTCGCCACTGATCTCTTCCGGGCCCAGCTTGGTGTCGCGGGCCATGCAGGTCAGCTCTTCGATATGGATGGTGGTAAAGCGGTCCTCTTTCACCACCCGCTCGGAGACCAGGATGGAGTCCTCGAAGTTGTAGCCGTTCCAGGACATGAAGGCCACGCGCATGTTCTGGCCCAGGGCCAGCTCGCCCATGTCGGTGGAGGGACCATCGGCCAGCACGTCGCCACGGGCAATCACATCCCCGGCCTTGACCAGCGGCCGCTGGTTAATGCAGGTGTTCTGGTTGGAACGGGTGTACTTGGTCAGGTTGTAGATGTCCACACCCGGCTCGCCCGCCTCGGTCTCGTCATCGTTGACCCGCACCACAATGCGGCCGGCGTCCACGGACTCCACCTCGCCGCCACGCTTGGCCACCACGGTCACGCCGGAATCCACGGCCACGGCGCGCTCGATCCCGGTACCCACCAGCGGCTTTTCCGCACGCAGGGTCGGCACCGCCTGACGCTGCATGTTGGAACCCATGAGGGCGCGGTTGGCGTCGTCGTGCTCCAGGAACGGAATCAGGGAGGCGGCCACGGAAACGATCTGTTTCGGCGACACGTCCATATATTCGATCTTGTCCGGCGTGGAGAGGGTGAATTCGTTCTGGTGCCGGCAGGTCACCAGCTCATCCACCAGCTTGCCGCCGGCGCCAAGTTCGGCATTCGCCTGCGCGATGGTATAGCGGCCCTCTTCAATGGCCGACAGATAGTGAATCTCGTCGGTCACCTTTCCGTTCTTCACCACCCGGTAGGGGGTCTCCAGGAAACCGTACTCGTTGGTGCGGGCATAGACCGCCAGCGAGTTGATGAGACCAATGTTCGGCCCTTCCGGGGTCTCGATGGGGCAAACCCGGCCGTAATGGGTGGGGTGCACGTCACGCACCTCAAAACCGGCGCGCTCACGCGCCAGACCGCCCGGGCCGAGCGCCGACACACGCCGCTTGTGGGTGATCTCGGACAGCGGATTGTTCTGGTCCATAAACTGGGACAACTGGCTGGAGCCGAAAAACTCCTTGATCGCCGCGGAAACCGGCTTGGCGTTGATCATCTCCTGCGGCATCAGGCCTTCGGACTCGGCCAGGGTCAGCCGTTCCTTCACCGCACGCTCCACGCGCACCAGGCCGATACGGAACTGGTTCTCCGCCATCTCGCCCACGCAGCGGATGCGGCGGTTGCCGAGATGGTCGATATCGTCCACCAGGCCGTTACCGTTACGGATATTGATCAGCTCCTTGAGCACATCGACGATGTCTTCATTGGAGAGCACGCCCTCGCCGGTCACCTCTTCGCGGCTGAGACGGAGATTAAACTTCATCCGGCCCACGGCCGAGAGGTCATAGCGGTCGGCGCTGAAAAACAGGCTGTTGAACAGGTTCTGCGCGGCCTCTTTGGTGGGCGGCTCGCCGGGACGCATCATGCGGTAGATCTCCACCTGCGCCTCAAGCTGACTGGAAGTGGAATCGATATTCAGGGTAGTGGACACATAGGGGCCGTGATCCAAGTCGTTGGTGAACAGCGTTTCAATCTTCTTGATGCCGTTCTCGAGCAGGGTCGCCAGCAGTTCCGGGGTGATCTCCGCATTGGCCGCGGCCAGCAGCTCGCCGCTGCTCTCGTCCACGATGTTGTTCGCCAGCACCTTGCCGTGCAGGAACTCAAACGGCACCTCCAGCGACTTGATGCCCGCCTTGTCCAGATCGCGGATATGGCGCTGGGTGATACGGCGCCCGGTCTCCACAATCACCTTGCCCTTGGCCTTGATGTCGAAGGAGGCGGTCTCGCCGCGCAGACGCTCCGGCACCAGATCCAGTTTGGCGGACTTCTGGGTTATGGCAAAGGAGTCGGTCTCGAAGAACATGGCCAGGATCTGTTCGGTATCGAAACCCAGCGCCCGAAGCAGCACGGTGGCCGGCAGCTTGCGGCGGCGGTCGATACGCACGAACACGTTGTCCTTGGGATCGAATTCGAAGTCGAGCCAGGAACCGCGATAGGGAATCACCCGCGCGGAGAACAGCAGTTTACCCGAGGAGTGGGTCTTGCCCTTGTCGTGATCGAAAAAGACACCGGGTGAACGGTGCAACTGGGAGACGATCACCCGCTCGGTACCATTGATCACGAAGGTGCCAGTATCGGTCATGAGCGGCAGTTCGCCCATGTAGACCTCCTGCTCCCGCACATCCTTCACCACCTTGGATCCGGCCGGCGCATCCTTGTCATAGATCACCAGGCGCACCAGCACCCGCAGTGGGGCCGCGTAGGTAGCACCACGCAGATGACACTCGCGCACATCGAAGGGCGGCTCACCGAGACGATAGCTAACGTATTCCAGCGCCGCATTTCCCGAATAGCTTACGATGGGAAACACTGACTTGAATGCCGCGTGCAGACCAACGTCCTGCCGCTTCTCCATGGACACACCGTCCTGAAGGAAAGTACGGTAGGAATCGATCTGGGTCGCTAGAAGAAAAGGCACTTCCAAAATACTTGGACGCTTGCCGAAATCCTTGCGAATACGTTTCTTCTCGGTGAAAGAATAGGCCATATTGCCGTCCCTCAATTTACTCAGACTCTAAAACCGGCGCCGTGTACAACCGCTGTTGACGGCATCCGGAATAATCGGGCCGCGTTTAAAAACGGTAACCGTTTTACCCACGGCAGGGCAGTTAAAACTGCCCGCATCTACAAGCGGTAAAAGGCCGGTGGCAAACGCCACCAGCCCTGAACCGCTTTAACAAGCGCAAATGTGCGCGGCCAAGAATTACTTGACCTCGACGGTAGCGCCTGCTTCTTCCA
>JBNKPL010000073.1:0-11596 GCA_050295355.1 Sedimenticolaceae bacterium
TTCCCCAAAAATTGTTTAGCCACAGAGATCACAGAGAACACCGAGGGTAAAAAGACAGAATAAACTCTGTGCCCTCTGTGATCTCTGTGGCAAAAAAGTTATTCTGCAAATATCCACGGCGCCTGTTCCCGCCGCTGCTGTTCGAAGGCCTTGATCTCTTCAGCATGTTGCAGGGTAAGGCCAATGTCGTCCAGCCCTTCCAGCAGACAGTGCTTGCGAAACTCGTCCACCTCAAAGGCGATCACTTCGCCATCGGCAAGGCGCAGTTCCTGGGCCGCCAGGTCCACCGTGATCTCCAGCGCCCGCTCCCCGCCAGCCTTTTGGAACAGCCCGTCCACCACCGACTCGGCCAGCTTGATCGGCAGGATGCCGTTCTTGAAGCTGTTGTTAAAAAAGATGTCGGCAAAACTCGGCGCGATGATCACCTTGAAACCGAAGTCCGCCAGCGCCCAGGGCGCATGCTCCCGCGAGGAGCCGCAGCCGAAGTTGTCCCGCGCCAGCAGCACCTGCGCACTCGCATAGCGTGCATCGTTGAGCACGAAATCGGGATTGCGCGGACGGTTGGCGCAATCCATGTCCGGCTCGCCGTGATCCATGTAACGCCACTCATCGAACAGATAGGGACCGAAACCCGTCCGCTTGATGGACTTCAGGAACTGCTTCGGAATAATGGCGTCGGTATCCACGTTGGCGCGATCCAATGGGGCGACCACACCAGTAAAAATTTCAAATTTATTCATTGTCGTCTCCAGGTTTAGCCACAGAGCACACAGAGGGCACAGAGCTTACTGTTTTAGTTGTCCCCAGTGTTCTCTGTAATCTCTGTGGCTAATTGATTTCCCTTACGTCCACAAAACGCCCGGTCACCGCCGCCGCCGCCGCCATAGCCGGACTTACCAGATGGGTGCGGCCGCCCTGCCCCTGCCGCCCTTCGAAGTTGCGGTTGGAGGTAGAGGCGCAGCGGTCGCCCGGCTGCAGCCGGTCGGCGTTCATGGCCAGGCACATGGAACAGCCCGGCTCGCGCCACTCAAAGCCCGCTTCGATGAAGATCTTGTCCAGACCTTCGGCTTCCGCCTGCTGTTTCACCAGTCCCGTGCCCGGCACCACCAGCGCCTGCTTGATGTTGTCCGCCACCTTGCGCCCCTTGGCCACCACGGCGGCGGCGCGCAGGTCCTCGATACGGCCGTTGGTGCAGGAGCCGATGAACACATGGTCAGGCCGGATCTCGGAGATGGGCGTACCCGCCTCCAGTCCCATGTACTTCAGGGCGCGGCGCATGCCGTCCGCTTTGACCGTATCGGACTCCTGGCCCGGATCGGGCACCACCGCGGAGACCGGGAGCACCATCTCGGGCGAGGTGCCCCAGGTTACCTGCGGCTCGATGGAGGCGGCGTCGATGGTCACCACCGTATCGAACTGGGCGCCCTCGTCGCTGTGCAGCTGTTGCCACGCCGCAACGGCCTGTTCCCACTGCTCGCCCGTTGGGGCATAGGGGCGGCCCTTCACGTATTCCATGGTCTTCTCATCCACGGCGATGATGCCGGCGCGGGCGCCGCCCTCAATGGCCATGTTACAGACGGTCATGCGCCCCTCCATGGAGAGGTCACGGATCGCCTCGCCCGCAAACTCGATCACATAACCCGTACCGCCCGCGGTGCCGATCTTGCCGATCACCGCCAGGATGATGTCCTTGCCGGTCACGCCTGGTCCCACCTTGCCTTGTACATCTACCAACATGGTTCGGGATTTTTTCTGGATCAGGCACTGGGTGGCCATCACGTGCTCCACCTCGGAGGTGCCGATACCGAAGGCCAGGGCCCCGAAGGCGCCGTGGGTGGCGGTATGGGAGTCGCCACACACCACGGTCATGCCCGGCAGGATCACGCCCTGTTCCGGCCCCATCACATGCACCACACCCTGGCGGATGTCGTTCATGCCGAATTCGGTGATGCCGAACTCCTCGCAGTTATTGTCCAACGTCTCCACCTGCAGGCGGGCGACGGGATCATCGATACCATTGGCCCGTCCGAGAGTCGGAACGTTGTGGTCCGGGGTGGCGATGTTGGCGCCGGGACGCCACGGCTTGCGGCCCGTCATGCGCAGCCCCTCGAAGGCCTGCGGAGAGGTCACCTCGTGTACCAATTGCCGGTCGATATAGAGCAACGCGGTGCCGTCCTCGTCGGTACGGACCACGTGCTCTTGCCAGAGTTTGTCGTAGAGTGTTTTCGCGCTCATGGTTAAATCCCTATCTAGTGATGGGTGAATCCTAGCTAACTGTTATATATAAAACAAATTCATCTTTTTTATTAATATGATTCTATAATGGAATAATTGATACTCCCCCTCCCAGCCTCCCCCACTTGTGGGGGAGGAGTTAATCGGAGGTCTCCTGGTCAACCAGCATGGAACCGAACCATGGAACTCAATGAACTGAACGCCTTTTTAGCCGTAGCCGAATGCGGCTCTTTCTCCCAGGCGGCGGAGCGGCTCTACCTGACCCAGCCCGCGGTGAGCAAGCGCATCGCCGCCCTGGAGCAGAAATTGGGCGCACGGCTGTTCGACCGCATCGGCCGCAAGATCGGCCTCACCGAGGCGGGCCTGCACCTGCTGCCCCGCGCCAAGGGGATGCTGGACGAGATGAACGATATCCAACGCTCCCTCTCCAACCTGTCGGGGATCGTAAAGGGCACCCTGAGCATGGGGACCAGCCACCACATCGGCCTGCACCGCCTGCCGCCCGTGTTGAGCCGCTTCAGCGAACAGTACCCCGAGGTGCGGCTGGATCTTCATTTCCTCGATTCTGAGGATGCCTGCAGCGCGGTGCAACGCGGAGATCTGGAACTGGCCATCGTCACCCTGCCTCCAGAGCCGTCGCCCGACCTGGAGACCAGCGAGATCTGGCCCGATCCGCTGGATTTTGTAGTCAATAAGAACCATCCACTGGCATCTGCAAAGCGCGTCACGCTTAGAGAGCTGGCCGCGTATCCCGCCGTGCTTCCGGGCAGCGGAACGTTTACCCGCAATATTCTGGAGCAGGCGCTGAAGCCCCTGGGGGTGAAGGTCGAGATCGCCATCTCCACCAACTATCTGGAGACCCTGAAGATGCTGGTCAGCACCGGCCTGGGCTGGAGCCTGATCCCTCGGACCATGATCCAGGGTACAACCCTGCATATTCTGAACGTGGATGAGATCCGCATGGCACGTAGCCTCGGCACCGTAGCCCACTGCGGCCGCACCCTCTCCAATGCCGCTAGCGCCATGCTGCAGACCTGTCGGGAACACGGTTGAAAGAACTGTAGCCACAGAGGACACAGAGATACACAGAGGTGCGCGCCGACTAAGTGACTCTGTGTATCTCTGTGACCTCTGTGACCTCTGTGACCTCTATGGCAAAACTAAACAGAACTCACTAGCCTCTCTCCAGGCGATTCACCACCCAGCGCCAGGCAATCACGAACGCCAGCAGGGAGACCCCCGCCGACACCCCATAGGTAACCGCCGGTCCCGCGCTGGAAAAGAGAAAGCCGCTGCTGAAGCTGCCCAGCGCCCCGCCGGCGCCGAAGCTCAAGCTGGCGTACAGGGCCTGTCCCCTGCCCTGGTGGCGTCCTGTGAAGTAGTGATGCACCAGGTGGATGGCCGAGGCGTGGAAGGTACCGAAGGTGGCCGCATGAAGGGTCTGGGCAAAGAGCATGATAGTGAGTGACTGGGGGAAGTTGCCGATCAACAGCCAGCGCAGGGCCGCCAGCAGTAGGCTCGCCATCAGCACCCGGCGCGCGCCCCAACGCTCTAATAGGCGGTGCATGAACAGAAACACCACCACCTCGGCGATCACCCCCAGCGCCCAAAGCTGGCCGATCACCGTCTTGGAGTAGCCCTCCCCCTCCATATAGATGGAGTAAAAGGTGTAGTAGGCGCCGTGCCCCACCTGCAGCAGGAAACAGACCGCGAAGAAACCGATCACCGCGGGCCGTTTAAGTACCGACAGGAGGGAGGGCTGATCAGTGACATGGGGTTGCGGGTCCGGGTCCCGCACCAGCAGGCTGGAGAGCCAGATGGCGATGTAGATAGCGAGCAGAATCGGCAGTATGGCCGCCGGACCTTGCCGGTCCACCGCCAGCCCCAGGATCACCACCGCCACGATAAAGCCCACGGATCCCCACACCCGTATCCGGGCATACATGGGCGCCTGCTCCCCGAGGTAGCGCAAGGTGACCACCTCGAACTGGGGCAGCACCGCGTTCCAGAAGAAGCTGAACAGTGCCATGGCCAACCCCAGCTCCCAGAAGCCGTAGAGCCAGAACACACCGAGAAAAATAAATGCCGTCAGAAAGGAGCCGATCCGCACAATCAACATGCGGCGGCCCAGGTGGTCACCGAGCCAGCCCCAGACATTGGGCGCAATGAACTTGGTGGCCATGGGGATGGCCATCAGGCTACCGATGGCCACGGGGTCAAAGCCGATGCTCTTCAGGTACAGCCCCCAATAGGGCACCAGCGCGCCCAGGGCGGCAAAATAGAAAAGATAGAATGCGGAGAGTCGCCAGTACGGCATCAGGTCTTGATCAGCTTGTGGGCGTGACGCTTATTCCACGGCCGATGGAATCACCGGGGTATCGCTCCACACATCCCCGTTCTGGGCGCGCTGGCGCAGCAGATGATCCATGAGCACGATGGCCATCATCGCCTCTGCGATGGGGACGGCGCGAATGCCCACGCAGGGATCGTGCCTGCCTTCGGTCACCACTTCGACTGGTTCACCTTGCAGATTCACGGTACGTCCCGGGATCAGGATGCTGGAGGTGGGTTTCAGGGCGATGCTGGCCGTGATCTCCTGGCCGCTGGAGATACCGCCCAGCACGCCGCCCGCATGGTTACTCAGGAAACCCTCCGGGGTGATCTCGTCCCGATGTTCCGTACCCTTCTGCAGCGCACTCTCGAAACCGTCACCGATCTCCACCCCTTTCACCGCATTGATGCTCATGAGGGCGTGGGCCAGGTCCGCATCCAGGCGGTCGAACACAGGCTCGCCCAGCCCGGGCGGAACATTGCTGGCCACCACGTTGATACGCGCGCCCACGGAGTTGCCCTCCTTGCGCAGTTCATCCATGTACTGTTCCATCTGATCCACCTTGGACGCATCGGGGCAGAAGAAAGGATTCTGCTCCACCTCGTCCCAATCCAGCGCCTCGGCCGTGATGGGGCCTAGCTGTTTCAGATAGCCGCGAATCTCCACGCCGAGACTCTCTAGCAGATATTTTTTGGCGATGGCCCCGGCCGCCACCCGCATGGCGGTCTCACGGGCGGAGGAACGGCCCCCGCCACGGTAGTCGCGGATGCCGTACTTCTGGGTGTAGGTGTAGTCGGCATGGCCGGGACGGAAGCGGTCCATGATCTTGGAGTAGTCCTTGGAGCGCTGATCGGTGTTGCGGATCAAGAGTCCGATGGGGGTCCCCGTGGTCCGGCCCTCGAACACCCCGGAGAGGATCTCCACCTCGTCCGCCTCCCGCCGCTGGGTGGTGTGGCGCGAGGTCCCCGGCTTGCGGCGGTCCAGATCCTTCTGCAGATCGGCGGCGGTCAGCTCCATTCCGGGCGGACAGCCGTCCACCACACAGCCGATGGCGGGGCCGTGGGATTCACCGAAGGAGGTGACGGTAAAGAGTTTGCCGATGCTATTTCCAGACATGGGTCTATTGTATCCGCTTGTTTTTCTAACGCCAGTGAAAACAGAAACGGGGCCGATACGGCCCCGTTTCGTGATGCGGTTTACTTCCCGATCAACGCAGCCAGCTGTTGACCTGCAGAAGATCCTCGCGGGTCAGGGTGCCCGCCGCCTGCTTCAGCTGCAGGCCGCTCAGAACATAATTGTAACGAGTGGAAGCGTAACTGCTCAGCGTCCGATACAGATCGCGCTGCGAGGTCAGCACATCCACCATGGTCCGGGTGCCCACCTCGAAGCCCGCTTCCGTGGCCTCCAGGGCGCTCTGCGCCGAAACCGTGCTCGCCTTCAGCGCCTCCACCTGGCTGATGCTGGTCAGTACGCCGCGGTAGGCATCACGCACCTGCCGGTCCACCGAACGCCGCTGTCCGTCCAGGACCTCCTGCGCCGCTTCCAGATCGTACTGCGCCTGACGGGTCCGGGACACGGTGTTGCCGCCCGCAAACAGCGGCAGGCTGAACTCCACTCCTACGCTGGAGACGTCGGTATCCGCCGAGCCATCCAGGCTGGTGCGGCTGGCGGTGTGGGAACCCACCAGATCCAGGGTCGGCCAGTGGCCCGCCCGCTGGATGGAAACATTGTCCTTGGCGATCTCCACGTCCTTTTGCGCCGCCTGAATGGAGAGACTGTTCTGCATGGCGCTCTGACTCCAGGCCTCCACATCGGAGGGCGCCGGCCGCGTCAGCGGGATCTCTTCGGCCAGATGCGCGACGGTATTGACCCGCTCCTTAGTGATCTCGCGCAACGCCTCCCAGGCATCATCCAGCGTCCGCTTAGCGGCGATCAGATCCGAACGGGACTGGTCGTAGGCGGCCTGCGCCTCATGCACCGCGGTGATGGCGATCAGGCCCACGTCGAAACGCTGTTTGGCCTGATCCAGTTGCCGGGCGATGGCCTTGTTCTCCGACTCGGCGAACTTCAGATTGTCCTGGGCCGCCAGGATACCGAAGTAGGCCTGCGCCGTGCGCACCATCAACTCCTGCTCGGCGGCGGAGTATTCGATCTTGGCCTGCTCCACCACCTCGCCGGCCTGACCGAGGGCGATCCAGCGGTCGATGCGGATGATGGGCTGGCTCAGGCTCACGGTGGCGCTGGCGCTGTTGTAGTCGTTGCTGCCCGCAGCCGCGGTATTGCGAACCTTGCGGTGAATCTGGTCGCCCGATGCGGACAGGGAAAGACTGGGCAGCAGTTGCGCCCGCGCCTGGGGCTTGGCTTCCATGGTGGAATCGCGGGTTGCGCGGGCAGCCCGTAGCTGCGCGTCATTGGACAGAGCCAGCTCGTAAACCTGGTGTAAATCCTGTCCATGGGCTGTGCTAATCCCAAAGACCGCCAAAAGAATGGGAAGACAGTAGTTCCTCATTTACTTACCCCAACTGCAAACAAATTTGTGGAAGTATACCCTAGAACCATCGGTTTTTTCTCACTTTTACTCTGTAACAGTTTGTTTCGGCATGGGCGGCACCAGTAAGGACGGATCGATCCGTTCCCGGCTGATGTTCATCCGCCAGTCCAGGTGCGCCCCTGTTACCCGTCCCGTGGACCCGATCTCGGCAATGATATCACCCTGCTTCACGCGGTCACCCACTTTTACCAGGATCTTGCTCAGGTGCAGGAAGGAGGAGGATAAATGATGTCCATGATCCACGATCAGGGTGCCGCCCGAGAAAAACATATCCGGATGGACCATGGTCACGATCCCGTCGGCGGGCGCCTTTACGGGCGTTCCCGTGGGCGCCGCGATATCCACCCCGAAGTGGGGACGGCGCGGCTCGCCGTTCAGGATGCGCTGGCTGCCATAGATGCCGGAAATAACCCCCTGGGCGGGCCAGATCCAGCCGCTAAGAAAATCGGTACGGGCGTCGTCCCGCTTGCGCGCCGCCTTGACCAGGGCGTTGTCCGCGCGGATGCGTTTCAGGTCCTCCTCGCTGGGCTCCACCTTGCTCGGCGGCAGGCCGTCGATGCGCTGGATGTCGTACTCCCTTTTCTCCACCGCCAGCTGCCGTTTTTCCCTCTTTCCGTCCGGATAGGTCACCTCTACCCTGCAGGGTCCCTCGTAATCCCGGCCGAATCCGACCAGAAACAGACCCTCTTTCGACACCCGGACCGGGGTGCCGTTGACCGCCACGCGCGCACCCGGCTCGGTGCGGCCGGTCAGCAACGCCCCCTGGACCGCTTTACCTTCGAACTCCACGGCGGCCGGCGCGGACCCCAGAGAGAGCAACAATGCCAGGCCGCTCAACCACCGTACTATCCTGCTATTCATGTCCACACTCATGTTGACGTACAAACTGCAAGTTTATCCCACCATCCCGCCTGCTGAAAAATATGGAATAATGCGGGATATATTCCCGCTTCCATTTGCCCACTGTGAACACCCTTATCTCCCCCACCCCGCAGAGCGACCATCCGCAAAACGTGCGCGCCGAGAACTACAGCTGGCGTGAACTCACCGCCATGGTGCTGCAGCATCGGCGCGAGCTGCTGTCCGCCAACCTGATCGCCATCCTCGGCGCCATGGTGAGCGTACCCATCCCGCTGCTGATTCCCCTGCTGGTGGACGAGGTATTGCTGGACCAGCCGGGACGCTCGGTGGCGTTGATGAACAGCCTCTTCCCAGAGAGCTGGCACGGGCCAGTGCTCTATATCCTGGCGATCCTGTTCCTGACCCTGTTTCTGCGGCTGATCTCTCTGATCCTGGGTGTCTTGCAGACGCGCCAGTTCATGGTCATATCGAAGGATGTCACCTTCCGCATCCGCCGCGCCCTGCTGCAGCGGCTGGAGCGGGTCTCCATGTCGGAGTACGAAACCCTCGGCAGCGGCACCGTGGCCTCGCATCTGGTGACCGACATCGACGCCGTGGACGGCTTTATCGGCGTGGCCACCAGCAAGTTCCTGGTGGCGATCCTGAGCATCATCGGCACCGCCATGGTCCTGCTGTGGATGAACTGGCAGCTGGCCCTGTTCATCCTGTTCCTGAATCCCGTGGTCATCTACATCACCACCCTGTTCGGACACAAGGTGAAGGAGCTGAAGCGGCGCGAAAACAGCGCCTACCAGATCTTTCAGGAGACCCTCTCCGAGACCCTGGACGCCATCCAGCAGATCCGCGCCAGCAACCGCGAGCGCCACTACATCCGCCGCATTATCGGCAAGGCCGGCGATATCCGCCGCCACTCCACCGCCTTCGCCTGGAAGAGCGACGCGGCGCAACGCCTCTCCTTCACGGTGTTTCTGTTCGGTTTCGACATCTTCCGCGCCGTCAGTATGCTCATGGTGCTGTTCTCCGACCTTACCATCGGCGAAATGCTGGCGGTGTTCTCTTACCTCTGGTTCATGATGGGGCCAGTGCAGGAGGTGCTCGCCATCCAGTACGCCTACAACGGCGCGCGGGCGGCCCTGGACCGTATCAACGGGCTGATCAACATCCATCTCGAACCGCGCCACCCCCACAACCAGAACCCCTTCGCAGGCAAGGAGACGGTGGATGTGCAACTGCAACGGATCTGTTTCCGCTACGGTGACGGCCCGCTGGTGCTGAACGATATCTCCCTGCACATCCACAAGGGCGAGAAGGTGGCCCTGGTGGGCGCCAGCGGCGGCGGCAAGACCACCCTGGTGCAGGTGGTGCTGGGCCTCTATCCGCCGGAACGGGGAGAGATCTACTTCGACGGCGTGCCCGTTTCCGAGATCGGCATGGATGTGGTGCGTGACAACGTGGCCACGGTGCTGCAACACCCCGCCCTGCTCAACGACACGGTGCGCATGAATCTTACCCTCGGACTGGAAAAGAGCGACGAGGAGCTGTGGCAGGCGCTGAAGATCGCCCAGCTAGATGAAGTGGTGCGGGATCTGGAGCAGGGACTGGATACCCTCATCGGCCGCTACGGCATCCGTCTTTCAGGCGGTCAGCGGCAACGGCTGGCGGTGGCGCGCATGGTGCTGACCGACCCCAAGGTGGTAATCCTGGACGAGGCCACCTCCGCCCTCGACACCACCACCGAGGGCAAACTCCACCAGGCGTTGCAGACGTTCCTCTCCGGGCGCACCACCCTCATCATCGCCCACCGCCTGAGCGCGGTGAAACAGGCGGATCGGGCGCTGGTGTTCGAGGACGGCAGGATCGTGGAAGAAGGGCGCCACGAGGAACTGATCAAGAACGAAGGCCTCTATGCCAGCCTCTATGGACGGCAAGAATCATGAACGACAAAAGATCTGACGATTTTCTGACCGCCTTTCGCGGCAGCTTCACCTCCGCCCTGCGCTGGCACCATCTGGATGCGCTGTGGGATACCCTTCGCTCACAGGCGGATGACGGCTGGTACATCTATGCCATCGGCGAGCCGCCACCCGCGGCGCCTGCACCCATGGATCGGTTGCTGCGTTTTATTGAAGAGATCGATGCCCTGCTGCGCCAGGAGCACGATGAAGACTACTGTGGCATCGTCTACGCCGACAACCTTTCCGCTCCCGGCTTCATCAAGATCTACGATCCGAACAACCTGGGCGTCAGTTGCGGCTACAGCGAAAACCCGCCCCTGCCCGGCTGGGTGCTGTGCCGTATTCCGCCCTGTGATCTGTCCGCCGCCGCGCAACCGGCCAACCGCAGGCGCTGGTGGCAACGCATTCTGCATCTGGGATAAGGGTCTGTCAGCCTCCGTTCGCGGCAATAAAACAGAGTGCGGCTATCGTCCAAAAGATGATCCAGCTCAGATGTTTTCCCTTGGTGAAGCCGAATGAGAACAGCCCGCTGACCAGAAAGATCGCGCCAATGGTGTTCAGAACGATCTGCTCCAAGTTGCCTGCCCCATTGGATATAGCCAGCAAAATATAGGCGAGCCCAAACCAGGCAACCGTGGTGATGTGCCATGCAAACCGCAAGGTCCGCTTCGAAAAGAAATCGCTACCGAACAGATGGGGAACCCGGTCACCACGTAACAGCGGAGTGATTAGGTATCGCTCGCCAACCAGAGAGTGAATGGCTCCGATCACAATGCACAACAACGCGGCCAGCTTCAGCATGCCGTCCTCCCCTGTAATTCAGATTTAAGCCTGGATACGATCAAAGATAGTTCGACACTTCAATCAGATTCCCGTCCGGATCGCGGAAATAAAAAGAGAGAATCGCACCGTGCGCGCCCGTCCGCTTGATCGGCCCTTCGATGATCTCTACCCCCTGCTCTTTCACATGCGCCATGGCTTCATCCAGATTGGCATCGGTAATAAAGCACAAATCCCCCGAGCCGGGCGTAGGCTGGTTCGCCTTAGGCTCGAACTCGTTTCCGTACACATGGAGATTGATCTTCTGATTCCCGAACGTGAGGGCGAGCCGCCCGTCCCCGAACAGCTCCTTGCGCATACCCATTACCGACTCGTAAAACCCGACGGTCGTTTCCAGGTCCCGGACCGTCAACACAATATGATCAATAGCGCCAACTTTCATCACCCAGCCACTCCTGTACCACGGCCCGCCCCTTAACGACCCGACATACGGCTGCCCGTTCCGGTCGCCGGCTCCTGCTCCACATGGCTTGCCGTGACATAAAAATAGGCCCCAAACAGTCCCCAGCCAAACAGCACCACCTGATAGGCGGTGATCACATCCGGCCCAAAATGCCCCTCAATCCCCGCGAACAGTCCAAACAGGTAATAGGCGGCGGCCTGCCCAACGCCGATGCCGCCCGGCGTCACGGGCAGAACCGTGCTGATCAAGGCCAGCGGCACCGCGAACAGATAGATGGAGAAGGCCAACTCCTGAACCCCGCTTATCCAGGCGAAATACCAGACAAAAAGAATAATCAGCAGTTGCGACAGCAGACCGAGGAAAAGGTAATAGATCAGGCCGGCGGGTTGCTGGCGATAGCTGTGCACCGCCTCGTACAG
>JBNKPL010000074.1:0-11578 GCA_050295355.1 Sedimenticolaceae bacterium
GGTGGAGCACCGCTTGATGAACCCCACCTTCATCACTGCCTATCCCACCGAGGTGTCACCCCTGGCGCGCCGTAACGACCATGACCCCTTCGTCACCGACCGTTTCGAGTTTTTCGTCGGCGGCCGCGAGATCGCCAACGGCTTCTCCGAGCTCAACGATGCCGAGGACCAGGCCGAACGCTTCCGCCAGCAGGTGGCGGAGAAAGAGGCGGGCGACGCCGAGGCGATGCACTTCGACGCCGACTATGTGCGCGCCCTGGAGCACGGTATGCCGCCCACGGCGGGCGAGGGGATCGGCATCGACCGGCTGGTGATGCTGTTTACCGATTCGCCGTCGATTCGGGATGTGTTGTTGTTTCCCCATATGCGGCCTGAGGTGTAGCCATCCATGGCGCGACATCTGAAAAGTGATCAAGCCCCGGCCCGGCCATCCCTGGCCGGTCGTTCGCAAACTTCCTTTGTCCGCTGGACAAAGGGTTCTGCTCACCCACAGAGCCACAGAGATCACAGAGAAAATTTAGTAGAAAGCTTTTATAGAAACTCTGTGCGCTCTGTGCCTCTGTGGCAAAAAATTCTTGTGCTACTGCCGTTACTGTTGGCGCTCTCCGCCTGCCAGAGCGTTCCGGGCAAGTCGGCGGATATCGTCATCCCCGACGCCCACGGCGGCGGCAGCGCCCTGGCCATTGATCAGACCTCCAAAATCTTGGCCTCCGGCGGTCTGGATGGCTCCCTGCGGCTGTGGCAGCTGAAATCAGGCGCGCCAGTGGCCAACTGGAAAGGACACCAGAGCACCATTAACGGCATCCAGTTCATCCGCGACGGCAAAAGGCTGGTTACCGGCGGCTATGACGGGGTGATCGCCGAGTGGGATCTGAACGGCTTTTTGAAACGGGAGTGGGATACCCCATCGCCCGTCATGCATCTGGTGGCGGATGCCGACGCCAACATCGTGGTCAGCGGCCACGCGGACGGCATGGTGCGGCTGTACCGTCTCTCCACCAGCGAACTGCTGCATGAGTGGAAAGTCCACTCCAGCGGTATCGCGGCGGTGGCCCTGGATGCGCAGCGCAAACGGATCGCGGCCTCGGGGGCGGACGGTGAACTGGCGTACTGGAAGATCGGCGGCGAACCACGGTACTTTGATGAATCCAAAAACAGCTCCATCACCCTGGCGTTTTCACCGGACGGTAAAAGCGTCTATGGCGCCGGCTGGTTCAATCTCTACCGCTGGGATCTGAAAAGCGGTGGCCTGACCGTGCTGCCTACAGAACACTCCGGGCGTATCGCCGGGATCTTTTTTATGCCCAACGGCAAGAGCCTGGCCACCATCAGCCGCCAGACCGACAGCTCGGTGCTGATTCTGGAGGCGGCGACCGGCAAGACCGAGCGGCGGTTCCAGAAACACGAGATGTGCGGCTCCGTGGTGACGGTCTCACGCGACGGCCGTTACCTGGCCTCCACCAGCGACGATGCCAGCGTGCGTATCTGGGATCTGCACAAGACGGCGAAAAAAGCCCAGTAATTGCCGCCTTGACCCCGAGTACGGGGGACCGTAGATTGAACGGCAGTTATCTGTCCAGCTGAAAAGGGTTTACCCATGAAAAAGCTCATTCTTGGCCTGTTGGGTCTTATTGCCGTGGTCATGGTCGGGGCCGTGGGATACGTCTACATGAATCTCAACGGTATGGTCGTGGACGCCGTCGAGACCTTCGGCCCGGAGGCGACCAAGACCGATGTCCGGCTCGGTTCCTCCAATATCTCCATATTTTCCGGCAAGGGCAGCCTGCACGATTTCGTGATCGCCAATCCCAAGGGGTACAAGGCGCCCACGGCCCTGGAACTCGGATCGTTACAGGTGGCGCTTGATTTGGATTCCGTCACTTCCGAGCCCGTCATTATTCACTCCGTGGATGTGGTGGAGCCGGTGATTACCTATGAGCCGGGTGGAAGTGCTGGTTCCAACCTGAAACAGCTGGAACGGAACATTCAGTCCTCCCTGGGCGGCGCCAAATCCTCCGATGGAGAGAAAAGCCCCAAGGTGATCATCGACCGGCTCACCATCCGGGACGGCACTATCAATATCGTCACCCCCCTGTCGGCGGAGGGGATTTCCACCCCCATGCCGCTGATCGAGATCACCGATATCGGCAAAAAGAAGGGCGGGGCCACCATGGAGGAGGTAATGAAACTGGTGATGGGCAAGGTTGCCTCACAGGCCTCTTTGGCCTCTGCCGGGCCCTTGTCCGACCTGAAAGGACCGCTGGGGAGCGTGACGGACGGGGTAAGCGAAGGGGTCGGGGCCGTGGGCGACAAGATCAAGGGGCTGTTTGGGAAATAGCCGCCGGGAATTCAGTTCACGCACCAAGGTGTTGTTACCGTAAAGCCGGCCTCTGGGCCGGCTTTTTATTTCCATGTCTTGAAAGAGGTTAATTCGGGGCGATAAATCGTCGGGATGTCGCCCAAGGAGGGCCGTGATTTGGTATCATGGCCGACTTTTAAGCCGGGTCGTGTTGAGCGCCCCGGCACGGCATCGACGGTTTATTTCGCATCAGGGGGACGAATGGGCAACAAGTCTAGCGACCAGTATCTTCAAGAGTGGAAAATCCGCCAGTCCCTGGCGGAGAAGATGATTCCGCTGATCGGTCAGATTTACCGTGACAACGGCATCACCATCCGGATTTTCGGGCGCCGGGTCATGGGTCACTCCACTATCGATATCCTCAAGGCGCACAAGTTTGCGCGTCAGATGGTGGGTGAGGCGCTGGATGTCTCCAAGAGCTACGAAATGCTGGAGGCGCTCTCCAAAATGGATCTGGCCTCCGCCCGTATCGACCTGGGCAAGTTGTGCCACAAGTATACCCATGCTGACGGTAGCCAGAGCGTGGAAGAGTTCCTGAGTCAGGAGCTGGTCAGTATCAACACTGGCAAGAGCAGTATTCTGGAAGAGCCCCAGGATGTCGTGCTGTATGGTTTTGGCCGTATCGGCCGCCTGTTGGCCCGTATGCTGATTGCGCGTACCGGCGCCGGCAACAAGATGCGCCTGCGCGCGGTGGTGGTGCGCGGCGGCCGGGATGGCGACCTGAAAAAACGCGCCAGCCTGCTGCGCCGCGATTCGGTACATGGCCCGTTCAACGGTTCCATCCAGGTGGACGAAGAGAACAGCGCCCTCATCGCCAACGGCAACTACATCCAGTTTATCTACGCCAACTCTCCGGCCGAGGTGGACTACACCCAATACGGCATTAATAACGCCCTGGTGGTCGACAACACTGGTATGTGGCGTGATGAAGAGGGACTGAGCCAGCACATTAAATGCCCCGGCGCCTCCAAGGTGATCCTTACCGCCCCGGGCAAGGGTGATATCAAGAATATCGTCTATGGCGTGAACCATGGCGATATCGATTCATCCGATACCATCCTCAGCGCCGCCTCCTGCACCACTAACGCCATCACCCCAGTGCTGAAAGCGATCCATGACGAGTTCGGTATCAAGAACGGTCATGTGGAGACGGTCCACTCCTACACCAACGACCAGAACCTGATCGACAACTACCATAAGGGCGACCGCCGTGGCCGCAGCGCGCCCCTGAATCTGGTGCTTACCACTACGGGCGCCGCCAAGGCGGTGGCCAAGGCGCTGCCGGAACTGGCGGGCAAACTGACTGGCAATGCCATCCGTGTCCCGACGCCCAACGTCTCCATGGCGATCATGAACCTCAACCTGGAGCGGGAGACCAGCAAGGAGGAGGTCAACGACCACCTGCGCGACATCGCGCTGCACTCGCCCATGCAGGAGCAGATCGACTTCACTGCCTCCACCGAACTGGTCTCCACCGATCTGGTGGGCTCCTCCCATGCGGGTGTGGTGGACTCCCAGGCCACCATCGTGGACGGCGACCGGCTGGTGCTTTATGTTTGGTACGACAACGAGTACGGCTACAGCGCCCAGGTGATCCGCATGATGCAGGATGTGGTGGGGCTGAAACCACCGCGGATTCCCGCGGACTGAGATCTGTAACAGAAGCCTGAAAAAACCGGGAGCATGCTCCCGGTTTTTTTTGGTGCTCAAAATTCCGCCAGTTACATACTGTTACCTTTTATTACCAACAAGAAAGGTTTTCCTTATCCAGTATTCGTACATTGAGCCCGAGTCTTTTCTCAATAATTAAAGTACAGGAGCTGGGAAAATGAGTGCATCCAAGAAAAGCCTACAAAACACCATGCGGGCTTTGCATCGGGATATCGGTTTTTTTCTGATCGGTCTGGTCGTTCTATACAGTCTGAGTGGCGTGCTTTTGATCTACCGCGATACAGATTTTCTGAAAACGACCCAACTGATTGAAACGACGCTGGCCCCCAATTTAGAGGAGCAAAGCCTGGCCCGGGCCCTGAGGGAAAAACGCTTGATTGGGGTTCATCAGGAAGGCGAAGCGCTTGTATTCAAAGGCGGAAGCTACAACCGGGTTACGGGTCAGGTGAGTTATCAGACTGAAAAGCTCCCGCAATTTCTTGAGATGTTTGTGAATCTTCACAAAGCATCAAGTGAAAAGGCAGTAAGCTGGATCACCACCCTGTTTGGCGGTTTGCTGGCCTTTATGGCTATTTCCTCTTTTTGGATGTTCCGATCCAGTCATAGGCACTTTAAGCGGGGCATCACCCTGGCAACGGTTGGGTTTGGCGCGGCCGCCTTTATGATGATTTTGTGATCCACGCAAATTATGAAGATATTTGGGCAGCGTACATGCGCAGTTAGTAGGCGGCCCATGTAAACGCCTTCAACAAGAACCGGGCCTATCAGGCCCGGTTTTTGTTGTCTTGCTGTTGAGTTTATGTGCGGAAAACTAACGAAGATAAGACGCCTATGATTCGTTGATAAATCAGCCGCTTGCCGCTTGGTCTATTCTGATAAACGCTCTTTCACTAATTTTTTGAATTCTTCTTCACTAGACAGCTTAATCCATTCATCAATTATTTTTCTTGCATCTTTGTAAGCGCTCATGCAAGCATCTGCTTCAGCTGAAGTGCCTGAACAAATGAATTCTGCATGGTTCTTCCAGTTTTCAGGGCCGTAAACAAAAGCTCGCATGACTCTCCACCATGTTTTTTCATATGCTGAAACGTATCTTTCAATTGGTGATGTACCAACAAATGGCTCTTGGTTACGGCCCCATGCGTATTCTTGGGGTACGACGATAGGGTGTTCTGCAAAATCGCCGGCAATTGATGCAGGTGCTACCGCTGACAAAACACTAAATAATAAAATGTAGATACGATTCATCGTCTTTAGTTTGTGGTCAGTGAAAAACTCATAAAGCAAGGAGCAGATGAATTTCTCCGCGCCTCTGCGGTTCAAAAAGAAACAGCCTTCGCACTGCCCTAGAGATACATCTCCACATTAGGACTCCAGCGAAAGCCGTCCACGTTTTCCGTAGTAACCTGATGCTGTTCAAAGGCTATTGCCTGATCTTCATCTAAGATTGTTAACTGATCCACTGCCGCATCCCAGGAGTTGATCGCCTGGCCGCTCTTCAGGCCTTCCACGATCTCGTTGATTTTCTCTTCCGTCCCGGACAGGTAGCAGCAGACGCTGCCGTCGGGCATATTGGTGGCGGCGCCCTTGAGGTCTCTTTTCTGCGCGGCACGGATAAAGGTCTGGCGGAACATGACGCCCTGGACCTGGCCTTCTACCCTGAAATTAAGTTCCATAGCTTATGTTAAGTATCCGCTGCCCTGATCAGGCATTTACTGTCCCACAAAAAAAGGCCGGGATGCAATCTTGCGACTGCATCCCGGCCCTGTTTCCAGCTACCGGGTGGTAACCCAGCAGGATCAGCCGGCCAGCTTCTCCTGGATGGAGGCGACCACGGCGTCACTGGAGGTGGCGTTCACGTCCAGCAGCAGGCCTTCACCCTTGTAGAAGTCCACCAGCGGGGCGGTCTTTTCGTTGTAGACGTCGAGACGGTTGGAGATGGCCTCTTCGGTCTCGTCGTCACGCTGCACTACCTCAGCGCCGCACTTGTCACACTTGCCTTCTTCCTTGGGCGGCATGGACTTGACGTTGTAGATGGCGCCACAGCCGACGCAGGTGCGGCGGGTGGTGAGACGGTCCAGGATCACATCACGCGGTACGTCCAGGTTGACGGCGGCTTCCAGGGTGATGCCCAGGTCGGCCAGCAGATCTTTCAGCTGTTCGGCCTGGGGGATGGTGCGCGGGAAGCCGTCCAGCAGGAAGCCGGCCTGGCAGTCGTCCTCTTTCAGGCGCTCTTTCATGATGCCCATGATCAGTTCGTCCGGCACCAGGTCGCCAGCGTCCATGAAGGCCTTGGCCTGTTTGCCCAGTTCGGTGCCGTCCTTGACGGCGGCGCGCAGGATGTCGCCAGTGGAGATCTGTACGGAACCGTCCAGTTTGGTCAGCATTTTGGCCACAGTACCCTTGCCCGCACCCGGGGCGCCCAGAAGAATCAGTCGCATGGTTTTTCCTCTACTATGATGAATGTAAACGGATGAATGTAAACGATCGCGCGGCCTGGTTGGATGGCCGAATTATGTAGCCGCGCATTGTGCCCTGTGAAGGGAATAAAATCAATAAGTTATGCTAGATTGAGGGCCGCCATGGGATGTGATGAATCGCATACGGAGTAACGTGCGCGAAGATGCCGGGCGAGGGCGGCAGGGCATATAGGCATTGGCTCTTGTATTGTTCCAGAGCGACCCAAGTTATTGATCAATAAAGTAAGAAACGGGGATTATCCGCAATGAAGGCGTCCGATCTGTTCGTCCGTTGCCTGGAAGAGGAGGGGGTGGAGTATATCTTCGGCATTCCCGGCGAAGAGAACCTCGATCTTCTGGAATCCCTGCACGGCTCCTCCATTCGGCTGATCCTTACCCGCCACGAGTAGGGAGCCGCCTTCATGGCCGCCACCTACGGCCGCCTGACCGGCAAGGCGGGGGTGGCCATTTCCACCCTGGGTCCGGGGGCCACCAACCTGATTACTGGGGTGGCCTATGCCCAGCTCGGCGGTATGCCGCTGGTGGTGATTACGGGCCAGAAGCCCATCAAGAAGAGCAAGCAGGGGCGTTTTCAGATCATCGACGTGGTGCAGACCATGCGCCCCCTGACCAAGATGGCGGAACAGATCCCCTCCGCGGAGAAGATCCCCTCCCTGGTGCGCCAGGCCTTCAAACTGGCGGAGGCGGAACGCCCCGGGGCGGCGCACCTGGAGCTGCCGGAAGATATCGCCCGGGAAGAGACCGATGCCCGCGTCCTGAGAAAAGTAAACTGCCGGCGGCCCTCCCCGGATGAGCAATCGGTGGCCCAGGCGGCGGAGATGATCATGGCCGCCAAATACCCCCTGCTCATGATTGCCGGGGGCGCCAATCGCAAACGGGTCTCCGAGAGTCTGGAGGCGTTCGTGGCCAAGACCGGCATTCCCTATTTCGTCACCCAGATGGGGAAGGGGGTATTGGACGAGCGCCATCCCAAATACCTCGGCACCGCCGCCATCACCCAGGGGGATTATCTGCATTGCGCCATTGAACGGGCGGACCTGATCATCTCCGTGGGCCATGATGTGACCGAAAAGCCGCCCGCCATCATGGGCCACGACGATACGTGCCATGTGATCCACATGAACTTCTATCAGGCCGAGGTGGATGACGTCTATTTCCCCACCCTGGAGGTGATCGGCGATCTGAGTGACGGCATCCGCATGCTGACCGAACAGACCCGGCCTCAGGAGCACTGGGACTTCGACTATTTTCATCGTATGCGGGATGAGACCCACAAGATGGTGGCGGAGAAGAGCGACAGCGACGCCTTTCCCCTCATACCCCAGCGCATCGTCCACGACCTGCGGCAGGCGGTGCCCGAGGACGGCATCATCACCCTGGATAACGGCATCTACAAAATCTGGATCGCGCGCAATTATCCCGCCTTCCAGTCCAACACGGTGTTGCTCGATAACACCCTGGCCGCCATGGGGGCGGGGTTGCCCTCGGCCATGGCAGCCAAGATCGCCCAACCGGAGCGCAAGGTGGTAGCGGTCTGTGGCGATGGCGGTTTCATGATGAACTCCCAGGAGCTGGAGACCGCCAAGCGGCTGGGGCTGGATCTGGTGGTGATCATCCTCAACGACAACGGCTACGGCATGATCAAATGGAAACAGCAGGACGCCGGGTTCCACGACTACGGCCTGGACTTCAATAACCCCGATTTTATCCAGTACGCCCAGAGTTACGGCGCCTTCGGCCATCGGGTGACCAGCGCCGGCGAGTTCGTCCCCATGCTGACGAAGTGCCTGAACACCCCGGGCGTGCACCTGCTGGAGCTGCCAGTGGACTATTCTGAAAACAGAAGGGTGTTGACCGAGGAGCTGCAGCAGAAGGTGTGTCTGGTGTGAACAGGATACTGGTGACCGGGGCCACTGGTCAGATCGGCTCGGAACTGGTGCCCGCGCTGCGGCGGCGCTATGGCGCGGAGAACGTGGTGGCCGCCGGGCATCGTAAAGACCCGGCCGGGCCGTTGCGCGGCTCCGGTCCCTATGTGTCGCTGGATGTGCGGGAGCGTGCTGCCCTGGAGGCCATCGTCCGGGAGCACCGCATCGACACCATCTACCATCTGGCCGCCCTGTTGTCGGCGGTGGCGGAAGAGCGGCCGCAACTGGCCTGGGATATCAACGTCAACGGACTGATCAACGTATTGGAGGTGGCGCGGGAACACGGTTGTGCGGTGTTCCACCCCAGCTCCATCGGCGCCTTCGGGCCCTCCACACCGCGGATGGATACCCCGCAGCTGACGGTGCAGCGCCCCAACACCCTGTACGGCGTCACCAAGGTGACCGGGGAACTGCTGTGCGACTATTACTATGCCCACCATGGCGTGGACAGCCGCGGGGTCCGTTTCCCCGGGCTCATCTCCTATGTCACGCCCCCCGGGGGCGGCACCACCGACTACGCCGTCTTTATCTACTATCAGGCGCTCAGGGAGGGGCGCTACCGCGCCTTCCTCAAGCCGGACACCCGGCTGGATATGATGTATATGCCGGACGCCATTCGCGCGGCCATGGAGATCATGGAGGCGGACCCCGCCCGGCTCGAACACCGCAACGCCTATAACGTCACCGCCATGAGCGTGACGCCGGAGGAGATGGGGCAGGCGATAAGAAAACATATCCCGGATTTTGAGTTGAGCTACACGATCGACCCCGTGCGCCAGGCCATCGCCGACTCCTGGCCCGACCGGCTGGACGATAGCGCCGCGCGTGAGCAGTGGGGCTGGCGGCCGCAATATGATCTGGAGGCCATGACGGCGGATATGCTGGAGCGGCTGTCCGATAAGATTGGAAAAAGAAAATAGCCACAGAGAGCACAGAGGGCACAGAGTATTTCTGGACAGCGATAATGATTAACTCTGTGTCCTCTGTGTTCTCTGTGGCTAAACGGCTTTTTGAAATATCCCGGGAGTGGAGTAGCGAATGCTAAAGGAGCCATTTTCCTCATTACTGGATGATCGGCTGCAGGAACTGCAGGCGCAGGGCGTCAGCAAACGTCCCGAACATGTGATCACTGGCATCAAATCGGCGGAGGACGGTTTTGGTACGCGCTGTTTTCTGCAGGGCTATGACGGCCGTGCCTTTCTGCGCATGAACTCCAACGCCTATTTGGGCCTCTCCCTGCATCCGAAGGTGATCGCGGCCGAGGAGGCCGCGGCGCGGGCGTTTGGCGCCGGGCCGGGGGCGGTGCGTTTTATCAGCGGCACCCACAAACCCCACGTGGATCTGGAACAACAGTTGGCGGAGTTTCACGGGCGCGAGGCGGCCATGATCTTCAGCGCCGCCTATGCCGCCGTTCTGGGCGTGTTGCCGCCGCTGATCTCGGAACAGACCATGGTCCTCAGTGATGCCCTGAATCACAACAGTATCATCAACAGCATTCGGTTATCGCAACCGGCCGGCAAGGCGGTGTACCAACATCTGGATATGGAGGACCTGGAGCAGCAGTTGCGAAACAGCATCGGACGCTGCAAACGGCTGCTGGTGGTGACCGACGGCATCTTCAGCATGCGGGGCGAGCATGCACCCCTGCGGGCCATCACCGCGCTTTGCGACCGTTATCAGAATGAGTTTGACGAGGGGATCATCACCGTGGTGGATGATTCCCACGGGGTGGGGGCGTTCGGGCGGAACGGCCGGGGTACGGAAGAGCATACGGGGGCCCAGGCGGATATCCTGGTGGCGACCCTGGGCAAGGCGCTGGGGGTGAACGGGGGCTATGTGGTCTCCAGCCAGCGGGTGATCGACTATCTGCGGGAGAGCTCGCCGCTCTATATCTATTCCAATCCCATTACCCCCTCGGAAGCGGCGGCCGCCTCCGCCGCCCTGGAAATCCTGGCTGCTGCCGAGGGCAAAGGCCTGCTCGACCGAATGAAGACCCTGACCCGCCGTTTCGAGCGGGGTCTGTTGGACCTGCGCTATGAGATCATCGAAGGGCCGCATCCCATCGTTCCGCTCATGGTTCGGGACACGGAAAAGACCACCAGGCTTGTGAAGCGGCTGTTCGAGCACAATATATTGGCTACCGGCCTCAACTATCCCGTGGTGCCCAAGGGGGATGAGGCGATCCGTTTTCAGATCTCCGCCAGTCATAGCGAGCGGGACATTGATCAGGTGCTCGACGCATTGGCGGGCCGGGTGGGGAGTTGATTCGCTGCCAGCGATAAAGAAGAATCAAGTTATGCCGGAAACCACAACGCCACGCATACAGCTGCTATTTGCACACCCGTTCCCGCACCGCTCCAGAGCGAATACCGCGCTGCTTGAAGGGGTGCGCAACATGCCGGGTGTGGAGGTGAACGATCTCTATGAGCGTTATCCCGATTTCCACATCGATATCAAGCTTGAGCAGGATCGTCTGCGCGAGACCGACCTGCTGGTGATTCAGCACCCGTTCTACTGGTATGCGGCCCCGGCCCTGTTCAAGCAGTGGCAGGATCAGGTGCTGGAGTACGGCTTCGCCTTCGGCACCGAGGGCAAGGCCCTGCACGGCAAGGACTGGCTGACGGTGGTTACCGTGGGGCAGAGCGGGAAGGCCTATCTTCCGGACGGCCATAATAGCTACAGCGTGGAGGAGCTATTGCGGCCCCAGGAATGTTCGGCCAACCACTGCGGCATGAATTATCTGGAGCCCATTATCATCTGCGGCGCCAACCGATTAAGTGATGGGGAGCTGGATCAATGGGTGAATGTCTATCGCGACCGGTTGCGAAGTTACCGGCCAGGGCAGGGTGACAGCAATGGATGAACACGGCCTGTTGCTGAACGCCATCCTCTACCTGGCCGCCACGGTGATCATGGTGCCTATCGCCAAACGGCTCGGGCTGGGATCGGTGTTGGGCTATCTGTCGGCCGGCACGGTGATCGGTCCCTGGGGGCTGAAACTGGTGGACAACGTGGAGGATATCCGCCACTTTGCCGAATTCGGCGTGGTGCTGCTGCTATTTATCATCGGCCTGGAACTTAATCCCAAGCGGTTGTGGGCCATGCGCAAACCCATTATCGGTTTGGGCGGCAGTCAGGTGTTG
>JBNKPL010000075.1:0-11488 GCA_050295355.1 Sedimenticolaceae bacterium
CTGGCAAGGACTGACGGTTAAAGGCCCGGTGCCGCTCCTCTTCCGGCACCTCCCCTTCCCGCTCGTCCAGCATCTTCACATAGCCGCCGAGGGGCAGAGCAGCTACCACGTATTCGGTGTCGTCCGTACGGCCTTTTCGTATCCACAGGGGTTTACCGAAACCGATGGAAAAGCGCAGCACCTTGACGCCGAGACGGCGGGCGACCCAGAAATGGCCGAACTCATGCACCGTTATCAGCACCCCGAGGGCGACAATGAAAAAGAACAGGGTAAACAGAAACGAACTCATAGGGTTGCAACCACCTGCGTGGCGACCTGCCGGGCCGCGCGGTCGATCTCCAGAATCTCATCCAAGCCTTCAACGGCCGCAACGGCAACCGCGGAAAGTGAATGCTCAATCACCTCGGCTATGGCGGTGAAGGAAAGCTGGTTATTCAGAAACGCCTCCACCGCCACCTCATTGGCGGCATTCAGGATGGCGGGGGCACTCCCTCCCGCGTTGATGGCCTCATAGGCCAGCCGCAGACAGGGAAAACGTTGTACGTCGGGGGCTTCAAAGTCGAGCCGCGCGGTGGCCACCAGATCCAGTCCGGACACCCCCGACTCGATCCGCTCCGGCCATGCCAGGGCGTGGGCGATGGGCGTTCGCATATCGGGATTGCCCAACTGGGCCAGCATGGAGCCGTCCATGAACTCCACCAGGGAATGGATCACGCTCTGCGGATGCAGCACCACCTGGATATCCTCGGGTGCGGCGCCAAACAGCCAGTGGGCTTCGATCACCTCCAGCCCCTTGTTCATCATGGTCGCCGAATCCACGGAGATCTTGCGCCCCATGCTCCAATTGGGGTGGGCGCATGCCTGTTCCGGCGTGACACTCTTGAGTTCCTGCAACGGTGTCTGGCGAAAGGGTCCGCCGGAAGCGGTCAACAGGATTCGCCGTACACCGATCTCGTCCAGCTTCCCCTGGTTGCCACCAGGCAGGCACTGAAACACCGCGTTGTGCTCGCTATCGATGGGTAGAATGGTCGCCCCATTCCGCTCCGCCTCCTCCATGAACAGCGCGCCAGCGAGCACCAATGCCTCCTTGTTGGCCAGCAACAGGCGCTTCCCGGCGCGCACGGCAGCCAGGGCGGGCAGCAGTCCGGCGGCGCCCACAATGGCTGCCATCACATAGTCGGCCTCACTGTGCCTGGCCACCTCCTGCAGCGCGCCCTGCCCGCTCAGCACCTCGGTATCCACTGCCGCAGCCTGTAGTCTTTGCCGCAACTCCTTCGCTTTTTTCTCCTCCATCAGCACCGCACAAGAGGGCCGAAACTCCAGGCATTGCTGGTATAGCTTCTCCACATTGGAGTTGGCCGTAAGGGCAACGATTCGGAAACGAGCGGCATTTCTGCGCACCACATCCAGTGTGCTGGTGCCGATGGAACCCGTGGAGCCCAGTACGGTGATCCCGATCATGGTCACACCCCAACCGTCTGCAGGGCCAGCAGGTAAACCGGCGCGGCGGAGGTCAGGCTATCGATACGGTCCAGCACGCCGCCATGTCCCGGGAGGAGATTGCCGCTATCCTTGATCCCGGCCCGCCGCTTGAAAACGCTTTCGAACAGATCCCCGACCACGGAAGCCAGCACCGTCACGATGCAGAGCAGGATAACCATCGGGAGGCTCTCCATCCCCTTAAACCAGTGGATTCCTATGCCACAAACGACCGCGCCGGCCAAGGCGCCATACAGGCCCTCCCAGCTTTTTCCGGGACTGATCACCGGGGCCAGTTTGTTTCTACCCCAACGCACCCCGCTGAAATAGGCGCCGCTGTCGGCCACCCAGATCAGGATCAGCAGAAACAGTACCCATTCGGGACCGGACTCATTCATGGCATGTATGGTGACCAACGCCCCCCACACAGGGATCAAGACAAAAAAACCGATCATTGCCGACAGCCATTGAACACCCTGGGAATCTCTTTCGATCTCTTTAAGGCGGAAAAGAGCGAATGCGGCCAGCAGCCAGAGGACCGCGACAATTCTGAAAAACCAGCTTCCGGCTTCCTGGATCTCAAGCAGCATGCCGGCTCCCCACAGGGCCGCACTTATCAGCAGCAGGTAAAGCGTCTTTCCGAATCGTGAGTGGATACCGCACAACCGGGTCCACTCCAGACTGCCCAGCAACACAATGGCCCCAAAAATCAGAGCGATATAGAGGGTCGGCAGCCACAGCACTCCCGCCACGACCAGCGGGATCAGAAACGAGGCGGTAAGGAGGCGCCGCAGGAGGGAGGCGTCTTTCACGATTTATCTCCCGTTGTCTGAGTCGTTTTATCCGTTAGCTGCTCGGCCGTGAGACCAAACCGCCGCTGGCGCCTGCCGAATTCCTTCAGCGCTTCCTGATAGGCCTCCTCACCAAAATCGGGCCACAGGCAATCGGTAAAATAGAGTTCCGCATAGGCCGACTGCCATAGCAGAAAGTTGCTTAGCCGCATCTCTCCGCCAGTGCGGATAAACAGGTCGGGGTCGGGGAGATCGGGAAAGCTGAGTTCCCCGGAAATGGCCGCTTCGTCAAGTTGGGAAGGATCCAGACGGCCGTCCCCAATACGTTCGCCAAGCCGGCGCACGGCCCTCGCGATATCCCAGCGGCCGCCGTAGTTGGCGGCGATCTGCAGCACCAGACCATTGTTATCCGCGGTATCACGCTCCACCGCGGCGATACTTTTCTGCAGTTTCTCTGGAAAGGCGGTGACATCCCCGATCACGCGCAAGCGGACATTGTTCTTCAATAATCTCTTCGCCTCCTGGCGCAAGGCCAGGATGAACAGCTCCATCAGCCGCCCCACCTCTTCCTTGGGGCGCTGCCAGTTCTCGCTGCTGAATGCAAAAAGGGTGAGGACTTCGATGTGCCGCCGGGCCGACGCTTCCACTACCGTCCGGACCGACTTGACCCCGGCCTTGTGGCCGGCGGTGCGGGGCAGGCCCCGCTGCTGCGCCCAGCGACCGTTGCCATCCATGATGATCGCCACATGACGCGGAAGCTTGTTGGCCGGATCGCCAACGCTGGATTCAGAACCACCCGCAGTCATGAGACTACAGTCAAATCTCCATCAGATCGGATTCTTTCTTCTCCAGCAGGCCGTCGATCTCCTTGACATGCTGGTCGGTGAGTTTCTGGATAATCTCCTCACCACGCCGCTCATCGTCTTCCGAGATCAGCTTCTCTTTTACCAGATTCTTCAGGTTTTGGTTGGCGTCGCGGCGGATATTCCGCACCGCCACCCGGGCCTGCTCCGCTTCCTGCCGCACGACGCGGATCATATCCTTGCGCCGCTCCTCGGTCAGCGGCGGCAGCGGCACCCGGATCAGATTACCCGCGGTGTTGGGATTAAGCCCCAGATCGCAATTCATGATCGCCTTCTCAACCGGCGCCACCATGGCCTGCTCCCAGGGGGAGACCGTCAGGGTGCGCGCGTCTTCCACGTTGATATTGGCCACCTGATTCAGGGGAACGTCCGAGCCGTAATAGGAAACCATCACATGATCCAGCAGACTCGGATGGGCCCGCCCGGTGCGAAGTTTCGCCAACTCATGGCCCAGCGCCTCGACACTTTTCCCCATGCGTATGGTGGCGTCTTTTTTGACATCGTCGATCATTTCAGCCTCCACTATCCACCAGGGACCCGACATCCTCTCCCTGCATCAGTCGCATCAGGGCCCCCTCATTATTAATATTCATAACCCGCAGAGGCATGCCGTTATCGCGGCAAAGCACGATTGCCGTGGCATCCATCACCTGCAGTCCTTCAGACAGAGCACGATCATAGCTCAAGCGGGAATAAAACTCCGCATCGGGATATTGTACCGGATCGGCGGAATAGACCCCATCCACCTTAGTGGCCTTGATCAGGAGTTGGGCCTTGACCTCAATCGCGCGCAGACTGGCGGCCGAATCGGTGGTGAAATAGGGGTTTCCGGTCCCGGCGGCGAGAATGGCCACCCGGCCCTGCTCCAAATGACGGATGGCGTCCCGGCTGGTGAAGGACTCGCAGACCTGGTCCATTTTCAGGGCGGACAGCACCCGCGCCTCCACGCCGGCCTTTTGCAGCGCATCCTGCATCGCCAGGGAGTTCATGACCGTGGCCAGCATACCCATATGGTCGCCGCTCACCCGGTCGATGCCGCTCTTGGCGAGACCGGCGCCGCGAAAGATATTGCCGCCGCCTATTACCAGCGCCACCTCCACGCCGGCCTGCACCAGCGCCTTGATGTCGTTGGCCACCCGGGCGATGACCGCGGGATCGATGCCGAAATCACCCTTCCCCATCAGCGCCTCGCCGCTAAGCTTGAGTAGGATGCGTTGGCAAATCAACTGGGACATATCCTTTAAACTATGCCAGATGTAGAAGCGGGCGGCTACGGATTATGTAAGAAAATCCGAGGCCGCCCATCCTGCACATGGGAACTTACTGTCCCCGCGCCTGAGCCATCACCTCTTCGGCGAAGTTCTCCTGTTTCTTCTCGATACCTTCACCCACCTCAAAACGCTTGAAAGCAGCCACCTTGGCGCCGGCGGCGCCCAGCAGCTTCTCCACCGTCTGATCGGGGTCCTTTACGAAGGCCTGACCAAGCAGGGTGATCTCCGCGAGATACTTGCGTACCCGGCCGTCAACGATCTTGTCTACGATGTTTTCCGGCTTGCCGCTTTCCAGCGCCTGACTCTTGAAGATCTCGCGCTCCTTCTCCAGCAGATCGGCAGGCACTTCAGCCTCGGATATACAGACCGGATTGCTGGCGGCGATGTGCATGGCAACATCCTTGCCCAGATCTTCGTCGCCGCCTTCCAGTTCCACCACCACGCCGATGCGTACGCCGTGGCTGTAGCTGAACAGCTGGCCGTTGTCCGTCTGGAAACGCTGAAAACGGCGCACGTTCATGTTTTCGCCGATCTTGGCCACCAACGCCTCGCGGGCGGTGTTCACGGTGGTCTCTTCACCTTCATGCAGAGGCTCGTTCAACAGGGCTTCCACATCGGCGGCGCTCGAATTCAGGGCGCGCTCCGCCACGGCGTTGACGAAAGAGATGAAGTTATCGTCCTTGGCCACGAAGTCGGTCTCGCAGTTCACTTCCACCATCACCGCCTGTTTGGCGTCGGCGCTGTGTTTGATAGCGATGATACCCTCGGAGGCGATACGCCCAGCCTTTTTGGCGGCCTTGGCCTGACCGGACTTGCGCATCATCTCAATGGCGGCTTCGATGTCCCCATCGGTTTCCACCAACGCTTTTTTGCATTCCATCATGCCGGAACCAGTGCGCTCACGCAGTTCCTTTACCAGGGAGGCTGTAATGGCCATGATCTCTGTTTCCTCGTAATCTGTCTGAATTGTTCGGCTTAAAAAACGCCCCTGTACCGTACCCTATACGTGTTACAGGGGCTGTTCTTTCAAGGTTTAGAAAGGGACCCGGTCTTACTCGGCCGGTGCTTCCTCTTTCTTCTCGTCTTTCTTCGCGGCGGCGGGGGCCTCCTGAGCGACCATGCGCGCGGCACTGGCCCGGCCTTCCAGCACTGCGGCGGATACACCCTGGGAGTAGAGCTGAATGGCCCGAATGCCGTCGTCGTTGCCGGGGATCACATAGTCGATCTTGTCCGGGTCGTTGTTGGTGTCCACCACGCCGACCACGGGAATACCCAGCTTCTTCGCTTCATCGATGGCAATGTTCTCATGGCCGGTATCCACCACGAACAGCACATCGGGAAGGCCTTCCATGTTTTTGATGCCGCCCAGGCTNCGTTCCAGCTTTTCCTTTTCGCGGCTCAGGGTGAGCGCTTCCTTCTTGTTGAAACGCTGCTCGGCGCTGCCGTCTTCAAACATCGCCTCAAGCTCCTTGAGACGCTTGATGGACTGCTTGATGGTCTTGAAATTGGTCAGCATGCCGCCCAGCCAACGGTGGTTGACGTAGGGCATTCCGCAACGCTCCGCCTCTTCCCGGATGGTGTCGCGGGCCGCGCGCTTGGTGCCCACGAACAGGATCTTGCCGCCGTTGGCGCTCAGACTGCCGAGGAAGTTCATGGCGTCGTTGAAAAGCGGCAGGGTCTTCTCGAGATTGAGAATGTGGATCTTGTTGCGCTGGCCGAAGATGTAAGAACCCATTTTGGGGTTCCAGTAACGGGTCTGATGACCAAAATGCACGCCAGCTTCCAGCATCTGGCGCATGTTTACTGCACTCATGTGTTGCTCCAATTTGTCTTGGGTTGAGCCTCCATGCACCCCGACTGAACAACCCGGCGAACCGGGCACCCCGCCAGCCGTGACGGTGCATGTGTGTACTAAGTTTATTTCCCCCGCAACTGCATTTGCGGTTCCGGGGCGCGTTTTATACCATAGCTCGCTTGCCCAGACAATCGTCCCAAGGGCCCAACACATTGGTTTTACCCGGTTTTCTCCATAGATCATCCAACAGGCACCCCCATGAGCATCATTATCAAAACCCCGGAAGAGATCGAAAAAATGCGCCTGGCCGGAAAACTGGCCGCCGAGGTGCTGGAGATGATCGAGCCCCATGTGCAGGTGGGAGTCACCACCGAAGAGTTGAATCGGATCTGCCACGACCACATCGTTAACGTCCAACAGGCCACGCCCGCCCCGCTCAACTACCGCGGCTTCCCGAAATCCATCTGCACCTCCGTCAACCACCAGGTCTGTCACGGCATTCCCGGCGACAAGCGCCTGAAAAACGGCGATATCGTCAATATCGACATCACGGTGATCAAGGACGGCTTTCACGGCGACACCAGCAAGATGTTCTTCATCGGCGAACCCTCCGTGCTGGCCAGGCGCCTGGTCAGGGTCACCAAAGAGGCCCTGGATATCGGCATCAGCGAAGTCAGGCCGGGGGCCCGTCTGGGCGATATCGGCCACGCCATCCAGCAGCATGTGGAGTCCCACAACTACTCCGTGGTACGGGAATACTGCGGCCACGGCATCGGCCGGGAGTTTCACGAAGACCCGCAGGTGCTCCACTACGGCGCCCGCGGCACGGGAGCCGTGCTGCAGCCCGGAATGTGTTTCACCATCGAGCCGATGGTGAACGCCGGCAAGCGGCAGGTGAAACTGATGCCCGATGATTGGACGGTGGTAACCAAGGACCGCACGCTTTCGGCCCAGTGGGAACACACCATCCTGGTCACCGAACAGGGGCACGAAATCCTGACCCTGCGCAAAGAAGAACGGCTGGGGTAAGAAGCGCCATGCTGAAGACCATCGTGGACCGGCAGGAGTTTGAACGGGCCGTGGCGGCCTCCGATGACGTCATCGGCACCTTTCGCCGGACCCTGGCCAACACCACCCAGGCCATCAACCAGGGGTTAGGAGAAATCCCGGTCACCACCCTGGTGTCCCTGCGCACCAAGCTGATCGACACCCTGCTGGTCTCGGCCTGGGAACGCCATACCGGCGGCGACTCGCGGGCCGCCCTGATCGCGGTGGGGGGCTACGGCCGCGGCGAACTCCACCCCCACTCCGACATCGATATCATGATCGTTCTGGAGGAGGAAGAGCTGGGCCGGCAAAAGGAGGGTATTGAGCAGTTTCTCACCTTTCTTTGGGACATCGGCCTGGAGATCGGTCACAGCGTCCGCACCGTGGAGGATTGTGTCAACGAGGCCGCCCAGGACATCACCGTGATCACCAATATCATGGAGTCCCGGCTCTTGGCCGGCCCCTGGCGGCTGTTCCAGGAGATCCGGCGTGCTACCGGCCCGGACCGCATCTGGCCGGCCGACCTGTTCTTCAAGGCGAAATGGAAAGAACAGCAGCAGCGCTACGCCAAGTATGACGACACCGTCTACAACCTGGAACCCAACATCAAGGAGGGACCGGGCGGCCTGCGGGATATCCAGAACATCGGCTGGGTGGCGAAGCGCCATTTCGGCTGCGAGACCATGCACGGCCTCGTTGGCCACGATTTCCTGACCGAAGCGGAATACGACGCCCTGATGGAGGGGCGCTCCCTGCTGTGGGAGATCCGCTTCGCCCTGCACATCCTGACCGGCCGCCGCGAAGACCGGGTGTTGTTCGACTACCAGCGCACCCTGGCGGAGCAGTTCGGTTTCGTGGACCAGGACCACAGCCTGGCGATAGAACAGTTCATGCAGCAGTACTTCCGCACGGTGATCCGCCTGGAGCGCCTCAATGAACGGCTGCTGCAACTGTTTGAAGAGGCAATCCTGCATGCCGGACAGCCGGAAGAGATCATCCCCATCAACAAACGGTTCCAGATCTGCAACGGCTTCATTGAGGTCACCGACGATGAGGTGTTCCGCCGCTACCCCTACGCCCTGCTGGAGATCTTCCTGCAACTGCAGTTGCACCCGGAGTTGAAAGGGGTCCGCGCCAGCACCGTGCGGCTGATCCGCGCCAACCGTTTCCGTATCGACGACACGTTCCGCAACGACCTGCGCGCCCGCAGCCTGTTCATGGAGATCATGCGCCAGCCGGAGGGGATCACCCATGAATTGCGGCGCATGAACCGCTACGGCATCCTGGCCGCCTATCTGCCTTTGTTCGGCAAGATCGTGGGCCGCATGCAGTACGACCTGTTCCATGTCTATACCGTGGATGCGCACACCCTGTTCGTCATCCGCAACCTGCGCCGCTTCGCGGTGGCGAAACACGCCCACGAATTCCCGCTTTGCAGCGAAATCATGGAACGCCTGCCGAAGCCGGAACTGCTGTACCTGGCGGGGCTGTTTCACGACATCGCCAAAGGCCGGGGCGGCGACCACTCGGAACTGGGTGCGGCCGATGCGCTGGAGTTCTGCCGCCAGCACGGTTTGAGTGACTATGACAGTGAACTGGTCTCCTGGCTGGTGAGAAACCACCTCATCATGTCCATGACCGCCCAACGGGAAGACGTCAGCGATCCAGAGGCGATCCATAACTTCGCCCGCAAGGTGGATGATCTGACCCACCTGGATTACCTCTATTTGCTAACCGTGGCGGATATCCGCGCCACCGATCCAAAAAAATGGAACTCCTGGAAAGACGTCCTGATGCGGGAACTCTACCTCACCACCCGCCGCGCCCTGCTGCGCGGCCTGGAATACCCGCAGGCGGTGGATGAACTGATCCAGGAGAAACAGTCCAAGGCCTACCGTCTGCTGGAAGAGCGCGGCATCAAGCACCAGGCCGCCCACGACCTGTGGCTCACCCTGCACATCGACTATTTCCTCCACTCCTCGCCGGAAGAGCTGGCGTGGCACACGGAGGTGGTGTTGGGCGCCGGGCGTGACACCCTCCCGGAAGTGGCCATCCGGCGCAAGAGCGAACGGGGCTGCTCCGAGATCTTCGTATACAGCCTTGACCAGAAGGGACTGTTCGCCCTGACCACGGCGCTGTTGGGCCAAATGGGGCTAAATATCGTTGACGCCCGGATCGAGACCTCGGATGACGGCACCACCCGCGACAGCTATTCGGTGCTGGAGGAGAACGGCAAGATCATCGCCTCGGAGGCGCGGGCGAAAGAGATCGCCGAGCGGCTGAAAAAGGTGATCCAGCGGCCTGAAACCATGGACCTGAGCGTCCAGCGTCGGATCCCAAGGCTGTTGAAGCACTTTTCGGTGCCCACCCAGGTGGACTTCTCCCAGGATCCTTCCAATCTGCGCACGGTGATGAAACTGGTGGCCGCCGACCGCCCCGGCCTGCTGGCCCGCGTGGGACAGGTATTCGCCCGTTGCGGCGTCTCCCTGCATAACGCCAAGATCTCCACCATCGGTGCGGAGGTGGAAGACATCTTTTTTATCACCGACTATGACAACCGGCCGCTGGACGAAAGCAGCATACTCAATTGCCTGAAACAGGGCATTATTGAACAGCTGGATGAAAACAGACCGGCAAGTAACAGCCGTTCCGCTCCCGGGGAGTAACAGCAAGAGATAGAGCTCTGGCGGCCGGCCAGTGAACGTTGAGGGGCTGTTGGTTTGGGGCTTGAGGATAGCTATACTACGCGGCCTCGAATAATCTGGACCGGCTCTAACTCACCGCTCCGGCAACTGAATTTGCAGTTATATCTCAGAGAATCTGCCCGTAACTAGATTCAAGGTGTCACCAACATGATCAAGATCAACGAGAATTTCCTGAAACTCCAGGCCTCCTACCTTTTTTCCGACATCGCCAAGCGGGTAGCGGCCCATCAGAAGGCGAATCCGGAGCAAAAGGTGATCAAGCTGGGGATCGGCGACGTGACCCGCGCCCTGCCGGACGCCTGCGTCCAGGCCTTCCACAAGGCGGTGGACGAGATGGCCAGTGAAGACACCTTTCGCGGCTACGGTCCGGAACAGGGCTATGACTTCCTGCGTGAGGCCATCGCCCGCGAGGACTTCCAGGCCCGCGGCTGCGATATCGCGGCGGATGAGATCTTCGTCAGCGACGGCGCCAAATGCGACACCGGCAACATCCAGGAGATCTTCGCCACCGACATCCGGGTCGCCATCCCCGATCCGGTCTACCCGGTCTACATGGACACCAATGTCATGGCCGGCCGCAGCGGCGCCTGGGGCGACGGCCGCTATGAGGGCATCGTCTACCTGGACGGCACCAAGGAGAACGGCTTCGTGCCCGACCTCCCCGATGAACAGGTGGATCTGATCTACCTCTGTTTCCCGAACAACCCCACCGGCGCCACCATCACCAAGGAGCAGTTGCAGAAGTGGGTGGACTACGCCCGCGACAGCAAGGCGGTGATCCTGTACGACGCCGCCTACGAGGCGTTCATTCAGGACGACGCCCTGCCCCGCTCTATCTACGAGGTGGAGGGCGCACGGGAGGTGGCCATCGAGTTCCGCAGCTACTCCAAGACCGCCGGTTTCACAGGCACCCGCTGCGCCTACACCGTGGTGCCGAAGGCGTGTATGGCCTATACCGAATCCGGCGAGAAGGCCTCGGTTTATGACCTCTGGAACCGCCGCCACACCACCAAGTTCAACAGCGTCTCCTATCCCGTGCAGCGCGCCGCCGAAGCGGTGTACAGCCCCGAGGGCAAGGCCCAGGTCAAGGAGTTGGTTGCATACTATCTAAAGAACGCTAAATACATCCGCGAACAAATGATGACCCTCGGTTACGACTGCATCGGCGGCGACAACTCCCCCTACATCTGGATCGACGGCGGCATGGACTCCTGGGAGTTTTTCGACCTGCTGCTGAACAAGGCGCACGTGGTCTGCACCCCCGGCGCCGGCTTCGGCAAATGCGGCCAGGGCTACATCCGCATCAGCGCCTTCAACAGCTTCGAGAATGTTCAAGAGGCAATGGAACGGATCAGCAACAGTATCAAGTAAAAGCCAATCTCCAACCGGCTTAAGAAATATTAAGGTAACCAAGTTATGCCAATGTCGAATGATTTTGAAAACAGACTGCTCCCACGATTGGATGAGATAGCCGAGCGGTTCGGCACGCCATTTCATATCTATGATGAGACAGGCATAAGAGAGACAGGCAAACACC
>JBNKPL010000076.1:0-11340 GCA_050295355.1 Sedimenticolaceae bacterium
TGGTGGCATTGTCCCGGCGCAGCCGACGGGCAAGTTCTAGGCCACTGATACCCGGCATCATCCAGTCCAGCAGGATCAGGTCCGGCCGCTGTTTGCTGATCTGATCCGTCGCCTCGTTTGCATCCGCCGCCTCCAGACAGCCGTAGCCGTGGCGCTGTAACTGGAAACTGACCATCTCGCGGATGGCGGGTTCGTCGTCAACGATGAGTATTTTTGCGCGCATGTTTTATTGCCACAGAGGCACAGAGGGCACAGAGAATGATTTGTTATTTTTCATTATTCTAGGTTGTAGCAGCGCTGACGCAGAGGTTGCCAAATGAAAACCATATCTAAACTCTGTGCCCTCTGTGTCTCTTTGGCTATATTGTCTCACCCATACCTACCTTCAATATAGTCCGCGGTCTCCTGCTGCCGAGGTGTTACGAAGATGTCCTCGGTGGGGCGGTGTTCCACCACCTTACCCATGAGCATGAAGATACACTCTTCGCTGGCGCGGCGCGCCTGGGCCATGTTGTGGGTGACGATCAGGATGGTGTATTTGCCGCGCAGTTCCCAGATCAGTTCCTCCACCGCCTCGGTGCCCTTGGGGTCCAGGGCGGAGCAGGGTTCATCCATCAGCAACAGTTTCGGTTTGACCGGCAGCAGGCGGGCGATGCAGAGCTTCTGCTGCTCTTCCAGGGAGAGCCCGGTGGCCTTGTGGTCGAGCCGGTCCTTTACCTTGTCCCACAACAGCACCTGTTGCAGGGCGCTCTCCACCACCTCTTCCTTTTCCGCCTTGCTGAGGCGTTGCCCCTTGTTGTGCAGCTCGTGTCCGAACAGCACATTCTCGCGGATGGAGATGGGCAGGGGGTTGGGGCGCTGAAACACCATGCCCACCTGTTTGCGTACCTGTACCAGTTCTACCCCCGGGTCATAAATGTTGTTCCCGAACACCTCGATGCTGCCGTCGATACGCACATAACCCAGCCGCTCGTTAATGCGGTTGACGCTGCGCAGGAAGGTGGATTTGCCGCAACCCGAGGGACCGATCAGGGAGGTAATGCGGCCGTCCTGTATCTTCAGGTCCACGTCAAAGAGGGCCTGGAAGTTACCGTACCAGAGATTCAGCTTTTCGGTCTGGATGGCGTATGTTTGGTCATTTTTACTCATTGCTTAACCAATGTAAGAATATTTGCCACAGAGGACACAGAGATCACAGAGATCACAGAGTTATTTGTTTCCGTATGGGCCAGCGGATAACTCAATCCGCCGAGTTTTGTATTTCGCATTTGGCATCCAGTAACAATCCTGTTCTCTGTGTACTCTGTGAGCTCTGTGGCTAAAAAATAAAAATCAGCCGAACCTGCCTTCTACATAATCCCGGGTGCGCTGGTCTTTCACTTCGCCGGTAAAGAGATCTTCGGTGATGCCGATCTCCACGCATTCGCCATCCAGAAAGAAGGCGGTGCGGTCCGTCAGGCGGCGCGCCTGCTGCACCAGGTTGGTGACCAGGATGATGGTCATCTCATCACGCAGTTCCCGCAGTACATCTTCGATGCGCATGGTGGTGACCGGGTCCACGGCGATGGAGAATTCGTCCAGCATCAGCACCTCCGGTTCCTGGGAGAGGGCGCGGGCGATGGTGAGCCGCTGCTGCTGTCCACCAGACAACAGGCTGCCCAGGGAGTCGAGGCGGTCCTTTACCTCGTCCCACAGGGCGGCTCGGGTGAGGCAGCGCTCCACGATTACATCCAGTTCGGCCTTCTGCTTGATACCGGCCAGACGGGGGGCGAGGGCCACGTTCTCATAAACGGTCATGGGCAGACCCACCGGCAGGGGAAACACCACGCCGATACGGTTGCGCAAGGCGTAGACGTTCCGCAGCTTATGGATGTTGTGTCCATCGAAGGTGACCTCGCCCGTTACTTTCATGCTGCGGTCGAACAGATCCATGCGGTTGAGGGATTTCAGGAACGAGGTCTTGCCCGCGTTGGCGGGGCCGATGACGCCGAAGATCTCATGTTCGAGAATCTCCAGGTTGACGCCGCTGATGGCGGTATGCCCGCCGTAACGGATAGCGAGATCCCTGACCCCGATTTTTACCGCGGCATCTTGGGTGGGTGCGTCCGCTACCATTTCTTTTTCCCCCGCAGATGCATCCGGAAGGCGATGGAGAGGCTGTTCATCAGCAGCACCATGGCGATCAGCACCAGGGCCACGCCGTAGGGTAGGTGATCCGGAACCCCGGGCACCTGGGTGGAGACCACGAACAGGTGCAGGGAGAGGGCCATGGTCTGATCGAATACACCCTGCGGCAGCATGGGCAGAAAAAAGGCGGCGCCCGTGAACATGATGGGAGCGGTCTCGCCGGTGGTGCGGGAGACCTCCAGAATGACGCCGGTCAGGATGCCGCTCACCGCATTGGGCAGCACCACCCGTCGTATGGTCTGCCAGCGGGTGGCGCCCATGTTCCAGCACGCCTCGCGGAATGCCGGCGGCACCGCCTGCAGGGACTCCTTGGTGGCGACGATCACCACTGGCAGGGTCATGATGGCCAGGGTCAGACTGGCGGCCAGGATACTGGTGCCGAAACCGAAAAAGATCACAAACGCCCCCACGCCGAATAGGGCATGCACGATGGAGGGCACACCAGCCAGGTTGATGATGGCCAGGTTGATCATGCGGGTGAACCAGTTGTCGGGGGCGTATTCACTTAGATAGATGGCCGCCGCTACGCCGAGGGGCACCGAGGCCAGTAGCGCCACGGTGACCAGCCACACCGTGCCCAGCAGGGCGGGGAAGATGCCGCCCGCGGCCATGCCGTCGGTGGGTTTGGTGAACAGGAAATCGATGGAGAGGGCGGGGCTGCCCTTGTAGATCAGCGTGCCCAGAATGATTACCACCGGCGTGATGAGCAGTAGGGTCATAAGCAGAAACAGGATACGGAACAGCTTTTCCGTGCGCTGATTGCGAAGATTGAGTTCTGTAGAAGCGAACATTATTTGAAACTCTTAATTTCGTTTATTAGCCACAGAGGACACAGAGATCACAGAGTAAAAAGAAACAGCAAGAACAGAGGTGATGCCGCGTTTTCCAAATCGGTCTGAATGTAACTTGGCGTGGTTTTGCATTATTACCCTCTGTGTCCTCTGTGCTCTCTGTGGCCAAGCATCCTCTTACCCTTTGCGAATGCCGCGCACGATGAGGTCGGCGGTAAGGTTGATCACAAAGGTGATGAGGAACAGGAAGATGCCGATGGTGAACAGCGCGCCGTAGTGATCCGAGCCCACTGCGGTCTCGCCCAGTTCGGCGGCGATGGTGGCGGTGAGGGCGCGCACCGAGTCGAACACGCTGGTGGGGATATTCACCGAGTGGCCGGTGGCCATCAGCACCGCCATGGTTTCCCCGAATCCCCGGCCCACACCCAGCAGTATGGCGCCCAGCAGTCCGTTCTTGGCGGCGGGCAGCACCACCTTGAAAATCAGTTGCCAGCGGGTGGCGCCCATGGCCTCCGCCGCCTCGCGGTAGCGGTCGGGCACCGCCTTCAATGCATCCTCCGCGATGGAGGTCATGATGGGGGCCGCCATGAGACCGAGGATCAGCCCGGCGTTGAGGACGTTGAGTCCCACCGGCACATTAAAGGTCTGGATGATCAGCGGGTTCATGATGGAGAGGCCGATGAAGCCCCACACCACCGAGGGGATGGCCGCCAGCAGTTCCACCAGCACCTTGAGGTATTCGCGGGTCTTGCCGGAGGCGAATTCGCCGATATAGATGGCGGCCCCGAGGGAGAAGGGGATCGCCACCAGCATGGCCAGGCCGGTCACGCTGGCGGTGCCGGCGATCAGCGCCAGGATGCCGTATTCGGGTGCGTCCTCGTCGCTCGGCTCCCAGTATTCGGAGCCGAAAAATTCGCCGAGGTCCAGGGTCTCCAGGGCGAAGCCCACCCCCTCCTTGGTGATGAAGACGAAGATGCCGATGATAAAGACAATGGCGGAGATGCCGCCGAGAAAGACCAGAAACTGGACCAGTTTATCGATAAACCAGTCCAGGTCCCGGCGGTCGAAATCGGTGTTGCCGTTGGCCGGAGCGCTCATTTAGTCGGCCTCTTCGCCGCGCAGCAGTTCCACCAGCTCGCGGATCTGGTGCGTGAGTTCCCGGTAGATCTCCTCCAGCCGGCGCTGCGCCTCCTCGCCCTCCAGCCCATGGGGCGGTTCGCCCAGATCCCACTCCAGGCAGGTGGTGTGGAAGGGGATGGAGGAGAAATAGGATTCCGGGCTGCCCTGCAAGCCCACGATCACATGGAAATGGGCCAGTTCCTGAGGCGTAAGCTCCAGGGGAATGGGGGCGCGGGAGGAGAGGTCGAGTCCATAGCGATCCAGAAACTGCGTCATCTCCTGGTCGATCGTGTTTGCCGGTTCTTTCCCGGCGCTGCGATAGTCGCCGCTTTGGGGATAGTTCTTTCTCGCAATGGCTTCCGCCATCTGGCTCAGGGGTGCGTTATCCGCATCCACGAACAGGATGTGGTAGATCTTGTTCGCCTTGGTTTCGCCGGTGGTGGCGAACAGCGTCTCCTCACAGATGTTTTTGGCCTGGTCGGCCACCCGTTTCAGTTGCGACAGGATGACCGAGATGGCGAACATCTCCCGGCTGTCGCGGGTGTGCTCCCCGGTCATGAGATTGGAATAGATGCCATCCAGGGTGTATTGCAGATTGGCCGGCATCTGCATGGTGGCCCTGGCCATATCGGCATTTTCGTCATAGAAGGCGGTCAGGGCCTGGTGCAGGATGGCCTTGGCCTCGCCGGCGATGGACTCCACCTCCTGGGCCATGAGGCCCTCCAGCGGACCGGCCAGTTGCAGCGCCTCGCGGCTGATGGTTACCGCATAGTCGCCGATCCGTTCCAGCTGTATGTTGATCCGGATGACGGTGGACATGAGCCGCAGATGCCGGGCGCTCGGTAGGTGGCGGGCGATGAAGGCGTGGCACAGACGGTCGATCTCCCGCATCGTGCGGTTGATCGGGTGGTCGGCCAGCACGGTACTATTTGCCAGTCCCCGGTTGCTGGTGAGAAGGGCATGGATCGCGTTGGTCAGCATCTTCTCCACCATGTCACCCATGGACCGGATCTGATCCTGGATATGGCTCAAGTCCTGCTGCAGTCGTTTTTCGTACAGTGCCATGCCGCTTGTTCTCCCGCTGTTAACTCCGCACCAACACAGATGTAAATTAAAGGCGCAGGGGTTGCGGTTTTAACCCGTCGTCCCCTGCGCCGGTCCGGCAAACCTATTTACATTCCACCGCCCGGATGGGGGCGTATCCCTTGTTCAAAATAATGCACTGGCCCTCGTCGCTCATTACCCAGTCCATGTAGGCCTTAATGACGCCCTGGGGTTCGCCGTTGGTGTACATGAACAGCGGACGGGCGATGGGGTAGCTGCCATCGCTGGCGGTGGCCACGCTCGGGTTTACGCAGGGCTGGCCGTCTTTAGAGATGCAGGCCAGTTTGACGTGATCGGTGGCGTAGGCCAGGCCGCTGTAGCCGATGGCGCAGGGGGTTTTTTCCACCAGGTCCACCACATCCTTGGAGCCGTGCATGTCGAGGGTGCCCTGGCGGTACTTGCCCTTGTCGCCCAGCACCGCCTTTTTGAAGTAGGCGTAGGTGCCGGAGTTGTTCTGGCGGCTCACCACCACGATCTCGCCGCTCTTGCAGCCGGGGACGGTGATGCTCAGATCTGCCCAGTTGCGGGCCTTGCCCTTGCGGCTGTAGATATCCGCCAGTTGGGCGATGCTGAGGGCGTCGGCCGGGTTGTCCTTATGCATATAGACCGCCAGGGCGTCGTAGCCCACCACGTGCTCCACCGGATGCTGGCCATGTTTCTCGGCCAGCGCTATCTCCTTGTCCTTCATCTTGCGGCTGGCGTTGGCGATGTCCACGGTGCCGTTGATCATGGCGGCGATACCAGTGCCGGAACCGCCGCCGGAGACGGCGACGGCCACATTGGAATCCACGTCCTGATAGGCCTCGGCCCAGGCCTGGGCCACGTTGACCAGGGTGTCGGAACCCTTGTTCTGGATGGTGGTGGCGGCCTGGATGGTGCTGGACGCCAGGCCTATGGTGAGGGCCAGGGAAACGGTTGCGGCCAATTTTTTATACATGCGATATCTCCTCGATGAATCGAATTCTGACTTTGCTCTTCGGGGCCGCATACTATGAAAGGATTATGACACTTTAATGACAAACCGTGTGACGGGCTTCATGGGAATTATTTTCGTGGAGGCGATAAAATATCCGCGGCCTGTCCGGCCGTTATATTTTGCCCGCCGGGGCTTGAAAAGGGGGGGCATTGGCCGCATGGTATGCCATAGTTTCATACAACAAAATTCTACGGATCTTCGTTTTTGTTCGGGTGACGCCAGGCCCTGCTGGGATGCTGGCGTCATCACGGGTTGCGCAAAGGTCCATGACAGCATGAGGTATCCCCAGTTATGGGCCAACACGACACGAACTCCCCGCTGAGCGCGGATCAGACCACGGGCATACCTGTGCTGCCGCTACGGGATGTGGTGGTTTATCCCCACATGGTGATTCCCCTCTTCGTCGGCCGCGATAAATCCATCAAGGCGCTGGATTCCGCCATGGACGACCACAAGCAGATCCTGCTGGTGGCCCAGCGCAGCGCGGACACGGACGATCCCCAGGTGGACGACATGTACGAGGTGGGCACCCTGGCCAATATTCTGCAGCTGTTGAAGCTGCCGGACGGCACGGTGAAGGTGCTGGTGGAAGGGGTGAAGCGGGTCAAGCTGCTGGGCTTCCCCGTCACGGAGGAGTTCTACACCGCCGAGGTGGCGGTGCTGCAGGACGAAATGGGCCTCGACGAGCGGGAGATGGATGTGCTCATGCGTTCCGCCTCCGATCTCTTTGATCAGTATGTAAAACTGAACAAAAAGGTTCCGCCCGAGGTGCTGACCTCACTCTCCAGCATCGACGACCCCAGCCGGCTGGCGGACACCATGGCCGCGCATATGTCCCTGAAGCTGGAAGAGAAACAGAAAGTCCTTGAGATGGCGGATGTGCAGCGGCGCATCGAACACCTGATGACCCTGATGGAGTCGGAGAACGACCTGCTGCAGATGGAGAAGCGTATCCGCGGGCGGGTCAAGCGCCAGATGGAGAAGAACCAGCGCGAGTACTACCTCAACGAACAGATGAAGGCGATCCAGAAGGAGTTGGGTGAGATGGAGGACGCGCCCAACGAGATCGAGGATCTGCAGAACCGGATTGACAAGGCCGGGATGACCAAGGAGGCCAGGGATAAGGCCAACGCCGAACTGAACAAGCTCAAGCTCATGTCCCCCATGTCCGCCGAGGCCACGGTGGTGCGCAACTACATCGACACCTTGGCCAATGTGCCGTGGAAAAAGCGCAGCCGGGTCCGCAACGACCTGGGCGCGGCGGAAGAGGTGCTGGAAGCGGATCACTACGGGCTGGAGAAGGTCAAGGAACGGATCATCGAATATCTGGCGGTGCAGCAGCGGGTGCGCAAGCTTAAGGGCCCGATCCTCTGCCTGGTGGGACCGCCCGGCGTGGGCAAGACCTCCGTGGGCCAGTCCATCGCCCGCGCCACCAACCGCAAGTTCGTGCGCATGGCCCTGGGCGGGGTGCGGGACGAGGCGGAGATCCGCGGTCACCGCCGCACCTACATCGGCTCCATGCCTGGCAAGATCATCCAGAACCTCTCCAAGATCGGCAGCCGCAATCCGCTCTTCCTGCTGGACGAGATCGACAAGATGGCCATGGACTTCCGTGGCGATCCCGCCTCGGCCCTGCTGGAGGTGCTGGACCCCGAGCAGAACCACACCTTCGTGGATCACTACATGGAGGTGGATTTTGACCTCTCGGAGGTGATGTTCGTGGCCACCGCCAACTCCCTCAACATCCCGGCGGCCCTGCTGGACCGCATGGAGGTGATCCGGCTCTCGGGCTACACCGAGGAGGAGAAGGTCAATATCGCCCAACGCTACCTGGTCCCCAAGCAGGTGAAGAACAACGGCCTCAAGGAGAAGGAGCTGAAGATCGAGCAGGATGCCATCCGCGACATCATCCGCTACTACACCCGCGAGGCCGGGGTGCGCAACCTGGAGCGGGAGATCTCCAAGATCTGCCGCAAGGTGGTGAAGCATATCCTGCTCAAGAACGACGACACCCGGATCACCGTCGGCCCCGAGGCGCTGGAGGAGTATCTCGGCGTACAGCGGTTCCGCTATGGACGGGCGGACGACGTGGACCAGGTGGGCCAGGTGACCGGTCTGGCCTGGACCGAGGTGGGCGGCGAGCTGCTGCGCATCGAGGCCGCGCTGGTCAACGGCAAGGGCAAGTTCACCTACACCGGCCAACTGGGCGATGTGATGCAGGAGTCCATCCAGGCGGCCATGACCGTGGTGCGCAGCCGGGCCGATATCCTGGGTCTGGAAGAGGATTTCTATCAGAAGCACGACATCCATATCCATGTGCCGGAAGGCGCGACCCCGAAAGACGGCCCCAGCGCCGGTATCGGCATGTGCACCAGCCTGGTCTCCGCCCTGACCCATATCCCGGTGCGGGCGGATGTGGCCATGACCGGGGAGATCACCCTGCGCGGCGAGGTGCTCCCCATCGGCGGGCTAAAAGAAAAGCTGCTGGCGGCCCACCGGGGCGGCATCGGGACGGTACTGATCCCCCATGAGAACGAGCGCGACCTGGTGGATATCCCGGACAACATTAAAGAGGACCTGGACATCCGGCCGGTGCGCTGGATCGACGAGGTGCTGGAGATCGCCCTCACCGAGATGCCGCAGCCGAGACCCAAGAGCGAAGATCCGGATAAGGCAAAAGATGTGAGCGTCTCGGAAGAAGAGGAGGGCGGGCAGAAAAATAACGATCTGCTGCGGCACTGATCCGAATTTTTTCAAATTTTTTTCGTTGCCGGACGCGCCGCTCCGGCGCGGCGGACCAGATTGATTTTGAGCGATCGTATTTGTGATGGCGGACACGGACTTAACTCCGGTTGTTCGATATCTTGCTCAACAGCCCGCTTGCCTGAATGCTTTACTGATCATCACCAAAGCGGCGCTGAAAACGGTCTGAAACGCGGCAACCACGCTTGTTTTGTGTTGACAGTGATTCAAGCGGCTTGGTATAAATTGCCCCCGTTTTTCGGATTTGCCGTGCACACATAGTTGCTTAATTATTGCGTCTTTTTCACGGGCGTGATCACTACCTGAAGGGAGTAACCTCAATGAATAAATCGGAACTGGTTGATGCGATTGCAGAATCTGCTGATATCTCCAAAGCTGCCGCCACCCGCGCTCTAGATGGAATGGTGGATGCCATTACCGCCGCTCTGAAAAAGGGAGATACCGTATCGCTGGTCGGTTTTGGTTCCTTCACCGTGCGTGAGCGCGCCGCCCGTACTGGACGTAACCCCCAGACCGGCGAAACCATCAACATCAAGGCGTCGAAAAATCCTTCTTTCAAGGCTGGTAAAGCTCTGAAGGATGCCGTAAACTAGCGCGCCTTCACAGAGGGTGCTTAGCTCAGCTGGGAGAGCATCGCCCTTACAAGGCGAGGGTCGCAGGTTCGATCCCTGCAGCACCCACCAAGGATTAGGAGTGGTAGTTCAGTTGGTTAGAATACCGGCCTGTCACGCCGGGGGTCGCGGGTTCGAGTCCCGTCCACTCCGCCACTATCCGGAATAACGGGGTATCGATTTCGATACCCCGTTTTCTTTTGTTCCGGAATCACCTGAAAATCGTGCCGCTTCAGCGGCTTTCTTCGGTCCGGGTCTTCTGAATAACCGCCAATTCTTTTAGACTATCGTCTTTTCCGCACGGATCTCAGTTTTATGCTTCAGTCCATCAGAGAACGCGCCCAGGGTTGGATCGCCTGGGTCATCGTTATCATCATCACCATTCCCTTTGCGCTCTGGGGTATTCAGGAATATCTCGGGGTTGGTAAGGAACCCGTGAAGATCACGGTCAACGACCGGGAGATCACCGAACGGGATTTTGAGCAGGATTACCGCCAGTTTCGGGAGCAGCTGAGACTCCGCCTGGGCGCCGCCTACCGGCCGGAACTGATGGATGAAAAATTATTGCGCAACGAGGTGGTGGAGTCCCTGATCCGCAGCGAACTGCTGATTCAGGCGGCGGACCGCCTCGGGATGCGGGCCAGCAACAGCTTCGTGCGCGATTTTATCCTGCAGGTCCCGGCCTTCCAGGTGGACGGCGCTTTCAATCAACAGGTCTTCGAACGTTTCGCCCGTCAGCAGGGGACGAGTGCGCAGGAGCTGGAAAGCCAGATCCGTCAGTCCATTGTCTCTGAACAGCTCGTCAACGCCATCAGCGCCTCGGAACTGCTGCTCGACTCCGAATGGGAGGAGCGGGTGCGCCTGGGGCAGCAGACGCGCGACATGAGCTATCTGCTGGTTCCCGCCTCCGATTTTCTGGGCGCGGTAACCCTGGAGGCCGGGGAAGCGGAGAAGCACTACCAGGAGAACCGGGCCGCCTACATGGCCCCGGAGCGGGTAAAGCTGGAGTACCTGGAGCTGAATCCGGAGCTGATCGGCGGGCTGGTGGAGGCCAGCGAAGAGACCCTGCTGGCCTATTATGAGCAGCGGAAAGAGGAGTATATGAGCCCCGAGCAGCGCCGGGCGAGCCATATCCTCATCCCCGTGGCGGAGGGCGCCGATGAGGCGGCCGTGGCCGAGGCGCGCGCCCGGGCCGAGGCGGCCCTGGGCCGGATCCGCGGCGGCGAGGCGTTCGCCGCCGTGGCCAAAGAGGTGTCGCAGGATCCCGGCTCCAGCGCACAAGGCGGCGATCTGGACTTCTTCGAGCGTGGCGTCATGGTCCCGGAGTTCGATGATGCGGCCTTCAGCATGACGAAGGGTGAGGTGAGCGAACCCGTGCGCAGCCAGTTCGGTTTTCATATCATCCAACTGACCGATATCCGGCCCGCCGAGGGCAAGCCCTATGCCGAGGTGAAGGAAGAGATCGCCAAGGCCTACCGTGAGAACGAGGCGCAGAAACAGTATTACGAACTGGCCGAGCAGTTGGCCAACCTGGCGTATGAAGACCCCAACAGTCTGGAGCCGGCGGCCCAGGGGCTGGGTCTGGAGATCAAGCAGAGCGACTGGATGACCCGCGATGGCGGCCCCGGCCTGTTCGCTTCCCCCAAGGTGATTCGGGCCGCCTTCAGTGATGACGTGCTCAACCAGGGATTGAACAGTGAAGCGATTGAGCTGGGCGGTGAGCGCATGATGGTGGTTCGTCTGCTGGAGCACGAAGAGTCCCGGCCCAAACCCTTCGAATCGGTACAGG